>NZ_JACJFD010000015.1:0-105258 GCF_014164415.1 Pseudoalteromonas sp. SG43-1 | reverse complement strand
CCAAGCGCACAGGGCGTGCATCTGTGAAAGTGTTATGGCAAGGATGGCTTAAGTTACAAGCCATCCTGGAAGGCTACGATTTAGCAAAATCTCTTGAGTCAGACTTGTGATCAAGAGACAGCTTTACAGCGGCTTTTTATTCTCTGTATTTTCATGCAGTTCGAGTTTTGGTGCACTCATACCTTTGAGCAACCGACCAAATATATCAGCGCCGGTAATAATGCGTTTCACATCGCTCCACACTAATACCACATCGTGATCAATGGCCCCATCAAACGATTTATCTAAAGAATGATTAGCCCGTATTTTTAAAATCACTTCACTTAAACGCATCGCTTCATCAGCAACAATTATAGGTCTGTGACAATAGTGATAAGGGTCAAACGTATCTGGCTCAAATAACGCTGATCTTAAAAAGCCGTCAGCATCTACCACTAATAAAGGCCAACCGTCTTCATTGGTAATGATCACCCAGTTATAACCTGACTTATGTAGTTTGCGTAAAAACTCATTATCAGTTGTTAATGTAAGGTCTGGGAAAATAGGCAAATCAAGCTTAGTAGGCAAAGCAATAATAGAGTCTGGATCAATTACCTCACCCTCTTTGGTTACGCTTATTTCATCTAAGCTAAAAAAGTTAAGTGCGCCTATTCCCTCAACATGTTGAACATCAGCTTCTTCAGCCTCTATGTGTTTGCGAATAATACCTCTGAGCTCACTTTCAGCAAAGTACGTAATCCCCTCTTTACCTAACCATGCATCGAGAATTAAAGCAGTTGGCTTAGCAACTATATAAAACAGAAACTGATAAAACTTAATTAACGGCGAAAGTAGGCTCGCCATTTTTAACGCATTACGCGAAAAATAAGCCTGTGGTGTTATTTCACCAATAATAGTAATTGCGATAGTTGAGAATAAAAACGAACTTGCGCCCATTAATACCGAATCAGAAAGTAGTGTAAGTAGTACGTTAATACCTACGTTACCCCACAAAATAGTCGATAATAAAAAGTTAGAGTCGTTTCGAAGGGCCATGACTTTTATGGCCGCCTCGTTCCCTTTTGCACTTTCCATTTCAAGCTGAAGCCTACTTAGTGAAAAAAACGCTAAGTTTAAGCCCGAAAATATTGCCGATTGTGAAATACACAAAGCAATTGCACACCAAATCATGACTTCAAAGGTCATTGTATTTTCCTGTTAGTAATACCAATTCACTTAATTAAGCGAATTGGTATAAGGCTTATAAAAGCAATAAACTGCCTAAACCTAAAAAGGTAACAAACCCAACAATATCGGTAACGGTAGTTAAAATTACCGAACCAGATAACGCAGGATCAATTTTCATTTTGTCTAAAATAGACGGAATAACAACACCTGCTAGTGACGCGGCCACTAAATTCAATAATATGGCTACCGTAATCGTAATACTAAGCATTAAGTCGTTAAACCATAAAAAGGTAAGTAGGCCGATTACAAACGCCCATACCAAGCCATTTACAGCGCCAACACGCAGCTCTTTTTTAAGCAACGCATTACGGTTTGAATCTGTAACCTGTCCAAGCGCTAAACCTCGCACAATAACGGTTAATGTTTGACTACCTGCAATTCCCCCCATAGAGGCGACCACTGGCATTAATACCGCTAATGCTACAACTTGTTCTATCGTTGCGCCAAATAAACCGATAAACCACGACGCTAAAAAGGCAGTTGCTAAATTAATACCTAACCATATACCACGGTTTTTAGCACTTTTTCGCACACTTGCGAACAGGTCTTCGTCTTCACGTAAACCACCGGCTTTAGCGGCTGCTTCATCAGCAATTTCTTGTCGTAATTCATAAGCAGAGGCAATGGTTAATCGCCCAAGTAATTTGTTATCAGCATTAACCACTGGCAGTGCCATTTTTTCACTGTGGATCACCACTTCTGCCGCTTCATATAAATCATCATCAGCATGGAGCGATGAAAAGTCATGATTTGCCAATGTCATTAAATTATCGGTGTCGCTGGCTTTTATTAAATCATTTACCGCAACCTCACCTATTAAACTACCCTTGCGGCTTACTAAATAAATAACTTCACTGTATTGCGGTAAACCTTTATGTAGCAATTTTTTAGCACCACCGGCTGTTAGCTTCTCCGATACTTTTAAAAAGTCAAAACCTAACCAGTGACCTAATTGCTCTGGCGGGTATTGCTGCGCTAAATCATATTGTTTGGTTTGCGCTTCATCGAGTTGCTTTTTTGCATACTCAACAAATCGCTCTGGTATAACTTCTTCAAGTTCCAGTAGCTCTTCTACATTAACTTCATCAAGAAGTTTAAAAGCCTCAGTGTCTTCTAGCGTTTGTAGCAACCACAAACAACTATCTTCACTTAAATTAACAAAAATTTCGTGTTGCGTGTCTTCATCAAGCAACTGCCAAATTTCAAGTCGTTGTTCTTTTGGTATCGCCTCAAAAAGTAATGACAGGTGCTCTGTTGAAAGCGTTAACTGCGCATCTGCTAATAATTTATTTTTGCGTTCTGTTGTATCGCATTGCAATAAATCATTTATGAGCTGTGGAAGTTGGTCTACCGGATACTCAATCATCTTAAAACCTTAAAATTTAAAAGCGCACATTATTTATAGTCTACTTGAACAATAAAAAATTGCAGAAAAAACGTGAACTTATTAAGCATGCGCAAGCTATTTTTGCGCATTGTATGGGCAAACTAAATGCAGTACTAATATTTATTTTAAAAAATTAAAAAAACAGTAAAAGGAATTATTTTTGAGGGATTAAACAACAAGTAAGCAAACTAAAGGGATTACTTATAATAAAAAAAAATCCCATATTAGCTAGGCTAATATGGGCAAAATCACACAATGAATTAGGTGTTTTTAAATTACGGTTTATGCTTTAAATTAAAGTCTATCAGTAATATTTCGTACTAAGTCAGAATCTACAAATTGAGTAATAAGTGCAGCGCCCCACGCATAGCCACGCTGTATTGGGTAACCTTTAAAAATCCAGCGTTTACGCACGTGATTAAAGCGCTCTAAATAGTCTTGCTTTTTTTGTGGCAGAGGCTGCTCACCCAATTTATTCCATGCTTTATATACGCCTGACATGTCAGATCCTCGCATAAAGCGTTGCAACCAACGTGGAAAACGAGAAAAGCTAATAGTGGACTGAAAATCAATAAAGTAAGGTTTACCGTCTGCGCCGCATAAAATATTACCCATATTACGCAAGTCTAAATGCACGATGCCTTTGCGATGCATTTTTGCTACTTGACGCTCAAGCGCACTAAAAAAGTTAACAGGTAGTGTTTTGTCTTCATGAATTAAAGCGCGCAGTGGCGTGCCTTCAATATAGTTATAAGCAACCGCTATCGGCGACAATCTACAAAAGCGGTTAGCAACTGCATCAAGCTCTGCTAAACGGCTCAACCCTTTATACTCTTGATTTACCGACATTCGTGCAAATGTTTTGCGGATAAACCAGGGGCTTTGGCTAAAATCTTTAACGATTAAATCAAATTCATTATCTTTATATCGATACACAATCGCGTTAGCAAAACGTCCCTTATGGACAACACTTAAGTAATGTTGCATAAAAGTATGTTCTGGATATTGCTGCTGTAATTGTACTAACAAATTATTTTCAATCATAACAAACCTAACAAGATAATAACTTTAATTGCCTAGGCAACTATATTATCAAAGTTAGATTCTGCGCACAATCAGATCAACTAATTAGCACGCTAACTTTCTATTGAAACAGTATCGCTATTTTATTGATAATCTACTTTTGGGGGGAGTCTGGCAGTGAATCAAGATTATTTATAGCTTTGAATAGTAAGTCGATTATTTGGTTTTTTTCTGGCTCTGAAAAACCATTTAATGCTTGCGCATAGACTTCGTTCACTACAGGCATAATTTCAGGACAAAGAGCTTTACCTTTTTCACTTAAACACAAAATAGTTGAGCGCTTATCAAGCTCACATTGCGTTTTAATAATGAGTCCTTTTTCTTCAAGTCGGTTTAATAAGCGGCTCATAGCGCCACGATCATAAACCATATACTCGCAAAGTCCTGCAAGCGTATTAACCGACTCTCTCGCAAGTAGTACAACCACAATATATTGCGCAGAAGTTAAGTCCATAGGAAGTAACTTGGCATCAACATGAATGGCTAATCTCGAACGTAAAAAAGAGACTAAACGCCCCAAATCTTGCTCTGGCGCTAACTCTTCTCGAGTACAACGTTTAATTGATGGCATGTTTTGCATGGTTATTCCACTGTATAAGTATATTTGCATGCTGATAGACCTTAACGCATACAAAAAATTCAATAATTTTTATAAAAAATCGCCCACAAAAATAAAGCCGCTATTAGCGGCTTTTAGTGTAGGGCTTTAAGCTTTGTTAAATTTTAAATTGGCCAACTAAGTGTCCTAAGCTTTCACCACGCCCAGCTAAATGCTGACCAACTGAAGAGGTGGTTTTACTTGAAATAGTTAGCTCATTAACTATTTCTTGAATAGCAAATACATTACGGTTTATTTCTTCTGTAACGCTACTTTGCTCCAGCGCCGCTGTCGCAATTTGTGTGCTCATGTCGTTAATTGATCTAACTGAGCTTGTTACAGCGCCTAAACTTTCTGAAATAGCACGAGAGGATTCAACAGAGCGATTACAACTACTTTGGCTTGCTTGCATTGCTGCAACTGCATCTGATACTAAATTATGTAGCTCACTCAACATTTCACTAATCTCTAGTGTGCTAACTTGAGTACGACTTGCTAGGCTTCTTACTTCATCGGCTACAACTGCAAACCCTCTGCCTTGCTCACCTGCTCGCGCAGCTTCTATTGCAGCATTGAGTGCAAGTAAGTTTGTTTGCTCGGCAATTCCACCAATTACGCTTAGTACACTATTAATCTTTTTAGATTGATCACTGAGTGAATCAACCTGTTCAGCGGCTAGGTTTATCTCGCCCATTAGATTGGACACCTCACTGAGTGAAATATCAACACACTCTTGAGCTTTAGCAACTTCTTGCGTTGCCGCTTGAGTTGACTCTGCCACTTGGTTTGTATTTTGAGCCACCTCATGAGAAGTAGCCGACATTTCGGTAATAGCCGTCGCAACAAGATCTGTTTCATGATTGTGATTAAGTAACTTGTCTTCAATTAATCGTGTTTGTGTATTTATGTCACCAGAAGCTGTTTTTACATCGTGTGTTACATCAACCACATTAGCAATAATGCCATGTAGCTTACTTACAAACATATTAAATGCTTCGCCAAGTTGGCCTATTTCATCGTTAGTATCAATGTCTAGACGCTTGGTTAAGTCGCCCTCACCTTTTGCAATATCGTCAAGGCTTTGCGCCATGCGCTGTATTGGTTTTACCATTGTATTTGCGGCAACTAACGCACATATAATTGTTAAAACAACCCAAAATAAAGCAATTAATAATAAGGTCATTACCTTATCATTCATGTGCTTTTGCATTGCTGTTTGGTATTTAAGTAGCTCTGCGTCTATATCATCCATATATGCGCCAGTACCAATCATCCAGTTTGTGCCTGGTATCATTGCTGCATAGCCCATCTTTTCAACTAAGCCTGTGGTATTTGGTTTTTGAAAATGATAGTTAAAAGCGCCACCGCCTTTTCTAGCTTGCTCTAATAAGCCCACTATTATTTTTTTACCGTTAGGGTCAGTCATCCCTATTTTGTTTTGCCCTTCAATAGCATCACCTAGTAATGCATGAAAAACACTAATGCCATTGGTGTCGTATATAAAAAAGTAACCACCTTGGCCAAATGTTAAGTCTCTTAAAGCGTTTTTAGCATCTTGCTCAGAGCCATTTGCTAATTGATAGCGAACAATTTTGCTAGCAATTTCAATTTCGGTACTTAGTAACGTTTGCTTGTCACTTATTAACTTAGTTTGAAATGCTTCAAAATTTTGTTGCTGATTTTTATTCTCTAAATAATAAGAACTCAGCATTAAGCTGATTAAAAGTAGCATTAGCGGTAAAATAGCTAGTAACAGCAATTTGTTTTTCAAGCTTAAATTACTCATTTTTTCTCCGAGGTGAATAAAGGTGTGTGTGCAGCAACAACTAAAATCTAGCAAAACGAATATAGTTTGCAGATTTACTTATTTGCCCAAAATAACTTCGCTCATTTATATCGCTTTAAACTTATATTAAGAAAAGCATAGGTAAAATTAGGTAGGACCAAGTTAGTTAGAAGTCAGCTTAGCCATATTATAATCCCAACTCGGCATTTTAGACACCAATAACGCAGAGACCTTAGTCTTAATAAAAATAATTCATCCAACGTTTATCCATTATTTAAAACACTCTCTATAAATAATATCCACGTAGCCTTACTGCTTTTATTTAAGTCAATTAGTTTTAATTGCAGCGAGTTAGATTATTTGTAAGCGAGTATAAACATTGACCTCAAGGTTAAATTAACATGTAGAGATTAATTTTTTATTAACATATAATAACCCTATCTTCCTAGTACCAAATAACCAGATAGATTGAAACATATTGTTTTGAGCCACTGTTATGAATTAATAAAAATGAATTACTAATGAAATATATTTTATATCTTGTGCTTTTAATCTCTAGTCAAGTATTTGCAAAGCCTGTAAATAATAGTATTGCATTTTACTATTCATACCCTATGCCTCTAGCCGAAATGACCTTTTATTCACGCGTTGTAGTTCAGCCCGAACACGTCACTGAGCACGAACTTAATTGGTTTAAACAACGTAATATTGCTGTTTATGCTTATTTAAGTGTTGGCGAGTCCTTTAATAAAAATAAGTCATCACTTAGTATAAACCCCAACTGGGATAGTCATATTGCCGATTTAGCATCAGCACATTGGCAACAACATATTCAAAGGAGCGCTGAGACATTAAAAGCACGTGGTTTTAGCGGCTTATTTTTAGATACTCTAGACAGCTATCAACTTTTAGATGACAAGCACAGTAAACCCGAACAACAAGCTGGATTAGTCACCATAATAAGTTCACTCTCTGAGACTTTTGATAAGCACCTTATCCTCAACCGGGGCTTTGAGCTATTGCCTAAACTCGCTAATTTAGCCAACGACTTAGTGGCGGAAGGTTTGTATAGCCACTTCAACCCTAACGACAATAGCTATACACTGACTAACAAAAACGACCAAAATTGGCTAAGCGCACAATTAAAAAAAGCACAAAACTTAGGCCTCAACGTCCAAATTATTGATTATGCAAAGCCCGATAACCGCCTCGCTATGGCACAAAAGATTATAGACGCAGGTTTTAATCCATGGGTGACAGATGGCCACTTGCAAACATGGGGTACATCATCAATAAAACCGGTGCCTAGGCGAATATTAATTCCTTATAATAGCGATATTTCACCCTTAGTTAAAAAATCTGTTCATTCAAAGCTTGCTACAATCATAGAATACTTAGGGTATATTCCTGATTATGTAGATGTAGCTAAAGAAAGCTTACCTAGAATAGATCCCAGTTTACATGCCGGCATTATTTCTTGGACTACTAGTAATATATTTTATAGTACTGAGATTATTAAATGGCTAGAAGAAGGTTTAGAAATAGTACCGGAACTAATATTAGGGGAATTACCTCAATCAAATAAATTACTAGCTAGTTTAGGCGTAGAAAATATAAATGTTGCGCAAGCTGGACCTTATAAAGTTGAATACTTTGCCGATTGGCTAAAAGGTGAAACTACAAAAGCACCTGTAATTATCAGACCAAATTCCCTTAAGTTAACCTCAGACGCCACAGCGTTAATTAGCATTAGTTCAGCAAATGGTAAAATCCTAGCGCAAGGAAGTAAGACTAAACTAGGTGGCATAATAGTAGCCCCTTGGCTAATTGATAATTTACCACTGGAAGGCAGTAAATGGGTGATAGACCCTAAGAACTTGTTAACAAAAGTACTAAATTTACCCACAATATTAGCTCCTGATACAACGACTCTGAGCGGAAGGCGTATGTTAACTTTGCACATAGATGGCGATGGATTTAGTAGCGTTGCGCACTTCAAAGGTAAGCCATACAACTCAGAAGTTATTCGCGATGAAATAATAAAAAGGTACAAATTGCCATTAACATCCTCCATAATACAAGCAGACATAGAGCCTAACGGCTTACATCCAAAACAAAGTGAAGAACTTGAGCAAGTTGCAAGAGATATATTTAAACTACCTTATGTAGAGGTTGCATCACACACATACAGCCACCCTTACTTTTGGAAAGTGCTATCAGGGATACAAAACATAGATGAAGATGATACGAAATACGGACTTAATTTAAATATTCCTGGGTATCTCTCTGTCGATTTAGAAAAAGAAATTTCAGGGTCAATTCAATATATTAATGAACGACTGACGCCAAAGAATAAAAAAACAGTATTAATTCTATGGTCAGGCGATGCGGTTCCAGGACCAAAGGCTTTAGCCATAGCAAGAAAAGCTGGCGTGCTCAACGTGAATGGTGGTAATACTTCAGTAAAAGCTGATAACCCAACTCTTACAAATGTATCGCCAATTGGACGACCTGAAGGTGACTTGTTATACCAAATTTATGCACCCATTATTAACGAGAACGTATACACCAACTTGTGGCATGGGCCTTATTATGGTTTTAAGCGCCTAATCGAAACATTTGAAATTACAGAAAAACCATACAGATTAAAACCCTATAGTATTTACTTTCATTTTTATTCTGGTGAACTACCTGCTGGACTTGATGCCCTGAAATATAATATAGACTACGTACTTGCAAGACCGAATACGCCAGTACATTTAAGCCAGTATGCAAAAATAGCTAAAGACTTTTATTTTTCAGCTCTTGCTAAAAACAGCAATAACGAATGGGTTTTTAGCTCTCAAAGTATTCGAACATTACGTATTCCCAATGATTTTGATGTTCCTAATGTAGCTCAAAGTTCAGGAATATCCGGCGTCACTCAAAAGGGTAATTACATTCATATAACTGATGATTTAGCAAAGCTTAGCTTTGATCACAGCCAAGAAAACAATGTACCGTATTTAGCTTCAGCTAATGTCTCCATGGATAATTGGCAAGTGAATGGAGCTGTCAGTTTTAAAGCCTGGGTGCCTGCTAAAATTGATTTAGTTAATGGGCGTTCTTGTGAGTTTGTTTCTAATGATGGAAAGCGCTTTAAAGGTAAATCAAATGCTGATATCACACAGTTTAGTCTGCCAAAAGGTCAATTCTACGGTTACTTAAAATGTAAAAGAGCTGCTTGATGGTGAGTAATAAAAAACTAAGCTCTTATTGTAAGTAACATATTGATACATTCTTTTATCGTTTTTCTAAGTATAGGTTTGTAGGTTGCTCTTAATAACTCGAGTGGCAAACCAATGGGTTTTATTGTGGTGAGTTAATCAAACCAGCATGTTATTATACCCCTTGAGTATATGGTTGAATTAACATGTAGAAATTAATCTTCCATTAACATATAATAACCCTATATTACTAATACCAAATAGCTAGATAAATTGGACCGCATTACTTTGAGCCACAGTTATAAATTAATTGAAATGAATTACTAATGAAATATTTTTTATACCTAGTGCTTTTAATTTCTAGTCAAGTATTTGCAAAGCCTGTGAATAATAGTATTGCATTTTACTACTCAGCGCCGATGCCATTAGCCGAAATGACCTTTTATTCTCGCGTTGTAGTCCAGCCTGATCTTGTGACTGAGCACGAACTTAATTGGTTTAAACAGCGTAATATTGCTGTCTATGCTTATTTAAGTGTTGGTGAGTCGTTTATTGAAAGTAAGTCTTCACTCGCAGTTAACCCTAACTGGAATAGCCATATTGCCGATTTAGCATCAGCACATTGGCAACAACATATTAAAAGTAGCGCTGCGGCATTAAAAGCACGCGGCTTTAGCGGCTTATTTTTAGATACCCTAGATAGCTATCAGCTATTAGATGCTACACACAGTAAACCCGATCAACAAGCTGGGTTAGTCACCATAATAAGCTCACTATCTGAGACTTTTGATAAGCACCTTATCCTCAATCGGGGATTTGAGTTATTGCCTAAACTCGCTAATTTAGCAAGTGACTTAGTTGCTGAGGGTTTGTATAGCCACTTCAATCCAACCGACAATAGCTATAAAGTGACCAACAAAAACGACCAAGATTGGCTAAGCGCACAATTAAAAACAGCACAAAGTTTAGGCCTCAACGTCCAAGTTATTGATTATGCAAAGCCCGGTAATCGCCTTACTATGGCACAAAATATTATAGACGCAGGTTTCAATCCGTGGGTGACCGACGGTCACTTGCAAACGTGGGGCACATCATCAATTACGCCGATCCCTAGGCGCATTTTAATCCCTTATAACAGTAACGTAAAACCACTCATATACACTACCGTACACTTAAAGCTTGCGACCATGATTGAGTATTTGGGGTACATACCTGATTACATAGATATGGCAAAACGCGACTTACCTTTGGTTGACCCTAGCTTACATGCCGGTATTATTTCGTGGACCTCAAGCGACGCATTTTACACCCCAACACTTACCAATTGGCTTGAAGCTAATTTAGGTGTTGTGCCAGAACTTATTTTAGGCGAGTTACCACAGTCTACTAAATTACTATTTAACATGGGTATTGAGTCGTTAAACACACTACCTGAAGGTCCATATAAACAAGATAGCTTTGCACCTTGGCTCAAAGGAGAATCCACAACACCTCCCCCTATCGTTAAACCATACTTACTAAAATTAGCAACTAATGCGACTCCTTTAATTACAATAAAATCAGCTGATAACACGATAATTGTACAAGCGGCTAAAACTAAATATGGTGCAGTCGTGGTGGCTCCTTGGCTAATTGATACATTTCCGATGGAAGGCAGCAAATGGGTTATTGATCCACGTACACTACTAACTCAGGCTATGGAACTACCACCTATATTAGTGCCAGATACAACCACCGAAAGCGGCAGGCGAATGCTTACTTTGCATATCGATGGAGATGGATTTACAAGTATTGCCCACTATGCGGGTAGGCCTTATTCAGCAGAAGTAATTCGAGATGAAATAATTAAACACTACAAACTACCGTTAACGTCCTCAGTGATCCAAGCTGACATTGAAGAAGGCGGTATTCACTCTAAACAAAGTGCCAAACTCGAAGACATTGCGCGTAGTATTTTTAAGCTGCCTTACGTAGAAGTTGCTTCACACACCTATAGCCACCCCTATTTTTGGACTGCTCTATCTGGGCGAAAAAAAATAGATGAAGACGACACTGATTACGGTTTTCATCTAGACGTGCCTGGCTACAACACAATTAGCCTTAAAAAAGAAATTACCGACTCGATAAAGTACATTAATGACAAGCTCGCACCTAAAAATAAAAAAACAGTAATGATGCTATGGTCTGGTGATGCAACACCTGGCCCAAAAGCACTTGAACTTGCTCGTGACGCTGGTGTGTTAAATGTCAATGGCGGTAATACTGATGTAAATGCTGATAACCCAAGCCTTTCTCACATCTCCCCTATCGGTCGCCCTGAAAGAGATTTGCTGTATCAAATTTACGCCCCCATATTAAATGAAAATGTTTACACAAACTTATGGCATGGCCCTTATTATGGCTTTAGACGCTTAACTGAAACTTTCGAAATTACAGAAAAGCCATATAGGTTAAAACCTTACACTATTTATTATCACTTTTATTCAGGTGAAGTTCTTGCGGGACTAGACGCTCTTAAACACAACATAGATTATGTTTTAGCAAGACCAAATACACCTGTGCATTTAAGCCATTATGCAAAAGTAGCAAAGGATTTTTACTTTTCTGCACTTGCAAAAAACAGTAATAATGAATGGTTATTTAGCTCAAAGTACATTCATACTTTGCGAATACCTACCGATTTTGATGTGCCAAACATAGCTCAAAGTGAAGGTGTATCTGGTGTAACTGAAAAAGGTGACTACATACATATTATAAATAACATAGCTCGCCTTAGCTTTGATCATAGCCAAAATAGTAAAAAACCTTATTTAGCATCTGCAAATGTTGTTGTTAATAGCTGGCAAGTTAACGGGCCTGTTAGCTTTAAAGCGTGGGTACCTGCTTCGCTTGATTTAATGAATGCACGCTCTTGTGAGTTTGTATCTGGTTTGGGTGAGCACTTTAAAGGTATTAACCGAGGTAAATTAACACATTTCAAAATACCTGCAGGTGATTTTTATGGTTACCTTAACTGCGACGGAGCCGCACTATAATGAATACTACAAAGCGCCCTCAGTTAATTTCAGTAAAAACAATATTAGCGATATTAGCCGTAAGTTGTTTTGCACTTTATGCATTATTTCCACATACCTTATTTTTTGAAGATGATGCACTTTCACAAGACTATACCTTTGAGAAGTCTTACCTTAATGCAGCACTCAATACAGAGCCCGACAACGAAAAGCTACGCGCAAAATTAGTTGAGCTACATATAGGGCTTAGTGAGTATTCACAAGCTACTAACGAGCTTGAAAAGCTACCTAGAGGTGAGCGCAAAGCAACACTTGAAATAAAGCTGCTCTACTCATTATGGCTAGCAAGCGGTGCTAAAGTTGACGACCGCTTTGAAGAGTTATCTTTAAAAATTGGTGCTCATAAAAACTGGAACGAACAAATATTAACTATTGCAAAAGCAGTTGGGTTAAATGCAAAAGTTGCTCAGTACTATCAAAAAAATAAACAGCCTCTCCTTGCAGCCGATTACTGGTTAAGCGCAGGGGAACCTGACAAAGCATTCGCTATTTATAAAACAAATATAAATGCTGATATTGCAGCTAAAGCGATTGAAACTGCACTTGGTGCAAATAACCCGATACAAGCTTATGCATGGTGGAAAACCTATGGCGACCAAGCCAATATTAAACGCACACTTTATTTGGCTAACTTAGCAGGCAATACAGAAGATGCGGCTCAAGCCATTGAAAGTTTATTAAAGACCGATCCAAATAACAGCGAGTACTTAACACAAGCAATGCACCTGCGTTTAGCAAATGCAAATGCAAAAGGGGCTGAGCAATTACTTGCAAAGCTATTACTACAAAGCCCAGCTGACAAAGAGCTACATTTATTAAATTGGAAGATAAAGCGCTGGCAAAACAAGCCTAAAGAAGCACTTCGAGAGTTTAAATGGCTAATGTCTAACAAAGCTGTAACTCCTGCGATGCTTACCGATAGTATTAACGATGCCACCGCTTTATATTTATACCAAGACGCTAATGATATATACGAATATAAAGCCCAAAATAGAAATCTAAAAGGTAATGGCTTTGCTAATTGGATGCAAGCTAACGAATTTATTGGTAACACAAAGCAAGAATTAAATAATATTGAACGCTTTGAGCAAATAAATGGTAAAAGTGCATTATCACAATATTGGAAAGCAAAAGTACTTCACGATACTGGTAATTTAAAAGCATTAAGAGCTTTGTGGCCTACATATAAAGGGCCTAAAAATGAAGAAGATTTACTTTGGATTGCCCGCGCATTTTGGCTAGATGATGACTTTTCTACAGCTCTGCAAGTACTAAAAAACAAACATGAAAGTTCTGACGATGAGTTTTGGAGCGCCAATGTTGACATGGCAATGCGAGTTAAGGACAAAGCTCATGAGCTATATGCATTAGAGAAGTTACAAAAAATAAGTCCTTTGAGCGTAGGCGACATGCTGCACTACCAACAACTGCGCTTTGAAGGTCGGCCTCAGGAGCTTCTTGATTATTTATGGAAAAGTGAGTCGCAAACTGACCGTCAATTGATTCAAATTGCATTATTAAGCACACAAGTAAATGATGCTAAATCAGTTGCACGTATTCATGCTGAACTTGATAAGCAGCGCTACAATAAAGCTCTCTACCCTGCTTGGTTAATTCTTTCAAATTGGTATCAAAACCAAAGTGATTTAAATTCAGCTTATACAACTTTAAACCGCGCCGCTAAATTAAGCGAATATGACTCTGATGTTGTGCTTGCACAAGGTTGGTTAGCGCTGCAAATGCATGACACTGTAATGATTGGCCGCATTTTAACACGCTATTCTCAAAGCGACACTTCCTATGCGTGGACGCAGCTCTTAGCTAGCCTATCTATTTATGAAAAATCATATAACAGTGCCTACTTTTATTTGCGTAAATTAGCCATTGCAGATCCAAGCGATTTAACAACACTGGTTAACTTAGCCGATGTAATGAAGCAACTTGGTTATTATGCAAATGCTGCTGAACTTAATCACTATTTACTGCAACACTTACCTAAAGATAAATATGCATACAGAGGCTTAATGTTCCGCTGGGCGGGCGCGATGGCTGTTCCTCATTTAATGCAATTAAACACAATGGAAGAACTTGCCCCCGACACTATTGGTGAGCCCCAAACAAACTGGTGGTTAGCGCGCAGAGCTGCACAAAAATTAGAGCCATGGCAAAAACTACAACTTTATATGACCAACGGCGAATTTAATAAAGCGAAACAACTATTAGCAGAAGGCTCACTAAGCAAATTAGATGAACTAAACGCCCTACTCTATCTAAAGCAGCCATACGCAACAATGCAGCGTTGGTACGAAGAACTCACTGGCGAGGCAAATGAATCGCAATTGAGTTTACTCAGAAATGCACGCGCATCCTATTTTAGAGCGCTTGAAATAAACCTATCGCCAGAGGCTGGTTTAAACAGTAGCCAGTACGATGTAAACGTTTATTTTCCTTATGCTAATGGGCAATGGAAATTAAGTTTAAGTAATCAGCAAAACCTTGATAACAACGGATTACTGTTTGCAATAGAAGATAAAATGACATTTGGTCGTTGGTATTTTGATGCAAAAATAGATTCGCACCAAGGCAGCTTAGTTAGCCGCCAAGGTCTTAGCATAGACTCTCGTTATCAATGGGATTCACGAACACAGGTAGGTTTAAAGCTTGAATATAATGTTGAAAACCGCCAATCAGAAGCACTACTTAGCTATGCTCAGCTAGATAAAGCCACGGCCTATGTTAACTACAATATTGATGGTAGACAAAACGTACAGCTATCAGCAGCAGCGATGTCTTTTTCTCGAAGAAGCGATGGCAGCTCACTAATAAACGGCCAAGAATATAATGCTCGTTACCAATACAGCATTTTAAAAGACCGCCCAATTTGGAACGCTTATTTTAGTGCGCAATGGCAAGACTTTGAACGTGTTAATGCATTAATAAATACAGATGCAAGCAGAAGACCGCTAAGAGTTGACCTTCAACCATTTAGACGTTTTGCACTAGGGACTTCATTTGCTTCAACTGGCTCATTAGAACCTCCTTATTTAGGCGCAAGCCCTTCGTGGTTATTTGATATTAGTACTGGCTATCAAACACTTAACGATACAGTAGATGTATCAGTTTCAAGTGGCGCAGGTTGGTCTGTACTGGGCGATGATTTATTTAAATTACAGCTGGGTTACCAAAGTAGTAATAAAGTGGGTAACTCAGATACACAATTACAATTAGGTTATTACGTACATTTTTAATGTTAGGAGAGAGTATGTTTCGTTTAATTATACCGTGTTTGGTATTACTATTATCAGCATGTACCACCAGCAGAGTTGCTGATGATGTAGAGCTTAGCCCTTTAAAAACAGTGGCATTAATGCCACTTGTTAATCATGCTCAAACACCGCTTGCCGGTGAGCGTGCTGAAGATATTTTAGCCAGCATTTGGCAACAAAATAAATTACCAACTCTAATACGTGCACCTCGCGTAAACAGCAAAGAGCTTCCACCACTGGATGATCAATACCGTTTAGACAATGCTATGCAATGGTTAAGCACTCAACAAGCTGACTATGTACTAACAGGCAGCATTGAAGAGTGGCGCTATAAAGCAGGCCTTGATGGCGAACCTGTTGTTGCACTTACATTATCACTCACTGTAAATGGACAAACCACACCAGTTTGGACAGGTACTATTGCTAAAAGTGGCTGGGGCCGCGATAGCATTGCAGCAACAGCACAAGATGTGATTGCCGATTTAATTTCTTATATAGAGGTTAGTGAGTGAAAACACATTTCCTTAGACCAAGAGACGTTCCTGAGCTACAAATATGGGCTGAGGTATTTATATTTACCGCGCTTGCTTTAGGGCTGCCTGTATTATTTAACGCACAGGACCCATTTTGGACTGAGGGAGGGTTTTCGTGGCCTGTACTTGGCCCACTTTTAGTTTCTTTACGCTATGGCTTTTCAAAAGGCTTTATTAGTATTTTATGTTTGCTTGTTGGCCAACTTTTTTTACTTCAAGCAAATATTTTATCACCGCAAAGCGACTTCAATATTAACGCTATGATTGGCTACATTATTGTAATTATGATCACAGGCGAATTTAGGGATGTGTGGGAGCGTACTAATCAACAGCAAAGTATTCAGCTTGAGTACGTAACAGATCGTCTTGAAACATTTACTCGTCAGTATCATTTAATTAATTCATCTCACGATAGAATTGAGCAAATGCTAGCTGGCCATACGTTAAGTTTACGTGAATCACTACAAGCAGTAAGAACCTCTATCGGGCTATTAAAAGAAAGAAGACTTGATAGCGCAGCGCAAAAAATAATCGACTTGTTTGTTGAGTACGGTTCGCTAGAAAGAGCGGGGTTATATAAAGTTGAAAACGACAGTGTTTTAGAACCACCACTTGCCTCTATAGGTAAGATGAGTCAAATAGCTAAAAACGATCCTCTTATATTAGCGATGATCGAAGAAAAAGAATTAGTATCGGTAAAAGACAAAAAAGCATCATCGGGTATAAGTAAATACCATATGGCAATCCCACTTATCGACGTAAACAATACTATTTACGGCGCTATTTTGGTTGAAAGAATACAATTTTTTGCGCTTAAAAATACAACTCTAACATTACTTGCTGTAATGGCTGGGCATATTGGCGATCTACTGCGCCATGAAATAACAAACCCAGTAATGACTTA
The DNA here is from genome assembly GCF_014164415.1 of Pseudoalteromonas sp. SG43-1. NCBI lineage: Bacteria > Pseudomonadati > Pseudomonadota > Gammaproteobacteria > Alteromonadales > Pseudoalteromonadaceae > Pseudoalteromonas > Pseudoalteromonas sp. SG43-1. The sequence continues at coordinate 88,194 of NZ_JACJFD010000015.1, read as the reverse complement.
TGAAGAGTATCCATACTTTATTCGCCAAGTTAAACGTGCGAATAAAGAAGCAAAACGATACAACATTCCATCGCAGCTACTAAAGATAAAAGCTAATAATATTACTGATAAATCCACTCAACTTATGAGTTATTTAAGTGAAGCACGCCGTGGTTTAGACATTTATTTGTACGATAATCAAAATCAGGTATTACTGCTATTGATGCCATTAGCTGATGAGCTTGAAAAAGCAGGGTTTATCGCCCGAATGAACACTTGGTGTAAAGAGCGCACTGGTAGCACTTTAGCTGAGCTTGATATTGTTATTGAGCAGCAACTTGCACTACCTATAAGCTCAGATGACATAAAGAGATTGGTTTCACTTTCATGATTATAATTATTGTAGCGGCTATATTAGGGTGTATTTGTCAGTACTTTGCACTAATAGAAGTACTGGAAACACCTGATTGGTTTTTAGCTATATTATTGCATGCTATCGCTAGCATCTTTTTTGCTATTGTTAGTTATGTTTTTATACCTAAAAAATACAAAACGACTCCTTATAGCTCTTTGCTACTCATGTTTTTATTATTGTTTACATTACCAGTACTTGGAATTATAGGTGTTGTAGTAGCGCTTACATTTGCTCTTTGTAAACCTCTCAAGAATGACGAGATAGAAATAGAGGAGCATAAAATACCTGAGCTTCCTTTTGAAGCCAGAGCAATATCAGCAAATCCAACCTATTCAATTGGTGGACTTAAAGCAATTTTGAAGCACGCTAATGAGCCAAATAAGCGTTTAAGTGCTGTAATGGCGGCTCGTCACATGAGTGACTCACAAGCTATTCCTATTTTAAAGCTAGCACTTAAAGATTTAGAAGATGATATTCGCTTGCTCGCCTACTCAACCCTTGATGGTAAAGAAACCAAACTTAACGAAAAAATCAGTTTGTATCAGCAAGAAATAGCAGTTACAACTAAGCAGCCAAAATTGAGTCATTTACAAAAACAGCTAGCCGAACTTTATTGGGAACTGAGCTATTTAGGCTTAGCCCAAGGCGCACTGCGTAAATACGTTTTAGAAAAAGCAGAAGCACTTGCATTGCAAAGTATTGAGCACGTAAAAACACCTGCAACTTTTATATTTTTAGGGCGTATATCTTTAGCCTTAGACAAATACGAAATAGCCCATGAGTATCTACTTAAAGCAACTGAGTTTGGTATGGCAAGGCGCCATGTATTGCCTTATAAAGCCGAAGTTGCCTTTTGTATGAACAAGTTTGACGACTGTAAACGCTACTTAAAAGAACTCCCAGAACAACCTAAGGGCAGTGAATTACGTCATTTGCAGGAGTATTGGCATGAGTAATAAAAATGCAGACATTTTACTGCTTTTAGAAGGCACTTACCCTTATGTACGTGGTGGCGTATCTAGCTGGGTTCATCAAATAATTGAAGGGTTACCTCATTATAACTTTGAGCTTGTTTTTATAGGTGGAGCACCAGAGCATTATGGCGAGATTCAATATACTTTGCCTAAAAATGTTACCAAGCTGCATGTACATTATTTAGTGGAAAATGACACTTCTGAAATAAAAGCCAAGCATGGCGTTAAATATAAAAAAGAACTCTTTGATTTTTGGCAGCAACTACAAAATTATTTTAGAGATTGTGATGAGCCCATCCCAACTGAGTTATTAAAGTTTGCATTTAAAACTTTGGCTAAAAAAGACGGTATTAACGAAGCTGACTTTTTATATAGTGAATCATCGTGGCAAGTGCTCACTAATTACTATTCAACTTTTTGTGATGAATCCTCTTTTATTGACTTTTTTTGGTCATACCGCAATTTATATAAACCGCTATTTAAAATAGCCGAAATTGCACGCGGACTTCCAAAAGTTAAACTTATTCACTCAATATCTACCGGGTATGCTGGTATTTTAGGATCTGGTGCCAGTGTAATAAGCGATACTCCCTTTTTGTTGACCGAACATGGTATTTACACCAAAGAGAGAAAAATAGATCTTATTCAAGCCAGTTGGATCAAAGAGTCTGAGCAAAGCCTAGGTAAAAACTTAAATACCGAAATGGGCTTTATTCGCCGTATGTGGATCAGCTTTTTTGAGCAAATCGGCCGAACAACATACCAAGAAGCAGATAAGGTCATTTCGCTATACGGCGGTAACAGGCAGCGCCAAATAAAGGATGGTGCAGCGCCAGAAAAAGCATTTGTTGTACCTAATGGAATTAAAACAGTGCGCTTTATTGAAGCGCTTGAGCAGCGTCCAAAACAGATACCACCAGTTGTTGGATTAATTGGACGTGTAGTGCCTATAAAAGATATTAAAACCTTTATACGTGCGATTAAAGAGGCGCAATCGATGCTGCCTGAAGTAGAAGGCTGGATCATCGGCCCTTATGAAGAAGATCCGCAATATTACAAAGAGTGTGAACTACTTGTAGGCAGTCTTGATTTACAAAGCAGTGTAAAGTTTTTAGGTATGCAAGATATTACCAAAATTTTGCCTAAGCTCGGAATTGTAGCTTTAACCTCGATTTCCGAAGCGCAGCCTTTAGTACTTTTAGAAGCAATGGCGGCCGGTGTGCCTGTACTTGCTAGTGATGTTGGCTCGTGCCGCGAAATAATCGAAGGCGGAACTGATGAAGATAAAGCATTAGGTAAAGCCGGTGAAGTTGTCTCAATTGCTTCACCTAGCGAAACAGCACAACAAATATCAAACATGCTAACAAATGAGCAAGTTTGGCTTGAGTATCAAAAAAGTGGTTTAGACCGCGTACAAAAATTTTATGACGAGAGCCACATGTTTGCCCGTTACGATAAACTTTATAAGGATACAATGGCATGGCCGGAATAGGTTTTGAGATACGAAAAATTCTCAAAAAAAATACCCTGCTCTCAGTTTTTGAAGCATACGGCTACGCGGGCTTAATAGGCTCAGGCCCTTGGCTGCTCTCTATTGTAGCGTTAATGCTAATTGGTATTTTAAGTTTAGGCGTTGTATTACCCAAAGTACTTATTATTCAGTTTTTAACGCTTGTTACCTACATGATGGCAGCTTCACTTATTTTAACGGGTGGCTTGCAGTTATTATTAACTCGATTTATTGCAGATTTGTTTTTTCAAAAAGAAGAGGCAAAAGTACTCCCTAATTTACTTGGTGCGCAACTTATAACAACAATAGCCGCATTATTGGTGGGCTTGGCTGTATGGCCTATGCTCCCTATACCCGTTGTTACTAAGATTATAATTTTAGGTGCCTTTGTAAGCTTATGTAATCAGTGGCTTGGCGCTATTTTTCTATCGGGTATGAAAGAATACCGGTTGATTTTGATTACCATGCTAAGTGGTTATGCCTTTATGGTACTGCTTGCATATTTATTAAGAGACTGGCAGTTAGACGGCTTGTTTTTTGCGTTTTTTGCAGGCGAAGCTCTACTCTTTTTTAGCTTTTTGTTTATGATTATTCGCCGCTACCCAGGTGAAAAACTTATAAGCTTTGACTTTTTAAGCAATAAAAAAGTGTATTACAGCCTATTCTTTTGTGGTCTGTTTTATAACATTGGTGTGTGGGCTGATAAAATCATTTTTTGGTATTCACCAAGCACATCAATACAAATTATTGGCACGTTAAGAGCCAGCCCAATTTACGACTTACCTATATTTTTAGCCTATTTGTCTATTATTCCCGGTATGGCAGTATTTTTAGTAAAAATGGAAACCGACTTTGTAGAAGAATACGACCGTTTTTACACAGCTATTCGAGAGGGTTCATCGTTAGAAGAGATTTACTATTTAAAAGACAATATGATCCAAACTGCACGTGCCGGTTTATACGATATATTTAAAATTCAAGGTATTACCGTTGCCTGCTTATTATTATGGGGCGAGCAAATACTTACCTTTATTGGTATTGATCCAAACTATAAAACGCTTTTATTTATTGATGTAGTTGGTGTGGGTGTACAAGTTATATTTTTGTCTATTTTAAATATTTTGTTTTATTTAGATAAACGCTCAACAGTGTTATTTTTAGCGGGGCTATTTTTGGTAATAAACGTTGTTTTAACTTTGCTATCAATCGCTTTTGGGCCGCAGTTTTATGGTTACGGCTTTGCTCTCTCAACTATTATTACCTCTGTTGTTGGCTTATTTTGGCTTTCTAAACAATTTGAAGATTTAGAATACGAAACGTTTATGCTGCAATAGCATAATATAAAGGCTGCTTATGCAGCCTTTATATTTAAAGCTTTTCGTACAAAACAAAATAATTAATTATTGGAAAGCGGCTGATACACACCATGTTTATAGCTCACATAAGCGCCTCAGTTTAAAGCAAAAAAGACTAGCTCAGTAAAGATATAAAATGGGTATAAAACAAAGGGCTTATAAAAACCAAGCTCCCCTACCTTGGCTTAGCTAATCTCTTGTACAATTAGACTTAGCTAGTTTAGCTTTATGCTAAATGAGGTAGCCGTTGCAATTATTTACTCACCCAACGCGCTTTAAAACCACGCGTATCAACATGTATAAATGCGCCTCTGTGCGACTTAGGCCCATAAATACCTAAACCACCTAGTAAACCTTTAAATGATTCTCGTCTAGCTAACGACTCCACTATATCGGCCATCGCTTTAGCGTCACCAATTGAATGCTTACCGTCATTATTAATATCATCCATACGGTAGTTGCCATCGTTATCTATAAAAATATCGGCAGCATCACCAAATACATGTCGGCTAAGTTTTACATTGCCAATTGATTTGTTGTAGTACGGAGTTCTATAACCGCTCATAACCACCATATTACTAACCGGTATACCTTCTAAAATCAGTTCTTTGCGTATTTTTTCTAGTTTAAGTAACAACTTATTTTGTAAAAATAAATACTTTGGGTGCTTACTTCGCTGCTTACTAACAAATTCTTTTAGTGAAAAGTGAGGTGATATTTTTACGTTTTCATTTTCAGGCGTTACCTTAACAAAGCCATCGGGCACTATGTAGTGTGAAGCGTCTTTAATCTGTGAAGGTTTAGGATAGTGCCCAATGTGGTAATACTTGAGCTTTCCTCCTTCAACATTGTCTGCCGGTACTTTTACAAATACGTTGATTTTCATACGCTGTTTTTTATCGGGCGACTCAATAATTACCGTTGTTAAACCGGGCTCTTTGGGTGCTTGCCATTGCCAACGGTTGGTGTCTGTAAGCTTAGATTTCCCCTGAGTGTTAATTAGCGTGTAAGCATTTTTTGATTGCGCAAAAAGCACTTCAAACTCAACTTGCTCTTTGGGCATTACAAATACTGAAAACACCGAATATGGCATAACTATATCGTTAATTTTTAGGCTAAATTCTGCATCTTCAAAGTTGGCTTTGTTTTTTATATCAACTACCTGATGCGCAGGCTTTGTAGGCGCGGCAGCAAATACACTATTGCTAAATATAATTGTAAATATGGCGATAGAAATATAATGAATAAATTGCATAAACCCTCTCATTATTTATTTTTTAACAAAGCGGCAATCACCGACTGTTCATCATTTTTTAATAGTGCTTTTTTATCGCGTTGATATATGTCATCTCTAAAGTTAACCAGCTTATTTTCGTCAACCCATGCAGTCCAATAAACTAAATGAATAGGAAGAGGCTCATCTAAATGAAACGTTAGAGTACTATTTTGAGCAAGTGCGGTGTCCATATTATTGAGTGTTTGCGCTTCTCCTTCGTACTTAATAATTTCACGCGCTAACGAAAAAGGCTTTTCTATTCTTATACAGCCATGCGATAAGGCTCGGTTTGCTTGGCTAAAGCGGTGCTTTGCTGGTGTATCGTGAACATAAATTGCTTCGGCATTGGGGAATAAATACTTAACTTCCCCTAGGGGGTTTTCTTCACCAGCACGTTTTACTAAAAAGTGATCAAATTGGTACGGCTTAATAGAATCCCAATCAATATTGCTTGGATTAACAGTTTGTGAGTCTAGGTAGCTGTTTTTTCTAATTTCAATATTATTTTTTACAAGATAGTCAGGATCCTCGGCTACCTTTGGAGCAATTTCTTTGGTGGCAATTGAGGTGGGTATACGCCATTCAGGATTAACTACAAACTTTTCTATTTCGTCGCTAAATGCAGGTGTTTCCCAACTTGGTTTACCTACAATTACGTTATTTTTTAATTTTACATCGCCAGCTTTTACAAATCGTAAGCTGTATTCAGGAATATTTACATACACATATTGCTCATCACTTGCGCCTGCAAAGTTAGTTATTCTATAAAAGTTAAGTTTTAATTTATCGAGTTTTTGCTGTGCGGGCACATTAAGCGATGCAAAAGTACGCTTACCCACTCGGCCATCAACTTTTAAACCATGGCGGCTTTGAAATTGCTTAACAGCTTGCTCTATATCTTTATCAAACGTGCATATAGCTTCGTCGCACACATTAGTTTTTAAGTCACGCTCTTGGTATAAACGCTGTGCAAGTAAGCTCACTTGTTTATTATTACTGCCTAGTTCAAGCAATTCATCGTTATATAAGTGTGTAAAACCACCTTTGTTAACTATTTCTTGATACCAATTAATGGCTTTTTCTGTACGTTCAATTAACTGCGCTGAATATTGGTCAAAGTAGTAGGTGTCATCTGCTTGCACGTACTTTTGTGAGTTGTAAGTAGTTAGTGAAGAGTTAGCGAGTACCACACTTTCAAGCTCATTGGCAGCGAGTGTTGGTGCTGAGCATAAGCCGCTCATGCCAATAAACAATGCAGTTTTTAAAGTAAAACCCTTTGCTTTAGTAAGCGCTTGATTTGAAAATGACCCCTTCACTGTGTACCTCCTCGCTAAATATCGTTGATAAATGCTTTTGTACTTACCAATAAGTAGTACTCTGGAGGTGCAACGGTAATGCCAAATTAAAGTTTCAAAATAAGCAATTGGAATTTAATGACTTTTTAAAAAATCTTATTCTAAACGTTAATAAATTAAATTAGAGAATATGTAATTAATATGCTCAAGTGTGTAAAGTTGCTATGGCAATTAATCTTTTAAAAAAGCTAAAAAACCACGTTCATAACGACTCAAGTACTTTGTTTTTCGTGGTAATGAAAGGGACTCTCTCCACGCAGTTTGAGTATCTTCATCTTCTTTACACAGCGTAATTAAATCGGGATGCACATAAGATTTGCGTGCTATAGCGGGAGTATTACCAAGTTGCTCAGATACGCTATCAAGCATACTTTTTAAACTAAGCGCCCCTTTAGCTTTAGCTAATTGTTTGAATGCAATAACGCTTGCTCGCCAAGTTCTAAAGTGTTTTGCACTAAACTCCTCGCCCATTATTTGCTGAATGTATTGGTTTATTTCACTTGATGTAACATTTGTGCGCTCACCTTCATTTATATACTGAAATAAATGCTGCCCGGGTAAATCTTGTAAGTCTTTTATAACATGGCTAAGCACCCTGTCGGTTATATTTACTTCACGTTCTTTACCTGATTTGGCACGATATTTTAGCTGAATATTTTTGCCCGTGAGTTTTGCATGGCGTGTTCGTAATGTTGTCGCACCAAAACTTTTATTTTGCTTTACGTTACGCTCGTTACCTACCCTCAGCGCACCTAAATCCATAAGTCTTACAACTGCTGCTAAAGTGCGTTCAATATTAAGCTCATCGCCTTGTAAGTCTGTTTCTAAACGCGCTCTTAACAAAGGGAGTTTATTACCAAATACTCCACATGCTTGGTATTTTTTTGCTTCTTGTTGCGCCCTAAATTCAGGATGGTAACGGTATTGCTTTCGCCCCTTACTATCAAATCCTGTCGCTAAAATATGCCCGTTTTCTTCTGGGCAAAACCAAGCGTTTTTATAGGCAGGCGGAAATGCCAATCCATTCAAACGATCAATCACATTTTGCTCTTTTATTTGCTTACCGATTGGATCAAAGTAAAGCCAACTTTTATGTTTAAGTTTACGAGTGATCCCTGGTAAATTATCGTCTACATAAATTAGCTTCATTAACCCTCCAGTTATATTTAAGCATGCGTCGGAATACAAAATGTATCACTTTAAAATAACCTTAAACTGAACAAGATTATTGATATATAATAAAAAACCAACAACAATTATAAATACTTAATATATATTAATAATTCTATTTAGGTTTTCGTAAAAGTAGGTCGAACTTACGCGCCAGCAACAAGTCTATTACGATTAAACTCAATGCACTTAGCGCTAAAAAAAAGCTACTTAAGATAGATTTATTATCCTAAGTTCAGATTAATTACACTTTGTCCCCCGCAGTTGGGGTGCTGTTTAAATGGAGAATTCAATGGCTTTTGATTATGGATCGATTGATCTTGGACTAAAAAACCCCTTCAAACTGGAAGGTAAAGTAACAGCATTAAGAGGACTCATTGAGTCTATAGCAGGTATTAGTTTACTTGTTATTGCTGCGGGCTCTGTGAAAGAAGATACAACCGCGGGTTGGATTTTAATGGTGTTTGGCATGCTTATTTTAGCATTCGGCATTCGCTCACTATCGGCAGGTATTTACGCAACACTTAAATACTTTGTAGGTAGAAACCACCCAACTTCACTTGCTTATAACTACAGTAAATCGCAAGCATCAACCGCTCAAGAAGAACTAAAAGAAGTAGCCTACACAGCGCAATCACTTGAAGAAATGCTGGTTGGTCGTAAAAACAGTACATTTAAAGAGCCTAATGGTTTTTTATCACGCTTACTTCACAGCTTAATCCCTAAGTTATTGTTTCTACCATATCCTATTCGAAATGTTGCCCAGCGATTATTTGGCTCATGGGTAAGCACCTTTGTCGCCCTTATTGCTTATGGCCTTGTTGCATTTGTATCTTTGTCGGGCTTTACCGGTGAAGCTGGGGAATTAGCATTTCCGGTTTATAGTGCAATATTAATGTTTTACGTGCTTTTTTCTTGGCGCTCTACAGGTAAACCTATCTCTCGAAATGCAGAAAAGAATATTGAAGCACTTGGTACTGGTGCGCTTGCTAAAATTATTTCTTTATCTTTTATTTTACCCATCGCTATTGGTCTTTCTATGTCATGGTTGATGAAAGAGCAGCACATTAGTAAACAAGAAATAGATAGCTGGCTTGAGCAACTGCCTAGTCTTCATGCTGGAATATACTTAATTGCAATTATTATATTAGCAACTCTAAGCTGTGCGCTTGCTTTTATCATGATTAAAGCGCGTTTAAATTCAGTTACCCCTTCAGCTGAAGTATCTGAACTACGTGAAAACTGGCAAGAGTCTGTTCATCCAGACGAGATTTTCATAAACCTCGATAACCTAGTAATGGCTAATCGCCGTTATAAAGAAGTACCTAACAGAGTTTACAGAGAATTAGACCCTAAGCTTCAAGAACAAATAGAAGGTAAAGGCGGTTTTAAAGGTGAAATGATCCAAGAGATTCAGCCTAAACTGCACTCAATGGACTTAGGTAAAAACTTTACACTCGCGAGATTACTTGCTTTGGTGAGCGGTAACTTACTTTATATTGTAGCGTTAGCATTTACTGTACTTTTAGCGTATTCGTTTATTAATATTTACCATTACATTGATGCGGCAAATATTAATAGTTTTAAACAGGCATTTAATAACCAACATGTCATTCAATTTAGTGAGCTATTAATGACAAGCTTTCACTTATTGCTAATAGGCGTACTTATTAAAGCATTTGCGCAGTTACTTGCAAACACAGCGCATCTATTTTTTGCAGAAATGCAATTTGAGTCACTGCTTGTGTACTTTAAATGTGAAGGCACTTTTACTGAGTCTAAAATATCAACAGGTACTGGTATTCACGATAGCACCCGCTCAGAAAATACTTTAGTACGCAGTAGCATAACGCCTTGGATTATTGTTTCTCGTGTTATTTCTACTACGTTTGCTGCAACAGGTATGAAAAACCTTGAACATCCTCGCCACATTATGGAAATGCATAAAGACGAAGGACAATTACAAGCAATCAAAAAAGACGTTATTTCATTCTTAAAAGACCGCGAATCTATCGCCTCAATCACCAGTGAGCGTGATTTAGGTAATGCGTCACAAATACATCAACTAAACCAACAAACGCGCGCTATACCTACTCAGCAAGCGATAGCGAAAGATGATGAAGAAGCTGCCGGGTATTTAAGACAAGAAGAAAACTTATCTCCCGAGCCCAAGGGTTAATTAACCTCAAACCTAGATAACTTTTATTAATGCCACCTTGTTAACTTAGGTGGCATTTTTTTTAACCTCTATTCAATACTTTTTAACTTTATTACCTCTTTTGCACTCAACAACATGATTAATATTGGATTAGTTCACAAAGCCCTTGCTTTATGTGCCAAAACACAAATAATGAAAGGATTAATTACAGGGTAAGAATGAGGACAATGAGCTATATACTAACCACCCAATGTGCTGATGATGTAGGCTTAATAGCTAAAATTACAGGGCTTTGCCATAAAAATAATTTAAACATTACGCGTAACAACGAATTTGTAGATAAAGACGCGCAGCGGTTTTTTATGCGTACAGAGCTTACAGGTGAGCCACAAAGCGACTTTTTAGATCAATTACGCGCACTGTTGCCACAAGGCGCTAAACTTGCGCTACATTGCGGCGCAAAAACTAAAGTAGTTTTACTGGCAACTAAAGAAGCTCATTGTTTAGGTGGTATGCTGTTAAAGCAATTTGAACAAACTCTTAATATTGAAGTACTCGCTGTAATTGCTAACTATGCTGATTTAGAGCCGCTAGCTAAAGGGTTTGGTGTGCCATTTCATGTTGTATCGCACGAAGGGTTAACCCGTAGCGAACATGATAAAAAGGTAGGCGATTTAATTGCCAGTTACAATCCTGACATTATTGGTCTTGCTAAATACATGCGTATTTTAAGTCCTGAATTTGTGGGTCGATTTGAAGGTAAAATAATTAATATTCATCACTCATTTTTGCCAGCATTTATAGGGGCTAAACCTTATCATCAAGCATTTGAGCGCGGTGTAAAAATTATTGGTGCTACCGCTCACTTTGTTAATAATGAGCTTGATGAAGGGCCTATTATTTTGCAAGATGTAACCAGCGTTACACATGCTAATACCGCCGAAATGATGGCTAAAATGGGCAAAGATGTTGAAAAAACAGTGTTTTGTAAAGCACTTCAACTTGCCTCAGAGCATAAGCTATTTATTAATGGTAATAAAACCGTGGTGTTTTCTTAGCATTAATCCAACTGCTTAATTATTCTACATATAAAAAATGCCAGCATTGTTGCTGGCATTTTTTTATCATAAATAAGCTAATAACTTTTTAAATGTAAATTATGCCTGCTCTATTGGTTCGAGCTTTAATTTAGCGGCAATTAAAACGGCTTGGGTACGATTGTACACACCGAGTTTTCTAAATATGGCTGTAATGTGTGCTTTTACTGTCGCTTCTGATATGTGTAGTTCATAAGCAATTTGCTTATTAAGTAAACCTTCGTGCAGATATTGCAGCACTCGGTATTGTTGAGGCGTTAATGAGGCAACTTGCGCTGCTATTTCTCTATCTTCACCTTCAATTTCAGCTACTTTGTTTTTTAGCTCTTTTGGTAGCCATGTATCGCCTTCAAGTATTTGGTTAATTGCACTGGCAATATCATCAGACGATGATGATTTAGGAATAAAACCCATAGCGCCGTAACCCATTACTTTAGAAACGATATTCACGTCTTCACTACCCGAAACAACGGCAATAGGTAAGCTTGGGTATTCTTCTCTAATACGAATAAGACCATATAAATCACCATTACCTGGCATGTGAAGGTCTAGCAGTAATATATCAAGATCCTCTTGCTCGCTTAACACTTGCAGTGTGCTGTCAAAATCGGATGATTCAAAAACCTCTAAACCCTCAAATTTTGCGCTCAGTGCGCCCTTTAGTGCTTCACGAAATAACGGATGATCGTCCGCTATTAAAAACTGACTCATGGTTCACTCCTAATAAATTCGGCTGCCAGTTAGGTTTAAAACCTTTACTGACAGCCGATATACTACGTTTAGAATCAACTTGTAATCAAGTTTTTAACGCACATTTAACGATTTAATCTGTTCTCGATTAGTTCATCGACAACTGAAGGATCGGCAAGCGTTGACGTATCACCGAGTTGTTGGTGCTCATTTGCAGCGATTTTACGTAAAATACGACGCATAATCTTGCCTGAACGTGTTTTTGGCAAACCCGGTGACCATTGAATCATATCTGGAGATGCAATTGGGCTGAGCTCTTTACGAACCCAATTACGTACCTCTTTAGTTAATTCATCGCTTACAGTTACACCTTCGTTAGGCGTAATGTAAACATAAATACCTTGGCCTTTAATATCATGCGGGTAACCTACAACAGCAGCTTCTGCTACCGCTTCATGCGCAACTAACGCACTTTCAATTTCGGCAGTACCAAGGCGGTGCCCAGACACATTAAGTACATCGTCCACACGACCTGTGATCCAGTAATAACCATCTTCATCACGACGACAACCATCGCCTGTAAAGTAAACTCCTGGGTAGGCGCTAAAATAAGTTTGTTCAAAACGTTCATGGTCGCCATAAACAGTTCGAGCTTGCGATGGCCAACTATCTAAAATAACTAAATTACCATCTACGGCACCTTCGAGTGTATTACCTTCAGCATCAAATAATGCAGGCGCAATACCAAAAAATGGATGTGTTGCAGAACCTGGTTTTGTATCAGTAGCGCCCGGAAGTGGTGTGATCATAATGCCACCGGTTTCTGTTTGCCACCATGTATCAACAATCGGGCAATTAGATTTACCAATACTCTCGTAATACCATGTCCACGCTTCTGGATTTATTGGCTCACCTACTGAACCTAAAATACGTAAACTATCGCGATGTGACGAAGCTGTAGGCTCATCACCTTTAGCCATTAGTGCTCTAATTGCTGTAGGGGCGGTATATAAAATAGTAACGCCGTGTTTATCAACTACTTCGCCCATACGCCCTGCAGTTGGATAAGTGGGGACACCTTCAAATAAAACCTGAGTACAACCGTTTACTAATGGCCCGTACGCAATGTAACTGTGGCCTGTGATCCAACCTACATCGGCACTACACCAATACACATCATCTTCTTTTAAATCAAATACGTATTCATGTGTCATTGATGAGTAAACTAAGTAGCCACCTGTAGTATGTACAACACCTTTAGGCTGACCAGTAGAACCTGATGTATACAATATAAACAAAGGATCTTCAGCATTCATTGGCTCTGGCTCACACTGTGCTGGTAAGTCAGCAACTAGCTCGTGCCACCATATATCGTGCTCATTCCAATCAACTTCACCGCCTGTTAATTGATGCACAATAACGTGTTCAATTGTGGTTACAGTTTCTTGCGCTACCGCTTCATCTACATTTGCTTTTAATGGAACACAATTTCCTGCTCTGCGTCCCTCATCAGAAGTAATAACAACCTTAGCACCAGAATCTCTAATACGATCAGCAATAGCCGATGGTGAAAAACCACCAAATACAACAGAATGAATAGCACCAATACGTGCACAAGCTTGCATTGCATACACCGCTTGTGGGGTCATTGGCATATAAATAGCTACGCGGTCACCTTTTTGTACACCCAGTTTTTTTAAACCATTGGCAAATTTAGCCACTTCGTCATGAAGTTTTTGATAAGTAATGTTCTCACTTTGAGAAGGATCATCTCCTTCCCAAATAAGCGCAATTTTGTCTGCTTTCGTTTTTAAGTGGCGGTCAATACAGTTGTAAGACGCATTTAAATAGCCATCTTCATACCATTTAATACTGATGTGGCCTTTATCAAAAGAGGTGTTTTTAACTTTAGTGTAAGGAGTAGACCAATCGAGGCGTTTGCCATGCTCACGCCAAAAACTTTCAGGGTCATCAATAGATTGCTTATAAAGCGTATTATATTTATTTTTATCAATGAGAGTCGCATCTTTAATATGCGCAGGAACTGGATAGATACTTTGTGACATCTTCGTCTCCATTTAAATTACTTGCCTTAAGCTTTTATCAAGGATTACTCAGCAGTACTTTATTAAGTATTAGACCTTAGTTGTACTCTACTCCAATTTACTCATTTGTAGTTTATAATCCACCTGCTTTCAATTTTTTTACATAAATAATACAACGCGTTAAATGTAAGTAAATGCAAACTAATCAACTCTAAAACCTTAGTCTTATAGACCAATAGGTAATTGAGTAAATATTGCACATATTCAAAAGTGTTTGTGTACTTTTTAATAAAGATATTTGCGGTATTACTTGCTAAAGCTTTATTTAACGAATGAAAACAATATGTGTATTGAAAAGCCAAATTAACACCCTTTTTTATTCGTAAGTAATACTAGTAGCAAGTAATACAACCTTACATGAAAAAAAAAGCAACAAACAACAAGTAGCCTATAAAGGACACCACAATGAAATTTACCCCATTAAAAACATTAGCAGCAAGCGCTGTATTATGTGCATTATCAAGCACTGCTTATGCAGCGACTGCCGCAAAAATTGGTGATACGGAATTTACTTACGGTGGATACATTAAACTCGACTCTATGTGGAGTGATTATTCAGCGGGTGCGCCTGCAGGCTCAAACGTAGGTCGTGACTTTTACGTACCAAGTACGTTAACAGTTGGCGATGATAACAGCTCAGATGCTGTATTTGATATGCATGCTCGTGAGTCACGTTTTAACTTTGGCACAGCCACTGTTATGGATAACGGTAAAACCGTTAATACTAAAATTGAAATTGACTTTTTGGCCTCGGCTGCTGGCGGTAATGAGCGAGTTTCAAATTCTTACGCCCCGCGTATTCGCCATGCGTTTGTGACTTACGATGGTTGGTTATTTGGTCAAACATGGTCTAACTTCCAAAACGTGGGGGCGCTTGCTGAAACGCTTGATTTTGTAGGCCCTGCTGAGGGCACTGTGTTCGTGCGTCAATCGCAAATTAAATACACCACTGGAGCATGGTCGTTTTCATTAGAAAACCCAGAAAGTACAATTTCTACTACTAGCGGTATGGTAGTAACTGATGATGCATCATTGCCTGACTTTACAGCTCGTTACACACACAAAGCCGATTGGGGTAACATTGTGGTTGCAGCGCTTGCTCGCCAACTTACTTATAAAGTAGGCAGTGTTGATGCAGATGAAACTTCTTTTGGTATTAGTGCATCAGGTAAAATAAACCTTGGTGAAGACAACCTTAAATTTATGCTTACTCAAGGTAAAGGCTTAGGCCGTTACGTAGGCTTAAACGTTGCTCACGGTGCAGTACTTAATGGCGATGAACTAGATGCAATTGATTCGACTTCTGGTTTTGTTGCTTACCAGCACAAGTGGACAAGCCAATGGCGTTCAACTTTCTTATATTCATTCTTCAGTGCTGATAACAACACTGATTTATTAGCTATTTCTGGTGATCCGACTGAATCAAGCCAAAGCTATAGCGCTAACATTCTATACTCACCGGTTAAACGTCTAACTTTTGGTGCTGAGCTAAAGCATGCTGAGCGTGAAACTGAAAGCGGCGTTGATGGCGATTTAGACCGCTTACAGTTTTCTGTTAAATACTCTTTTTAATAGCTAAAAAGCTAACTACTTTAAAAAGCGGCCTAGGCCGCTTTTTTTATAAGCGAGATTGAGTTCTATATAATTCATCAATTCGTACCTAAAATCTTTATATGTGGCGCTAAAATCCAAAAAAATAGAATTATTATTGATAAAAACACCAAACACAATTGCAAATCGATATCATTTAGATTAAGTTACGCACTTCTTTTGAACTAACTGGAAAAACTTATGTCGTCCCCTCAAGTTTTGCGTTTATCTAAACTAAGCTTTGCTACTTCTTTAATTTTATCTGGTTATGCACTTGCTGATGAGGCAAATGTAAAATCTGAACCTCTCGAAAAAATTGCGGTATATGGTCAGCATCATAAAAACTACATTACTGAAGAAGCGCAATCGGCTACCAAACTAGGTTTAACAATTAAAGAAACACCACAATCAATCTCGGTAGTTTCACGCGCATTAATGGACGACTTTTCACTAGACGATATAAACTCAGTACTTGAAAGCACGCCAGGCGTAACAGTAGAGCAAATAGAAACAGATCGTACTTACTTTAAGGCCCGTGGTTTTGAAATTACGAACTTTCAAGTTGATGGCTTAGGGATCCCACAAAGCTCAGGCTCTATTCAAGGCAGTCTTGATACATCAATTTATGACCGTGTAGAGATAGTTCGCGGTGCTAATGGTTTAATGACTGGCGCTGGTAATCCTTCTGCAACTGTAAACATGGTTTTAAAAAAGCCAACTTATACAACACAGGCAAATGCATCAGCATCTTATGGCTCATGGAATAAAAAACGTTTAGATTTAGATGTATCTACGCCAATAAATGAAGCCCACGCTGTACGCGCTGTATTTACAAAGCAAAAAGCTGACTCATATTTAGATCGCTACGAAACAGATAAAACCATTGTTTACTTAGCCTACGAAGGCAAATTAACAGACAACACATTATTAAGCGTTAACTATGTTAACCAACAAAAAGACGCAGATAGCCCGCTGTGGGGTGCACTACCTCTTTATTATACAGACGGAACAGCAACCGATTACGACGAATCAACCAGCACTGCTGCTGACTGGTCTTACTGGGATAACAGTGCTGAGCAAGTATATGTAACACTTGAACAAAACTTATCGGCAACATGGGTAGCTAGAGCACGTTATGCTCACATCGAAAACGAACAAGACTCAGAGTTGTTCTACGTATACGGCACCCCTGATAAAGATACTGAACTTGGTTTAACAGGTTATGCTAGCCGTTATGATTACGAAGATAAGCATGACTTATTTGATTTATATGCCAGTGGTAAGTTTGATTTATTTGGCCAAGAGCACGACCTATCATTTGGTGTTAGCCAAGCTAAAATGGATTACAACGAGCAGTCTCTTTACGATTACACTACAGGCAATGGTTTTCCAGCTATGCCATCACTTAAAACGTGGGATGGTGTAGTACCAGAGGCAACACTTGCTGATGGCTTAGATGGTAGTGATATTACTAACGAGCAAAAATCAGCTTACATATCTACTCGCATTAAATTAAGTGAGCCTTTAAGTGTGCTCGCTGGTGTGCGTTATACCGATTGGAAAACAAAAGGGAGTGCTTACGGTGTTGAACAAACAAGAAGCGACTCTGAAGTTATTCCTTATATTGGCACGGTGTACGACTTTAACGAGTCTCTATCAGCTTATGCAAGCTACACAGAAACATTTGTACCGCAAAAAGAGCTTGATATTAATGCCAACCAATTAGCTCCCGTAATAGGTAAAAGCAGTGAAGTTGGTATAAAAGCACAGTTACTTGATGACCAAATTTTCGTAACTTTTGCTTACTTCGATGCAAAGCAGGAAGGGCTTGCCATAGCTTTACCCGACTCACTACCTAGTGATACGCGTTATTATGCAGCAGATGGTATTAACAGCAACGGCTTTGAAGTTGAACTAAGTGGTCGAATAACAGATGATTTAAGCGCAAGTGTAAGTTTTAGTAACCTAACTATTGATGGTGATGATTTAGTTAAAGATTACACACCTGAAAATCAACTTAAAGTGGCCGCAACCTACCAAGTACCTTTAGTTGATGGTTTATCATTTGGTGCAAACTATCGCTGGCAGGATTCAACTAGCCGAGTTCAAGTCGAAGATACAAATGGTATTGCAAGCGTCACTACTCACCAAGATGCATACGGGTTACTTGATTTAATGGCCACTTACGAAATTACAGATAACGTAGGAGTCACTTTCAACGTAAATAACACCACCGGTGAAAAATATTTGCACAGCCTGTACTGGGCACAAGGTTACTACGGTGCACCTCGTAACTACGCCCTATCTGTAAACTGGCAATTATAAATATATTTGATTAATTAAAGACTCTAGATTTTTTTAATTCAATAGAAAAAAACGACACATTTTTAATGTGTCGTTTTTATTTTATCTAACCTGATGTAAGTTTTTAATAACAAAAAAGCGCTAATCATTACTGATTAGCGCTTTTCAAAGCTCGGGTCAAATCAAGCTTAAAAACTCATTTGGGTGCAGTTTAAAGATCTGGATCGTCGCCTAACTTATCTTCACCGTCTTCAGGTTCAATAGTTGCTTTTAGTAAAAGCATTTCGCGTAACTTACCTTCGATCTCATCTGCAATTTCTGGGTTTTCTTTCAAAAACTTAATTGAGTTAGATTTACCTTGGCCAACCTTGTTGCCACTGTAACTGTACCAAGCACCTGCTTTTTCAACAATTTTATGCTTAACACCTAAATCAATTAACTCGCCTTGCTTAGAAATACCTTCGCCATACATGATGATAAATTCAGCTTGTTTAAATGGCGGCGCTACTTTGTTTTTAACAATTTTAACGCGGGTTTCGTTACCAACAACTTCATCACCTTCTTTCACCGAACCAATACGACGAATATCAATACGTACCGATGCGTAAAACTTAAGTGCATTACCACCCGTTGTTGTTTCTGGGTTACCAAACATAACACCAATTTTCATACGGATTTGGTTAATGAAAATACATAACGTGTTAGAGCGTTTAATATTACCAGTAAGCTTACGTAATGCTTGTGACATTAAACGTGCTTGCAAGCCCATGTGCGAGTCGCCCATGTCGCCTTCAATCTCAGCTTTTGGTGTAAGTGCAGCAACCGAGTCAATAATAACAACGTCTACTGCGCTTGAACGTACTAACATGTCACAAATTTCTAGTGCTTGCTCACCTGTATCAGGTTGAGATACAAAAAGATCATCAATATTTACACCTAGTTTTTGTGCATATACAGGATCAAGAGCATGCTCAGCATCAATAAAGGCACATGTTTTACCTTCTTTTTGAGCTTCTGCGATAACTTGTAAAGTAAGCGTTGTTTTACCAGATGACTCAGGACCATACACTTCAACAATACGTCCCATAGGTAAGCCACCTATGCCTAAGGCAATATCAATACCTAGTGAACCTGTAGATACAGATTCAATGTTTAACGCTTTGTTGTCACCCAATTTCATAATTGAGCCTTTACCAAATTGACGTTCAATTTGTGATAGTGCTGCGTCTAACGCTTTTTGTTTGTTATCGTTCATTTTGTTCTCCAATCCAGCTAATGCGAACAAGTATACTGTATGAAATCACAGTATCAAGCTAATTTTTTCATTTTATCTCATCTATTACACTTTTTAATGCAAATACAATAGCTTGCAGTCTTACTTGAGCCCTATCACCAGTAAATATTTGTTTAAAGGTCAGTACTTTGTCATCAATTTGTATGCCAAACCATACAAGTCCAACAGGTTTACCTTCTGTCGCCCCGCCAGGCCCTGCAATGCCCGATACAGCTATAGATATATTAGCGTTTGTTGCTTTAATAGCACCTACTGCCATTTCATGGACTGTTTGCTCGCTCACAGCACCGTATTGATTTAATGTACTAGCACTAACATTGAGCAAATCTTGCTTTGCTTGGTTACTATAAGTGACAAATGCACGGTCGATATAAGCTGAGCTTCCAGGTGTATCGGTAAGCGCATAACTCACTCCGCCACCAGTACATGACTCAGCAGTAGTGATCCATAAGCATTTATCCGTTAAAATAGCGCCTAATTGCGCAGCAAGTGTTTTAATCTCTTGATGTAATTCCATATTCAGCCTTTGGGTAAATACATGTCGTTTGATCTTTATGCACCACACACTATAAAACAACAAACCCCTATGATGCAGCAGTATCTAAAAATAAAATCAGAGCATCGCGATATTTTATTGTTTTATCGTATGGGCGATTTTTACGAACTTTTTTTTGATGACGCTAAACGCGCCGCTCAATTACTCGATATTTCGCAAACTCATCGTGGTAAAGCTGGCGGCGATCCTATCCCTATGGCGGGCGTACCCTACCATGCGGTAGAAAACTACTTAGCACGTCTAGTCCAAATGGGTGAATCAGTCGCTATCTGCGAACAAGTGGGAGACCCTGCAACCAGTAAAGGCCCTGTTGATCGTAAAGTAGTGCGTATAGTTACACCCGGTACAATTTCTGATGAAGCGCTTTTACAAGAACGACAAGACAATCTCCTTACCAGCGTTTGGCAAAGTAAAAAAGGCTTATACGGGATTGCTTATTTAGACATTAACTCTGGTCGTTTTAATATTGTCGAGGTAAATACCGACGAAGCCTTTAGCTCAACTATTCAGCGCCTATCACCAGCCGAACTTCTGTATAGCGAAAGCTTTGAAAACGTTCATATAATTGAACATATAAAAGGCGCTCGCCGTCGCCCAGAGTGGGAGTTCGACTTAGATACGGCTCAGCATTTATTATGCGATCAGTTTGGTACTAAAGATTTAGTTGGCTTTGGTGTTGATAAAGCCCATAGCGCACTTGTTGCTGCAGGTTGCCTAATGCAATACGTAAAAGATACACAACGTATTGCACTGCCGCATATTCGTGCAATTACGCTTGAGCACAACGAACACGCTGTTATTTTAGATGCCGCTACCCGTAAAAATTTAGAATTAACTGTTAATTTATCGGGCGGGTTTGAAAATACACTTGCTCAAGTACTTGATAAAACAGCCACACCTATGGGTTCTCGCTTACTTAAGCGCCGTATTCATACACCAATTCGTAATAAAGACGAGCTAAATTCACGTTTAAATGCCATTAGCGCTATTTTAGATGCGCAGCTTTGCGGTGAATTACACGAATCATTAAAAGAGATTGGTGATGTAGAGCGTGTTATTGCACGCCTAGCTTTATGTACTGCACGCCCGCGTGATTTAACTCGCCTGCGCAGTGCGCTACAAGCACTTGCACCACTGCATACTTTGTTAGCTGACGCTAACGATCCTCGTATAGCAGGTATCATCAAGCACTCGCCTGAACTCCCTGATTTACAAGCGTTATTAGAACGAGCTGTGATAGAAAACCCACCGGTACTTATTCGTGACGGTGGTGTTATTGCTCCAGGTTACAATAGTGAACTTGATGAGTGGCGTAACTTAAGCAAAGGTGCCACTGATGTCCTTGAGCAATTAGAACTGCGAGAGCGCGAACGTACGGGCATTAGTACGCTTAAAATTGGTTATAACCGCGTACATGGCTTTTTTATTGAAGTAAGTAGAGCTAATGCGCACTTAGTGCCAGCCGACTACATTCGTCGCCAAACGCTTAAAAATAACGAACGCTACATTATTCCAGAGCTTAAAGAGCACGAGGATAAAGTACTCGGTAGCCAATCAAAAGCTCTCGCGCTTGAAAAACAACTATACGAGGAGCTGTTTAGATTTATTGCTCCACATATTGAGCAGTTGCAAATGATGGCAGCAGCATTGGCCGATTTAGACGTTTTAAACAATTTAGCTGAGCGTGCATTCGCACTCAATTATGCAAAACCAGAATTGTGCGATAACGACAATATAAGCATTAAGCAAGGTCGTCACCCTGTTGTTGAACAAGTAATGAAAGAACCGTTTATTGCTAACCCTGTTGAATTAAACAGCCAACGTAAAATGCTAATTATTACCGGTCCAAACATGGGCGGTAAATCAACCTATATGCGCCAAACGGCACTTATTGTTTTAATGGCTCACATTGGCAGTTATGTACCCGCTGACAGCGCTAAAATTGGTAATATCGACCGCATATTTACACGTATTGGTGCAAGCGA
Organism: Pseudoalteromonas sp. SG43-1; assembly: GCF_014164415.1. Lineage (NCBI taxonomy): Bacteria > Pseudomonadati > Pseudomonadota > Gammaproteobacteria > Alteromonadales > Pseudoalteromonadaceae > Pseudoalteromonas > Pseudoalteromonas sp. SG43-1. The sequence continues at coordinate 66,381 of NZ_JACJFD010000015.1, read as the reverse complement.
TGATTTAGCATCAGGGCGTTCAACCTTCATGGTAGAAATGACCGAAACAGCAACGATTTTAAATAATGCAACTGCGCAGTCTTTAGTATTAATGGATGAGATTGGTCGCGGTACAAGTACTTACGATGGACTCTCTCTTGCGTATGCAACAGCCGATCATTTAGCATCAAAAATATCTGCTAAAACATTGTTTGCTACGCACTACTTTGAATTAACAGAACTTGCTGAGCAAACTACGGGCCTTGTAAACGTACACCTTGATGCAATAGAGCATAATGACACGATTGCGTTTATGCATACAGTTCTCGACGGTGCAGCAAGCAAAAGCTTTGGTTTACAAGTAGCAGCTCTTGCAGGTGTGCCAAAAGCTGTGATTGCACAAGCAAAGCAAAAACTTAAGTTGCTTGAAAATCATCAAAGCGTTACTGCACCAAATACAGAGCAACAAGCCTTTACTTTTAATAACGAAATTGCACAAAGTACACCTTCTGAAGTTGAAGAGCAGTTAAGCGCAATCGACCCTGATAATTTATCGCCACGCCAAGCGCACGATTTGTTATATAAACTAAAAGCATTGCTGTAATTTATATCACCTAATTTACAAGCATAAAAAAAGCCGAAGAATAAACTCTTCGGCTTTTTAACACACATAGTCTCTTAAACTATTTAACTAGTTACGAAAACTGATTAAACAAGCTATCTGTACTTAAACCTTCTTGTTGCAAAATGTCTTTTAGACGACGTAATGCCTCTACCTGAATTTGTCTTACTCGCTCACGTGTTAAGCCTATTTCACGACCTACATCTTCAAGTGTAGATGGCTCATAGCCAAGCAGTCCAAATCGACGTGCTAACACTTCACGTTGTTTAGGGTTTAATTCACCTAACCAATCAACAATATGTTTATTAATATCATTATTTTGTACTTCGCCTTCAGGACCAGCACTTTTTTCATCAGGAATGATATCAAGTAGTACACTGTCGTTTTCACCACCAATAGGCATGTCTACTGATGCAATTCTTTCGTTTAAACGTAGCATTTTAGTAACGTCTTCAACGGGTCTATCTAGGCAAGCTGCAATTTCGTCAGCTGTTGGCTCATGGTCAAGCTTTTGAGTTAACTCACGCGCTGTACGTAAATAAACATTAAGCTCTTTAACTACATGAATAGGTAAGCGAATGGTACGCGTTTGGTTCATAATGGCACGTTCAATTGTTTGACGTATCCACCATGTAGCGTAAGTAGAGAATCTAAATCCACGCTCAGGGTCAAATTTTTCAACTGCGCGAATTAAGCCTAAGTTACCCTCTTCAATTAAATCAAGTAGAGCAAGGCCGCGATTATTGTAACGACGTGCTATTTTAACAACCAAACGTAAGTTACTTTCAATCATACGTTTACGTGAGGCTTCACACCCTCGAAGTGATTTGCGAGAAAAAAACACTTCTTCTTCAGCACTAAGCAAAGGAGAAAAACCAATTTCGCCTAAATAAAGTTGAGTTGCGTCAAGATTTTTAGTTACTTCTTCTTTAGCAAAGATTTCATCGTCGTCTACTTTATCTAGTAGAGCTGTGCTTTCATCAACATCGATGTCATCGAACTTTTCGTCAGTCGTAGTATGTTTGTCAAGTTTTGCTGCGCTAGCCATAAGCCTTCTCCCGAGCAATTATCAATACCTAAAAATTAGGGTAGGTATTTAGCAGGATTGACAGCTTGCCCTCGGTAGCGGATTTCAAAGCGAAGCGCGGTGACCGGAGATTCTGAATTACCAATTTCTGCTATTTTTTGTCCTGCCTTAACTTTCTGCTTTTCTTTAACAAGTAATTTCGAGTTATGTGCATAAGCACTTAGGTAATCATCATTATGTTTCAATATGATTAAACTACCATAACCTCGAAGGGCGTTACCCGCGTATACCACTGTTCCTTGTGCCGCAGCTAAGACTGAAGCCCCTTTGCGATTAGTAATCTGTAAACCTTTATAACCGTTTTCCTTATTAGAAAAGCGTTTGGTAATTTTGCCCTGTGCAGGCCAAAACCACTTAACTTTACTGCTCGACAAACGTTTAGTATTACTAATTTTGTTACTGGCTTGTTTCTGAACATACTCTCGTTGTTTTGGGGGATCAAGCTCTTTCTTTAAAATTTTGTTATTTTTTTGTAATTTTTTTATAGACTTTTTACTCGAATTCGTATAATTTCCATCCCTTTTTGTTTTTTCGGGCTTAGGGAGTAAGGAGATGTTTTGCCCAGGGAAAATTGTGTAAGGTGATGGAATTGAATTGTTTTTTGCCAACTCCCTAAAGTCTTGCCCAGCACTAAAGGCAATAGAGTAGAGCGTATCTCCTTTTTGTACTTTATAGCTAGCCCCATTAATGTTAACAGTATGACCTAAATCATTAACATTATTATTTAAGCTACTAACAGGTGCAGGAACATGGCGAGAAGAGCAACCAAAGAGAAAAATACTAATAAATATAGTTATATACAGTAAACACTGTTTATTCATTGTATTTTTCCCCTAAATTAGAAAATTGATATTTTTAACGCTTAACGCAATAAAAAGTAAGCTAGCGCAATTAATACCACTAATCCCCAACCAAGTATTTCAATATACTGACGTAATTTTCGCTCCATTTGAGCTCCGCCCCACTTCATTAAGCCTGAAACTAAAAAGAATCGCGCACCGCGCCCAATGGCTGATGCTATTAAAAATGGCAAAAATGCCATTTGTAAAACGCCTGCGCCAATCGTAAATACTTTATATGGTATAGGCGAAAAACCGGCTAAAAACACAACCCAAACACCGTAATCCTTAAACCAGTTTAGTGCTATATCAAACTTTTCTTGCCAGTGCATTTGTGCAATCAAAGGCTCTACAACGGGTTCAAATAGCCAAAAACCAAGTAAGTAACCAACCACTCCACCAATAACCGATGCTATTGTGGCAAAGCTTGCAAATCGCCATGCTTTGTTTGGTTGCGCAAGCGACATAGGTGCAAGCATTACATCGGGTGGTATCGGGAAAAAAACTGATTCTGCAAAGCTCATAGCAGCTAAGTAACGTTCCGCATGACGGTGTTTTGCCCACACTAGGGCCATATCGTATAACTTGGTAAACAACTTCAAAATGAATTCCTATTCAATATCGCCAGGTACTAACGGCACAAATCTAACGGGAGCAATAACATGCTCTTTATAATTATCGCCTTTGCGGATAACCATTACTAATTTTTGATCGCTCTCACCAATTGGGGCTAATAACACGCCACCATCGGCCAACTGAGCAAGTAAGTCTTGCGGAACTTTAGAGGCCGCAGCAGTCACTATAATACCATCAAACGGCGCTTGTGATTGCCAGCCTTGCCAACCATCGCCATGCTTCATGGTTACATTATATAAATCGAGTTGCTGCAAACGTCTTTTTGCCTGCCACTGAAGTGTTTTAATACGCTCTACCGAGTAAACCTTTGTAAACGTTTTGGCCAATATTGCAGTTTGATACCCAGATCCCGTACCTATTTCTAGCACTTTATTGCGCACACCAGCTAAACGAAGAAGCTCTGTCATGCGCGCTACTATGTAAGGCTGAGAAATTGTTTGCCCTTGCCCAATAGGGAGCGCTGTATTTTCATAGGCTTTGTGTTTTAGCACATCATCTATAAAAATATGGCGCGGAATATCAGCTATAGCACTAAGTACTTGCGTATCTTCAACACCTTCACGCTTTAGTAAGTCAGAAAGCGCTTTAGCACTGCGGGTATAATTAGCGAGCACGATTAATCTCCAAATCGGCTAACCATTCTCCTACTGCCTTTAAGCTATCTTTAGCTGTCATATCAACACTCAGTGGCGTAACTGAGGCATAGCCATTATTGATTGCGTAAAAGTCGGTGCCTTCACCAGCATCGCTTTCGGTGCCAAGCGATCCGTACCAATAAATATCACGCCCCCAAGGATCGGTTTGTTTCGTCATCGTTTCAGCTTTATGACGAGCACCTAAACGTGTTACTTGCACCCCTTTTAATTCACTTAATGGAATATCTGGCACATTAATATTTATTATTTGATCTTTTGGAAGCGGATGCGAAGCCAAGCCTTTAATAATATTTACGGTAACAGCAGCGGCTGTTTCAAAATGATCGCCATTATGTGAGCAAAGCGATACCGCAATTGCAGGCAGACCTAAATGGCGACCTTCAGTTGCAGCGGCAACAGTACCGGAATAAAGCGTGTCATCACCCAAATTGGCACCATGGTTAATACCTGCAACAACTAGATCTGGCTTTTCATCAGCTAGCTGATTTACACCTAAATGTACACAATCAGTGGGTGTGCCATTAACTGACATAAAACCATTTTCGAGTGTAGTCGCTCGTAGCGGGTTCATAAGTGTTAAAGAATTACTCGCACCACTACAGTTGCGATCAGGTGCAACAAGGGTTACATCTGCAATTTGTATAAGCGCCTGATATAAAACCGCAATGCCTTTGGCATTTACGCCATCATCGTTACTTAACAGTATCTTCATTTATGCCATTATCCTTTTCTTTGCGCTCTCGAGGGCTAGCATCTGTGTAATCCACCAGCTCACGTAATAATGCGGTTGCAAAACACCCTTTTGGTAAACCAAAGCTTAGTTTTAGTGTGGTTTCATCAAGTGTTTCAACAGTTAAGTTTTGTGGAATTAAGCGCAGCATTCGGCGCTCATTTTTAAGGCCTAACTCACCTAAACCATCACACCATGTTTGGTAAGGTACAAGCCATACTTTTTCTTGCTCGGTTAAGCCTTTTTCACTTTTACCCACCATAGGTGCCGACATCATAATATCGCCAGTGGCTAATCGCTCTATGTTTTCGTCATTAATTGCATCTTCAAAAAATGCATTGCTGCCGCTAAGCATAAATACTTCACGATGCATTGTTTTAGCTAAACCATGCTCTTTTACACGCAGGCTCACTAACTGATTAAATACATGCGATCGTGCTGCTGAAATAATAATACCGCGCAACTTTTTATCGCGAATACGCTCACCGGCAAACATTTTTTCAGCCATAACTAAGTTATGACCGCCATGACCAAAGCGCTGCTCGCCAAAGTAATTAGGCACACCTGCGCGCACGGCATTAATACGGCATAGAATATCAAGAGGGTTGGTTACGTTACGAAGTGTAATAGTAAATTTATTACCTTTGTGGCAGCCCGTACGTAACTTACGGTCGTGGCGCTGTTGCGACACAATAAAAATACTCTCACTATTTAAATCGCTAAAATCGATAGGCTTTTTAATCGGTACTTTTACACTAAACCACTGCGAGCACACGCCGTGGCGATCTTTCATGCCTGCATAGCTTACGTCTCGCGGTGAAACACCCGCACGCTGCGCAATTAGCTTTGCAACGTATTGCGTATTTTCGCCTTTTTTAACCACCTGCAAACACACGTGTTCGCCACTGCCGGTAAATTCTATACCTAAGTCTTCATCAACCATAAAGTCTTCAGCTGTGGTTTTAAAATCAGCTTTAGAAAGCGGTGCACCGTATAAATAATTTAAATCGCTCATGCGTTTTTTGTACTCGCAAGCTCTTTACTCATAATAACCACCGCATGGCTCGAAATACCTTCTTTGCGCCCTTCAAAGCCTAGCTTTTCGGTAGTAGTGGCTTTAACGTTAATTTGGCTAAGGTCGCAATTTAAATCGCTGGCTAAATTAGCGCGCATAGCTTGAATATGTGGCAACATTTTTGGTGCCTGAGCAACAATAGTCACATCGCCATTACCAAGTACATAACCTTGTTCTTTAGCTAAGCCCACCACATGGCGAAGTAAAATACGGCTATCGATATTTTCATACTCGCTTGCCGTATCGGGAAAGTGCTTACCAATATCACCCATTGCAAGTGAGCCTAAAATAGCATCGCATAATGCATGAATAGCAACATCACCATCTGAGTGCGCTAAAAAGCCCTGTGGGTAATCAATTTTTTCACCACAAATAGTTAACGGGCCTTCGCCGCCAAATTTATGTACGTCAAAACCATGGCCAATTCGTATCATAATCCACTCTCGTTTTGTTGTTTATGTAATAAAAACCCAGCCAGATCTAAATCCTCTGGCGTGGTTATTTTAATATTATCGCTACGACCTGCTACAAGCTTAACCGGTTTACCCGCCCACTCAATTGCACTGGCTTCATCGGTAATAGTAGCCCCACTTGCTAATGCGTTTTGCAGTGCATTTTTAAGCTCGTCATATTTAAAAAACTGCGGGGTAAGTGCTTGCCATAAATCATCTCGCGGCACAGTTTGTAGGGCATGAGTGTGGCCGCGTTTTATAGTGTCTTTTACTTTGCTAGCTAAAATACCGCCTTCATCAGCGTTAATGCATTCATCAATTAAACGTTCTATATCACTGATATTAACTAATGGACGAGCAGCATCATGCACCAATACCCATGTTGGTGGGTTAGGCGCTAAAAAAAGCAAGCTATTGAGCACCGAGTCGGCTCGCTCTTTTCCGCCACTGGCTCGCACAATGCGATTATCAAGCAGTGGGAGTTCGTCAAAATAGGGGTCGCTGTCGCTAAGGGCAACAACAATAGTGCGTAATTGAGGTAATTGAGAAAGTTTAGCTAAGGTGTGTTCTAAAATGGTTTTACCGGCTAATTGTATATATTGCTTAGGCGCATTGTGCTGCATTCTACTGCCAACACCCGCAGCAGGTACAATTGCTGCAATAGTCTGTTTATTTGTCATATTGTTTGCCCGGTAAAACACGAATAAATGTTTCGTCCGGTTTAATCATTCCCAATTCGTTGCGTGCACGCTCTTCAATGCCTTCTTGGCCAAGCTTTAAGTCTTCAATATCTGCTTTAAGTACTTTATTACGTTTAATGAGTTTTTCGTTGGTTTGATGATGCGACGTTACTGCATCTTTTAGTCGTGTGTAGTCTTGTAAGCCATTATGACCAAACCATAACCTGTATTGTACAAACAGTGCTAAGCACAGTAAGCCAACTTGAAAAATACGCATTTAACACTCCTTATTTTAAATTCCAAATACCTTAACTTTAATACGCTAAGGGGCGCTTTAAATTGCGCCAATTAATACTACCCGCTAAAAGCATTTCGCGTAGTGATAAAACCCGTGGCATGCAACGCTTCGAAAATTGCCACTGATGCCCGCAACATGCAGCGGTTAAACTCACTTTACTTGGCTTTATTAGCTGAGCATTTTGCTGCTCTAGCCCATTTCCTAAAAAATCAAACCAACCAAGCTCGTTACAATGCAGCTTATTTTCGCCTAACTGATCGATACTGTCTATTCTAAGACGCACCTGATCGTAGCCATGCAATATAACGGGCACAATAAGCCCCACTTTGGCATACGTTTGATAAAAAAGTTCATTAGCTTGAACATTCACATCGGGTGGGGTCGGTTTTTGCTTTTCAAGCCACGTACCATTTTGTGCATCAAGCGTAAAAGGCGTGTCACCATTGGCAACTAACGTTGCCGCTCGCTCAATATAATAAGGTAGGCTTTTTAACTGGCGGCGCAGTTTATCGGCATTAGGCTCTGCAACTAATCGCTGAACCTCACGCTGATAAAACGCATTGCACAATTGTGCATACAACACTTTTTGTGCATCAGTTTGCCAAATTTCAACTTGCTGTTGAGCACCAAGTGACTGATTTTTAGCGACCAAAAGCTGTACTCAAAAATATTCAGGTAAATGTTTTATAACACAGTATTGAATGTTTTTTAAGCGCAGCGCACTATTTTAAGCGCTTGGCTTTTCACCTAATTTTGCTTTACCTGATTCTAAAAATTGCACAACCGTATTACGCTTTTTACCAATCAATAAACTGCCATCAGCTAAAAACATAAAGTTTTGCCAATTGCGTTTAAATACATCAAACGTCGTTTCGATAATATTATCGCGTGCCATACAAAAATAAACCGTGGTGTTAGCTTCCCAATCTAAAAACGTTAAGATTGCTTCTGGTGGTAACGCATCGCCATTTTCCCACGCATCTTGCCAATCTACTTCTTGGCTAAAGCTTTTTTCTTGACCACACCAATCGGTGTCTTCAAAAAAATCAGGGTGATCAAACTCACGGCTCACCATGGTTGTCCAAAGTACGGCTGCGCGCTCGTCGCTCATAGGCTTTATTTTTGCTGCGTCTTCATCAGATACAGGTAAATCTTTGTGGCGAAAAACCCACGCCTTTTTGTAATCATCTAAAGAAATATAGTTCATAGTATTGGCAAATTAGTTAACATTAAAAGTGCAAAGCCAAATTATACAAGAGATCAAAACATGACTACAGCAATAAAACCACTTTCCCTAAAACCAGGCATATACCAACACTACAAAGGCCCGCAATATAAAGTTATTCATGTTGCCACCCATAGCGAAACCGAGGAACAGCTTGTGATTTACCAAGCACTTTATGGTGAATTTGGTATATGGGCGCGCCCACTTAGTATGTTTTTAGAAACTGTTGAAAAAGAAGGTGAGGTCATACAGCGTTTTGCTTATATTGGACCTGCTGCTTAACTATGGCATTATAACAAAATAACTTACTGCTCAGACCAGACAAGGGTACACCGTGCAATTTAATTCAACTGACAATTACATAGCGAGTAGCGCGCTTAAACAAGCTGTAAATGCTGCCATTATGCTCGAAAAACCACTTTTAATTAAAGGCGAACCTGGCACAGGTAAAACCATGCTGGCTGAGGAGTTGGCTAAAAGCTTAGATACCACACTTATTCAGTGGCATATAAAATCGACTACTAAAGCGCAGCAAGGTTTATACGAGTACGACGCGGTTTCGCGCCTGCGCGACAGTCAATTAGGTGACGAGCGTGTACACAATATTGGCAACTACATCGTTAAAGGTAAGCTTTGGCAGGCATTTACATATGCAGAGCTCAACGGTAAACGCCCAGTGCTTTTGATTGATGAAATAGACAAAGCCGACATAGAGTTCCCAAACGACTTACTACTTGAGCTTGATAAAATGGAGTTTCATGTTTATGAGACTAACGAGCGCATTGTCGCAAAAGAGCGGCCTATTGTAATCATCACATCAAATAACGAAAAAGAATTGCCGGACGCATTTTTACGCCGCTGCTTTTTTCATTATATTGATTTTCCTAGCAGCGACGAAATGCAGCAAATTATTGACGTGCACTACCCTAACGTTAAACAGGATTTAGTACGCCAAGCACTTGAAGTGTTTTTTAACCTGCGCGAAGCAAACGGCCTTAAAAAGAAACCTTCCACCAGCGAATTACTCGACTGGTTAAAGCTTTTAATGGCTGAAGACATAGACGCTAAAACACTGCACGACAAAGCTAAAAAAGGCGGTTTAATGCCAATGTTTGGCGCATTACTTAAAAATGAGCAAGATATAAGCCTAATCGAAAAATTAGCCTTTATGAGCCGCCGTTAAGATGTTGATTGCGTTTTTCTTCAAATTACGTAAATACCGCTTACCGGTGAGCCTGCGCGAGTTACTCGATTTAATTAACGCCTTAAAAAAAGGCGTTATATTTGCCGACGTAGACGCCTTTTACCATCTAGCACGCACCATCATGGTAAAAGATGAAACGCATTTTGATAGGTTTGATAAAGCCTTTAGCGACTACTTTAGCGGTATTGCCGATCTTGATTTGCTCGAGAGTTTAAAGCAACAGCACAACTTACCTGAAGACTGGCTACGTAAAGAGTTTGAAAAAAACCTAAGCGATGAAGAAAAAGCCCAACTTAAAGCTATGGGCGGGCTCGATGAGCTTATGAAAACCCTAAAAGAGCGTTTAGAAGAGCAACAAAAACGCCACGCTGGCGGTAATAAATGGGTAGGTACTGGCGGCACATCACCTTTTGGTGCATACGGCTATAACCCAGAAGGTGTGCGTATAGGGCAAGACGGCAATCGTAACCGCCAAGCAGTAAAAGTGTGGGATAAACGAGAATACAAAAACCTCGACACCGACAGAGAAATTAGTTCGCGCACAGTTAAACTCGCCCTTAAAAAGTTACGTAAGTTTGCCCGCACAGGCGCAAGCGACACGCTTGATTTAAATGAGACTATTCGCGCTACTGCAAAACAAGGCGGCATGCTTGATGTAAAAATGGCACCCGAACGCCACAATGCAGTAAAAGTGTTGATGCTGTTTGATATTGGCGGCTCAATGGATGACTACATTCATACCTGCGAAGAGCTATTTAGCGCCGCTCACAGCGAATTTAAACACTTAGAGTTTTACTACTTCCATAATTGTTTGTACGAACACGTTTGGCAAGATAACGCGCGCCGCCATTCAAACGTGATTGACACCATGACGCTGATTAATAAATTCACCAGCGACTACAAAGTAATATTTGTCGGCGATGCCACTATGGGCCCATATGAAATAGCCTACCCTGGCGGCTCGGTAGAACACTACAACGAAGAGCCCGGCAGTGCATGGTTGCAACGTATAACAAACCACTTTGATAAAGTCGCCTGGCTCAACCCACAACCCGTTGAACACTGGCCGTACTATCAATCAATTGATTTTATAAAGCAGCTGATGGATAACAGAATGTACCCGCTGAGTTTGGATGGAATAAGTAGAGCGATAAAAGAGCTGAGTTAGAATATTAATTTACGACTGCTCAGTGCCAGCGGCAGACCTTCAAGTCGTTTATCTGAAACCCTGTTGGGTGGCGCCTTCAGCTTAACCAACCTACCTTTTGACGTAGGTCGGATAAGTGGCGCAGCCACGCCATCCGACAAAAATGATGAATTTATTAGAAACAACCCGACTTACCGCGTTAATCGTATGCAAGCAAAACACCTCTCATTTTTGTGGTTATTTAGAAATAGAAGCTTCTTTTATGGTCGTAAATTTAAGTTATCTTTAACTTTTCTAACTCTTTATATATTTTAAAAACTTCTCCTATTATTGAATTACTTTTAGCTCCAAGGAGCTTTGGCATCCTATGAAATAGTGATCCTCTTCGTTTGTAATCCAAGCCAGGATAGTGCGATATAAACTCGTTTTTATTATTAACTACGCAATCACACTTTATTTCTGAGCTTCTCATTTTTGAGACTGTATTGGTATAATAATCAGCTCTCAACTCGTAATTATGAATTGCGTCTTCTAACTCTTCTAAAATACAAAGCAAACGTTTAGTTTTCGTGCCTATTAATATTTCTAAGTATGTACTCATAGAAAAAATATTAGCAGCCTGTGCACTTAGCTGATGGTGTCGGGCAGAAACTTTTTCTTCAAACAGCTTTAATTTATTCTCAAGCTCTTGGATTTCATGGATTACTTCGGGTCTTTTTAAGTCTTCTTTAGCTTTACGATCCAACTTAGCAAATAGTAAATAAGCCTCATCGGCCATCTCAAGAATAAAGTTAGGCAAAGGTTGTACCTGTTTAATAAAAAACTCTCTAAACTCTTTAACACCTTGATTATGCCTAAATAATATAAATTCTCTTACAGCAACAAGAGCAGCTACAACTGTAGCCATTCCACCAGAAAAGCTTCCAAAGTTTGCTAAAATATTACTAGACTCTCCCTTTACTGATAGAATTATAAATGAGCCGTATAAAAGAGTTGCTATTGAAAGCCAAAGAGCGAGCCAAAAGAAGTAATTTATATAAAGTCGACCTACTTTTACTTTTAGATGCTTAAGCATTTAACATTTCCTTTATATAGACATCTAGTAACATAACACAATCTCGGCTTCCCCTCATGAAAGCAAAGTGTCAAATCTTGACTTCATACATCATAATTTTTGACTGTTAGCTTCACACTCTGAGCCGCCATACAGATAATATATACGTCGTCTGACTATAAAACCTTACTTTCTCGTTCATTTTGGTTTAAACCGATTTACTCATGAACAAACTGTACGGATCTAGCTCATAATCACCAAACGGTTCGCATTCTTTAAAACCAAACTGAGTATAAAGCTTTTGTGCGGGTAAAAATGCTTCAGCAGTGCCGGTTTCTAAACTTAACTTTTTATAGCCTCGCAAGGTCGCTTGCTCAATAATATGCGTAAGTAACTTAGCGGCTATGCCTTGGCGTAAATAGTTGCTTGATGTGCGCATTGATTTAATTTCGCCATGCGTTGTATTTAGTGCTTTTAAAGCGCCAACACCCGCTAAATTATTATCAATCCATAAGCTATAAAAAGTTATATCGGGCTGAGTGAGTTTACTCACATCAAGTGCATGCACGCTCTCAACAGGCGAATGTTTAAGCATATCGTTATGATGCGCCTGTAGTAGTTTTATAACGTGTGGGTTTGAAAGCTCACCTATTCTAATATCCATTTATACCTCGCTTAATCCTAGAATTTAATTCTTTAGGGCTTTAATTAAAACCCTAAAGTAAATAGCTATATTTAGGTTGCTAGTTTCCACACTACAAACGCAACAGCAAAGCCTACTAAATACACTAAACCTAACCACGTTAAACTACGTAATAGCACGCTGTGCTTTATAGCAGGCTCTGAGCGCACAAGGCTAAAGTTAAGCCATGCAAATACAGGCGTTGTAACAAACGAAAGCGTCATGGCAAACGTAAGCATGGGGCCAAGGGCTGATTTAAAAAATAAAATAACGGCCATACCGGCAAATGCTTGTAGTATTAACCAAATATTTAGACTGTGTTTTGATTGCCCAAAGCCAAGTAATTTATGAGATTCGTTAAGCGTACGGGCGTAGCCATCAAGCACGGTAAGTGTAGTGCCAAACATACATAAAAAAGCGATTGCTGATACAAGCGGCCTTGCCCACTCGCCTATTGTTAATGCGTACATATCAATAAGCTGCTTGGCAAACGCGACACCGCCGAGTTCTATACTACTGGTTTGCCCGTACTGTACTAATACACCTAAGCTAAAAAATACCAAGGCTAAGCCAGCTGTAAGCCAGTAACCTACGTTAAAATCGAACAAGCCTTGGCTTTTAGAAACTGTTTGCTGCGCTTGTTTTTCTTTTAGCCATAAAGAACTTAATGCAGATATTTCGATAGGTGCTGGCATCCAGCCCATTAAAGCCACCATAAAGCTAAGCATGGCAAGTTCATACGGTGAAGGACCCACATAATCAGCAGGTGCCATTGGGCCGTTACTAAATGCAATGGCAAGGGCAATCAAAGTAGCGAGCGTAAGCAGCCCCATAATGCCTTTGGCAACGTTATCTAGCGCTTTAAAGTGTCCAAGTAGTAATATAACTAAACATACACCCAGCAGCATCCAACAAAGTAAGGTTACTTCGATAACCACAGGCAACGCGTAATGCAGTAAGCTTGCAGTAAGTAGTAATACGCCGGCGGTATTAACTACGGCGGCTACAATGTTTAAACCGATAAAACTGTAAAAATAAAACGGGCCTTTGCTTTTATAGCCCTCCACTAGGCTATTTTTAGTGGCGAGTGTGTATTCCATACCAAAGCGAAAAAACGGGTACTTTAAAACATTAACAACGAGGATAAGCCAAAATAATTGCCAGCCAAATATTGCCCCAGCTTGCGTAGAGGCAACTAGGTGAGATCCGCCAATAGCCGCTGTTGCCATGAGTATTCCAGGCCCAAGCGCACCTAGTCGAGACTTCCATACTGCTTTTGTTGTGTGCATTAATTTCTCAAAATATGTGTGTTGTGTGTTCTTTTTATTAATTTTTATAATTAATAAACTGCAAGAACGCATAACTTACCTAAATTACAGGCAATAAAAAAGAGCCATACGGCTCTTTTTTACAATACTTTGGAACTAAATTTTATTTAAGATCCATCTCTTGGATGATCTCGTGTGCGATTTCAGGTGTAGTGCTAACAGGCTTTTCGTGTAAGTTTGCTTTTATCTGCCCTTTTCGATGTTTTAGTGCCGCATCGAGTTTTTTAGCTGCGCTTGCAATGGCTGGGTACATAACTTCGTTTTCCCCTTTTACCGATATGCGCGTGCCTTCGTAATTAGTGCTAATTTCAGCTTGGATTTTATGATGCTCTTTAGACAAAATAATATCGAGTGCAATAAGCGATGGAAAGTGGCTCTCGATTTTTGAAAATTTTTCGTTGATGTGCTCTCTAATAGAGTCAGTAACTTCAACATGGTGACCAGAAAGATTAATTTTCATAGGGTATCCTTTTATTTGTTACCTCATAAATAGTATTGGGGGCTATTTAGATTAACACAAGGAAAAAAGAGAGATATTTGAGGTTTATTTGCGGTTTTTTGTGATTTAAATCATGCGTTGCGCAAAATTTATGCAAAGCCCATAGTGCATGGGCTTTCAGACGTCTAGCTGTATTGATTAATCTGTGTACGAACAACAGTAGTCAGCAAAATCAGATACTTTTACTTTAAAGCTTACATTTGCATCAACATTAAACGATTCACCCGCGTTAAATGTTTTCCACTCACTTGCCCCTGGTAATAAAATATCCCATTGGCCAGCTAAAAGCTCCATGCATTCTTTTTGGTTTGTATCAAAAACAAACTCACCTGGTTGCATAAAGCCTAACGTTTTCGCTTCGCCATCACCTAAAATAACGGTACGACTTGACACTTTTCCGTCAAAATATACATTGGCTTTTTTTACTACACTTACGTTATCGAACTTTGGCATTTTTAGCTCCTGCTATTAATTTAAGATTTTTATTTATAAATTTTATCGCACTACCTTGCCTGATAGCTTACTTTCTTGCAAGGAAAGCAGCATTGTTCAAGGTGAAGTTGCTTCATGTTAGGGCATAAAAAAACCCGCAACATGTGCGGGTTTTTCAATTACTTACTTTATTTAATCAAAGCGATTAAAAAAGCTCGTTTGCTTTGCTTACAATGTTTGCCACTGTAAAACCAAAGTGCTCAAACAGCTCACCAGCAGGTGCCGACTCACCAAAGGTAGTCATACCTACTACTGCGCCATTTAGACCTACGTACTTGTACCAGTAGTCAGCAATACCTGCTTCTACTGCTACACGGCGTGTAACAGATGCCGGTAATACGCTTTCTTTATATGCTGCGCTTTGATCTTCAAAGGCATCAGTACATGGCATGGATACAACACGTACCTTTTTACCTTGGCTGCGTAGCTCAGTTGCTGAATCTTGTGCTAGTTGTACTTCAGAGCCTGTCGCAATGAAAATAATTTCAGGGTTGCCGTCACAGCTAAGGATGTAACCACCCTTTTTAACATCGCTTAATTGCTGTGCGTCACGCGCTTGTTGCTCAAGACCTTGGCGAGTAAAGATTAACGATGTAGGACCGTCTTTACGCTCAATAGCTTGTTGCCATGCAATTGCCGACTCAACTTGGTCACATGGGCGCCAGTTGTATAAGTTAGGCGTTAAACGCATGCTTGCAATTTGCTCTACTGGTTGGTGAGTTGGACCATCTTCACCTAAACCGATTGAATCGTGCGTGTATACAAAAATGCTTGGTTGCTTCATTAATGCAGCCATACGTACGGCATTTTTTGCATATTCAACAAACATTAAGAACGTAGCACCGTAAGGAATAAAGCCTTTATGAAGGGCAATACCATTCATAATTGCCGACATACCAAACTCACGTACACCGTAGTAAATGTAGTTACCGCTTGCATCGTCGTGTGTTAAACCTTTAGAGCCATCCCAAATTGTTAAGTTTGAGCCTGCTAAATCGGCTGAGCCACCCATAAATTCTGGTAATAACGGACCAAATGCGTTTAATGCATTTTGCGATGCTTTACGAGACGCTGGGTTTGCAGGGTTTGCTTGTAATTGCTCAATGTACGCTTGAGATTTTTCAGCCCAATCGCCAGGCAGTTCGTTATTAATACGACGCTTATATTCAGCTGCAAGCTCTGGGTATGCTTTTGCGTATGCTGCAAATTTTTCGTCCCAGCTTGATTCAAGCTGCTGACCTTTTTCTTTGCTATCCCATTGTGCGTAAATATCATCAGGAATTTCGAACGCATCGCCAGTCCAACCTAAGAATTCGCGAGACGCTTTAATTTCGTCATCACCTAGTGGTGCACCGTGACAATCGTGGCTACCAGATTTATTAGGTGAGCCGTAACCAATAATTGTTTTACAACAAATTAGTGATGGTTTATCGGTAACACTTTTAGCTTCTGCAATTGCAGCACTTATAGCATCGCTGTCGTGGCCATCAACACCACTAATTACATGCCAACCGTATGCTTTAAAGCGAGCTGGCGTGTCATCTGTAAACCAACCTTCTACTTCACCATCGATTGAAATGCCGTTGTCATCCCAAAATGCAACAAGTTTACCCAGACCTAATGTGCCTGCAAGTGAACCAGCTTCATGAGAAATACCTTCCATAAGGCAGCCATCGCCCATAAATGCATAGGTAAAGTGATCAACAATATCGTGACCTTCGCGGTTAAACTGTGCAGCTAGCGCTTTTTCAGCAATTGCCATACCTACGGCATTTGTGATCCCTTGACCTAATGGACCCGTAGTAGTTTCGATTCCTGGTGCATAGCCATATTCAGGGTGACCTGGTGTTTTAGAATGCATTTGACGGAAGTTTTTAATTTCGTCCAGTGGTAAGTCGTAACCACTTAGATGCAATAGAGAATAGATAAGCATTGAACCGTGGCCGTTTGAAAGAATAAATCTGTCACGGTCAGCCCACTCTGGATTTGTTGGGTTGTGTTTTAGATAATCGCGCCATAATACTTCTGCGATATCAGCCATGCCCATAGGGGCTCCAGGGTGACCAGATTTGGCCTTTTGTACTGCGTCCATTGACAAGACGCGAATAGCATTTGCAAGTTCTTTGCGAGATGGCATGAATTCTCCTACCTTTATGTGTATTTGCGCGGGTATTTATGTGTTTGTTTATGCACCCAAGTAACTTGGGTTTGTTTATATCGACCATTCTTACTTATTGTGGGGGCTGTGTGCAATTAAAAACCCTATAAAAGTGAGGCATTATGAATATTTTTTAAGACCAAAAAGTTATTAGTAATTTTATTTAGACGTCTAGGCGTAAAAACACTATGCAAGGTGTTTTGTTTTCGATAAAATACGCCCCTTAATTTTTTAGCGCTAATACCGACGTTTGTGAAGCGCAATATTTGTGAGCAGAATTACAATGGCAAAACATTTATTTACTTCTGAATCAGTTTCTGAAGGTCATCCGGATAAAATCGCCGATCAAATCTCTGATGCGGTACTTGATGCTATCCTAGAGCAAGACTCTCATGCCCGTGTTGCGTGCGAAACTTACGTAAAAACAGGTATGGTTATGGTTGGTGGTGAAATCACTACTAGCGCATGGGTTGATATTGAAGAAATTACACGTAAAACAGTACGTGAAATTGGCTACACGCATTCAGACATGGGTTTCGATGCAGATTCATGTGCAATTTTAAACACTATTGGTAAACAGTCTCCTGACATTAACCAAGGTGTTGACCGTACTAGCCCAGAAGAACAAGGTGCTGGCGACCAAGGTCTTATGTTTGGTTACGCATGTAACGAAACAGAAGTACTAATGCCTGCGCCAATTACTTACTCACACCGTTTAGTACAGCGCCAAGCGCAAGTACGTAAAAGCGGCGAGCTTAACTGGTTACGTCCAGATGCAAAATCTCAAGTTACTTTTGCATACGAAAATGGTAAGCCAGTAGGTATTGATGCAGTAGTACTATCTACTCAGCACAGCGAAGACATTTCGCAAAAAGATTTAGTAGAAGCGGTGATGGAGACTATCATCAAGCCGGTACTTCCTGCAGAGCTTATTACAAGCGCGACTAAATTTTTCATTAACCCAACGGGTCGCTTTGTAATTGGCGGACCAATGGGCGATTGTGGTTTAACAGGTCGTAAAATCATCGTTGATACATACGGTGGTATGGCTCGTCACGGTGGTGGTGCTTTCTCTGGTAAAGATCCATCAAAAGTTGACCGCTCAGCTGCATACGCTGCACGTTACGTTGCTAAAAACGTAGTTGCGGCTGGCCTTGCTGATAAATGTGAATTACAAGTTTCTTACGCAATCGGTGTTGCAGAGCCTACATCTATCAGCGTTGAAACGTTTGGTACAAGCAAGTTAGAAGAAAGCCGTTTAATCGAACTTATTCGTGAACACTTTGACCTGCGCCCTTACGGCTTAATTCAAATGCTTGATTTAGAGCGCCCTATCTACCTTCCTACAGCGGCTTACGGCCACTTTGGTCGTGACGAATTCCCTTGGGAACGTACAGATAAAGCTGATGCACTTCGTGCAGCTGCTGGTCTTTAAGCTAAAAGTGTTGAAGTAAATTAAAAACGGCCCTTAATAGGGCCGTTTTTGTATCTAAAACTTATCAGTTACATTGTTTGTAGTACGTCTACAAAATAACTATAAAATCAACCTCGAATTCTTTTGTACTTTAGGTATATACTCACTTCATTATAAAAGCTTTAGGGATAGTTAAATGGCCGATAACTTTCGCGTTATATTTGCAGGACTTGCCGATAACGTTGACATAAAAACAGCGTGCGCAAACTTAGCTGCAAAATTAAAAACGTCAGATGAAAAAGTAGCTCTTTTTTTTAAAGGTAAGCCGCTGTTTGCGCCAAGCGATAAAGACAAAGCGTTAAAACAGACTAAGTTATTAGCAAGCCTAGGTATTAAAAGTAAGCTGCAAGCTGTTTCAAATGCGATTCAAAATAGCTCCCCCGCAGCTGCAAATAACAACCAACGTGATGAACGTATTTTTGATGCACTTGATTACATCACTAGCAGCTTAATACGCCTTGAAGAAAAGCTAGATGAGCTAGAGCAACGCCTTCCTGAAGCTCAATTAAATACACCAGACGAAAGTGTAGACGAATGGCAAAATGATGACCTAATGCTAGATGAGGATTTAGCGACTCCTAAAAAACGCAGTAACTTACTTTTATATTCATTGATTGCAACTGCCACCATTTTGCTAGTCGTACTGGCTGTTTTTTTGATTTTTCCCGATTTATTCTCTTTTTAAAAATGGCTAATTAGTTTAATGAGCAATAAACGCGCACAAATAAGAGCTGAAATTCGTAACACCCGTAAAAACTTGTCAAATAATCAGCAAATAATTGCTGCGCAATCGCTAAAAATGAATTTTATTCAACACTTAAAAAGCGAAAACACAACGAATTCAAAGCATATTGCCATTTATTTAAGTAACGACGGAGAACTAGACACTTCATTGTTAATTAAAGAATTATGGAACTTAAACCACGTTGTTTATCTACCTATAATACACCCATTCAATGGCGCTAATTTACTATTTCAGCGCTATGAGAAAAACTCACCCATGAGGGCAAATCGCTATGGTATCTTGGAGCCTAAGCTGAACTGCTCTCAAATATGCCCATTACCAGCGCTTGATTACCTCCTTATGCCATTAGTGGCATTTGATAAACAAGGTAATCGCCTAGGAATGGGAGGTGGGTTTTACGACCGGACATTGGCGCGTTTACACGAACAAAATTGGCAAAAACCACAACTAATTGGCCTTGCACATGAATGCCAAAAAGTTGATGCTCTACCAATCGAGTCATGGGACGTACCTCTTAAAACCATTATCACCCCAGATAAAACATACTGTTGGTAACATTTAATTTTGGTTACTAACCGCATATTTCTGACATACATGAGCACAAAGCAATGACACAAGACGAATTAAAAAAAGCAGCTGCCTGGGCAGCACTCGAGTTTGTAAAAGAAAACACCATTGTAGGTGTCGGTACAGGCTCTACTGTTAATCACTTTATTGATGCCCTTGGCTCAGTAAAGGACACTATTGTAGGCGCTGTATCAAGCTCAGAAGCGTCAACTGCACGTTTGGAAGCGTTAGGTATTGAAGTGTTTGAACTTAATAACGTTGATGCTTTAGATGTATACGTTGACGGCGCTGACGAAATAAACGCTCAAAACGAAATGATTAAAGGCGGCGGCGCAGCGCTAACACGTGAAAAAATAGTAGCAGCAGTTGCAAAACAGTTTGTGTGTATTGTTGATGACACAAAGCTGGTAGATACATTGGGCGACTTCCCGCTTCCGGTAGAAGTTATTCCAATGGCGCGCAGCTACGTTGCACGAGAATTATTAAAACTTGGTGGTGACCCTGTTTATCGCCAAGGCGTAGTTACCGATAATGGTAACGTTATATTAGATGTATTTAACTTAAAAATTACCAATGCCAAACAACTTGAAACACAAATAAATTCAATTGTTGGCGTAGTTACCAACGGCCTATTTGCGATGCGAGGTGCTGATAAAGTGATTATCGGTACCAAAAATGGGCCACAAATTAAATAGGATGAGGTTATGAGTAAGGTATCGTTAGCAAAAGACAAAATTAAAATTCTCTTGCTTGAAGGTGTTCACCAAAGCGCTGTTGAAACGCTAAAACGTAACGGTTACAGCAATATTGACTACGTTAAAACATCCTTACCTGAGGACGAGCTTAAAGAGCGCATTAAAGATGTTCACTTTGTAGGACTTCGTTCTCGTACTCATATTAACCAAGCCGTATTAGACTCAGCTGAAAAGCTAGTTGCTATTGGTTGTTTTTGTATTGGTACAAACCAAGTTGATTTAGATGCAGCACGCGAACGTGGTATTGCTGTATTTAACGCTCCATTTTCTAATACTCGTTCAGTTGCTGAACTTGTACTTGGCGAAATTCTACTTTTATTACGTGGTATTCCAGAGCGTAATGCAGCGGCTCATCGTGGTGGCTGGTTAAAAACAGCAAATGGTTCGTTTGAAGCACGTGGTAAAACATTAGGTATTATTGGCTACGGTCACATTGGTACTCAGCTAGGTATTATGGCTGAAAATATCGGTATGAACGTGGAGTTTTACGATATCGAAGATAAGTTATCACTGGGTAATGCAACACAAGTTCATAACCTTACTCAGCTGTTACAACGCTCTGATATTATTAGCTTACATGTACCAGAAACACCGCAAACTAAAAACCTTATTGGTACAGCAGAACTTGCAGTTATGAAGCAGGGGTCTATTTTGATCAATGCATCACGCGGAACTGTTGTTGATATTGATGCTCTTGCAGAAGCGCTTACAGAGAAAAAACTAAGTGGTGCAGCAATCGATGTGTTCCCTACTGAGCCAAAATCTAACGATGAAGAATTTGTATCGCCACTGCGCCAATTCGACAATGTTATTTTAACGCCGCACATTGGTGGTTCTACACAAGAAGCACAAGAAAACATTGGTATTGAAGTAGCAGGTAAACTGGCTAAATATTCAGATAATGGCTCAACTATTACTGCGGTTAACTTCCCTGAAGTATCACTGCCTGAGCTTGCTAATCGTAGCCGTTTATTACACGTACACCACAACCGCCCAGGTGTATTAACGCAAATTAACCAAGCGTTTGCACAGCACGGTATTAATATTGCTGCGCAATACCTGCAAACAGACACATCCATAGGTTATGTAGTTATTGATGTAGATACAGATCAATCTGAAGTAGCACTTAAAGAACTAAGCGCTGTTGAAGGTACAATTAGAGCGCGTATTTTACATTAATAAATACTTTTTATATTAAAAAAGGGTCCTTATGGACCCTTTTTTGTATTTAGATTACATATATTTTCTTAAATATTTTTTGAATACCGGATCTGTTGCAGCCAACTCTTTTTGCTCAGCTAATATCTCTTTCAAAATAGCACCTGAGGTAAGCGGGTTAGCAAGAACCACTCTAAATACAACTGTAGGTTGATTATCGTATTTAGAAGGCGTTAAACGAGTACGTGATACAAATGAGCGACCAGACTCTCGCTGACGTTTTTGCATACTGGCAGTAAAACGATTCAATGAAGCAAAAATATCTAACCGAGTTGCAGCATCTGCATCGGTTATTGCTTGTTTAATTTGCTTAGGTACATAACGATACGTTAATAAGCACAATTCTGGTTCTGAAATAAGCTCAAAGTCTTCATCAGCTTTAATTAAATCAGCAAAATAATGTGCTTTTTTGATGCTTCGATCAATTAGCATTTCGTAACCTTTACGACCAATAACACGTAAGCAAGCATGTACTAACATTGCCATACCAGGTCGGCTGCCTTCAAGCGTGTGGCTACCTAAGTCTTTTGAACCTTTACGTAATATGTATTCAGCGTGATGTTCTATTGCATCAGTTGCAGCGGGATCTTTAAATAAAACTAAGCCCGCTCCCATTGGTACATACATTTGTTTATGTGCATCGATGGTAATTGAATCTGCTCGCTCAATCCCTTTTAGTAAAGGACGATGCGTGTTCGATAAAAGGGTCGCTCCTCCCCATGCAGCATCTACATGAAAATGGCAGTTAATGTCTTGTGCTAAGTCGGCCATTTCATCAAGTGGGTCAATATTACCGGTTTCGGTTGTACCCGCTACCCCAATAATCGCCATTACTTTAATGCCTTGCGATTCAAGCTCACGTGCTTTTTCGCGCATAGCTCCTACATCAACTTTATTATTTTCGCAGGTTTTAATACCAATTAAGTTATCGCGACCAATACCGAGTAAATCAACTGATTTACCTAATGAGTAATGTCCGCGTTCTGATATTAATACTGCTAAACCTTTATAGCCGTAATGCAGCATACCGGCAATTAGGCCTTGTGCGCCAATACCTCTAAAATCACCATCGGGTTTTAATAAGCGGTTTCGCGCAATCCAAAGCGCAGTAATATTAGCAACCGTTCCACCTGAGCAAAATGCACCTAATGAGGTTTTAGCACTGTGCATCCATTTAGAATAAAACGAATCTTCTTGCCCATAAGCTAAATGATGCATCATTCCAAGCACTTGACGCTCAAGAGGCGTAAACGCTTTAGATGTTTCTATTTTTACTAGATTTTGATTTAGCCCTACCATCAATTTTGACAGCGGTAATAAAAAGTGCGGCAAGGCAGAGGTCATGTGACCAATAAAACTAGGCGCAGCTGTATGCACAGAATGTGCAACAAGTTGCTCCATTATGTCTTGGGCATAAGCAGAGACAAACGTTGGATCTTCTGGGATCACTGCCGATTGAAAATCTTTTTCTATTTCATGTAATGGTTTTTCAATTGCCGCTATATTTTCGTTTAGAAAACCTGCTAAATTACTCGAAATTTCAAGCTCGATTTTGCTTAAAGTTGAGTCTGGCGCTTCAGGTACAGTAAATATACGCTTAAGGCTTTCTTTAGAGGCGACGGCACAACGCTTTTGATCCATCTTAATACCTAGTGTGTGTGTAGCTAAAACACGCGCTTACCGATCAAAAACGCCTACTTATTAGGACATTTGGAGCAATCGTGTTTCTTTAAAAATTGCGCTAACTTTACTGCAATATAACTAAAATGTCTCGTTTAAACCTATAAAAGCAATCAAAGCGAT
The DNA here is from genome assembly GCF_014164415.1 of Pseudoalteromonas sp. SG43-1. Taxonomy (NCBI): domain Bacteria; kingdom Pseudomonadati; phylum Pseudomonadota; class Gammaproteobacteria; order Alteromonadales; family Pseudoalteromonadaceae; genus Pseudoalteromonas; species Pseudoalteromonas sp. SG43-1. Next base: position 42,976 of record NZ_JACJFD010000015.1, on the reverse strand, counting down.
GACAAAAAAATGATAATTTAGGGTCTATTTATCTTTCAAGGTTAAATTTTCAGCAGCCTGTTTGGTATTTAGGCAAGGCAGCGCCTATGTAGTGTGGTTATTCCCCATAAATAGGCGATAACGTAGCATTAATGCCAAACAGGCGCTGCCCAAAGGGTTCTGCCTAGGGTCTATTTACTCTTTGTTGCTCGGTTTTTACTTAGACCACTAGGTTACAAATCTCGCGCCGCGATTAAATCCCCCCTAGTTTGAACAAATTATAATCCGCAAAGATAAACAGACCCTAATTAAAACTCTACCAAACCTAATTATTTATTGGGCATTTACTTATTTTGGGTATAATAAATTTGATAACAAAAAAGGGACACATATGCCAGAAGGAAGAGTCAAAGTTAGTTGGATAGTGGCAGGCTTTAGCTTGTTTTTAATAAGCTTGCTAACCTACGTTTACTACACTTACCAAACCACGCGTGCTGAAATAATGCAGTCGGTTGATAATCGCTTACTTAATGCCGCCACCAGCGTTAAACATATTTTAGGTGACGATTATTTAAGTGCGGTTAATCAAGGCGATAATATAAGTTTTTCTTACTATCAAGATAAAAGTAAACAACTCTCTGAGTTTGCTCAAGCACTTGATATTGCCTATGTCTATTCAATGATTTTAAAAGACGGTAAGGTGCTTTTTAGCTCATCAAGCTACACGCAAGACGATCAGAATAATGGCAAGGTAACTCAATTTTTAGATCTCTACCCTGAAGCTACCGATGCAAATATAAGTGCTTTTTATTCAACAGAGCCAGTATTTGAAATATCGAGCGATCAGTGGGGCCACTTTAAAACAATTTTTATTCCTTACGTTGACCCAATCAACGGCAATACCTATTTAACGGGTGCCGATATAACTATTTATGATTTAAACGAGAAACTTAAAGAAAGCGTATCAAAAGCAGCTGCAATGGCTAGCTTCTTCTTTTTTATCGCGATACTCGTTGCCGCCATATATATTTATTTACTAAAACGGTCTTTAGCAACTGACTCAAGTACTGGTTTTTCAAATCATATTGCACTTGAGTATTTTATTAAAAAAAGTAATGCACATCACATGCAATTAGCCGTTATTTGGGTTAATGAAATAGAAGATATAAACAGTTTTTACGGCACGGAAGTGGGTGACAAGGTAATGAAAAACTTACTTATTCACTTTAAACTTAGAAGCTCTACGCATTGCCATATATACAGACTAGCAACAAATAAAATAATATTACTCGCGCCTAAGGAAATGAGTAATGACGAATTTACCGACCTCGTAAAAACATATAACTTTAATACACCGGTGTTAACTGACCCTTTTATCTACATAACCCTATGTGCAGGCATTGCCAGTGGTAATAAATCGCTACTACTTGAAAACGCTCATATAGCAGCGCTGCAAGCTAAACAAGGCAGGCATAGTGTAGTTAACTACTCAAAAGCGCTACACGATGTAAAAACGCAATATCAATACAATGTAGAAATGGCTAAAGAAGTGCGAGAAGCGTTTGATAACAATCGTATAGTGCCTTACTTTCAACCCATTATTGACACAAATACCAATAAGGTCGTTCAATACGAATGTTTAGCTCGAATGGTAACAGCGCAAGGGGAAGTATTAAAACCTGATGCATTTTTAAATGTTGTTACCCGCTCAAGAATGGACGGAATACTTACCCGTACTATATTTTCACAATGTGTTAGTCGCTTTAGAAAAACCGATATTTGCTGGAGTTTAAATATAACAGCACAAGATATGCTCGACCCTAATTTAAGTGAGTTTATTGCGGACGAACTTAAGCGCTACCCGCATCCTGGTAATATCACATTAGAGCTTTTAGAAACCCAAGCTATTGCCAACTTCTCTGAAGTAAAAGCATTTATTGGCATGGTTAAAACGAAAGGCGTTAAGGTTATTATTGATGACTTTGGTAGTGGTTATTCAAATATATCAAACGTACTTAAGCTTGAAGTAGATGGTATTAAATTAGATGGCGCACTAATAAAGCAAATAGTGAATGACAAAGATATCTACTTGTTTATTGAGCATATAGCCAGCTTTGCTAATCAACTTGGTTTACAATTAATGGCAGAATCGGTAGAAAATACAACCATAGTAACCGCACTTAAAAAGGCGAATGTGACACTAATGCAAGGCAATTATTTTGCCCACCCAGTGCCACATGTTAATACGGTTACAGAAGAATTAGCACTTTGACTTACTTTAACCAGGGCGTGTTGATCTTTGTGGATTGAAATTTGTTCAATCTAGGGGCGATTAAATCGCGGCGCGAGGTTTGTAACCTAGTGGGCTAAGTAAAAACTGAGCAACAAAGAGTTAATCGTCCCTAGAAAGAACCCAAAGGGCAGCACATGTTTGGTCTTTATGCTGCGTTATCGCCTATTTATGGGGAATAACCACACTACATAGGCTCCGCCTTGCCTAAAAACCAAACATGCTGCTGCAAAATCAATCACGAAAGGTCAACACGCCCTAGGTAAGTTTATAACGAGTCGGTGGCTTTGCTGGCCACTGGCCCAGTATTTACGCTCAAAAGGCGTAATTGCATCGTCTGACTCATAAAGTGTTACATCGCAAGGGTTGCCTGTTAATTCAAGCGCCCGAGCAAACTCCTTAACGTAAATATCCCAATTGCTGCGCACTTCTAATTTTCCACCTAACTTAACGATAAATGGAAAAATAGCTGCGCCATGCCAGCGCCTACGAATATGCTTAGATTTAGGCCACGGGTTTGGATACAACAAATAATGGTGCGTAGGTTGCCAATTGGCGGCTACCGCTAAACGCCAAAAGTCATTTAAATCTGCTTGCACTAAGATGTACTGACCACTGTCGGTTTGCTTATATTCAACATCATGCTTATCTAAGCGGTGCGAAGATTTATCAATTCCAACTATAAGTGCATCAGGGTGGCGCTTAGCTAAGTTAGCTGAGCTTTCACCCACGCCACAACACGAGTCCAAAATAAGCGGGCCACTAAAGGCTTGTACTTTAGCATTAACCTCGTCAAATGCAGTTTGCGTATGCGCTGCTATTGGCTTTTTAAATTCAGCATCTAAGTGCTTATTTACTATTTCATCAAGCTTTTCGTGAATACCCGCTTGATTAGATACAATACTACGTGAATTTGCATCACTCATTAGTGTCTTAGCCCCACACCTTTTTTAATTAAAGTTAGCGCTAAAGTAAATAACACCGTAATAAACACCAAAATAACACCTAGCGCTACACTTAAATCAACATCCGACACACCTAAAAAGCCATAGCGAAATGCATTTACCATGTAAATAATAGGATTTATTTGCGATACGTTTTGCCAAAATTCTGGCAATAACGTTATTGAATAAAATACACCGCCTAAGTAAGTTAATGGCGTTAGTATAAAGGTGGGAATAATGCTTATATCGTCAAAGCTATTTGCGTAAATTGCATTAATTAAACCACCTAAAGCAAACACAGCTGAGGTTAAAATAACGGTCGCCATAATTACAAAAATATTATGAATTTGAATATCAACAAATAACAACGATACACAAGTAACTATAAAGCCCACCATAATACCGCGCGTCATACCGCCGCCCATATAACCCAGTACAATGATGTAATTAGGCACAGGTGCAACTAAAAGCTCTTCAATGCTTTTTTGAAATTTTGTTGAGTAAAAACTAGAGGCTACGTTGGAATAGGAATTAGTAATAACCGACATCATTATAAGGCCAGGTACAATAAACTCCATATAACTAAAGCCGCCCATATCACCAATACGTGAACCAATTAAGTTACCAAAAATAACAAAATATAAGCTCATCGTAATTGCTGGCGGCACTAAGGTTTGTACCCAGATACGTAAAAAACGAATACACTCTTTAATCCATAAACTCTTTAAGGCTACGCCATATTTAAACATTTATTCGCCCCGCCCTTGCTCTAGTAGTCCTACAAATAACTCTTCTAGTCTGTTTGCTTTATTTCGCATACTCAATACTGTATTTCCTTGGGTTGTTAATGCGCTAAATACCGCATTTAAGCCCTGTGATTTAGCGACTTCTACTTCAACAGTATGATCGTCCGTCATCGTAAACTTATAACCTTCAAGCGTGACAGGGTTTGCTGGCATTTTTAAATCTAAAATAAAGGTTTCTTTATCAAGTTTTGCAAGCAGTGCTTTAATGGTGGTGTTTTCAACAATTCGACCAGAATCAATAATCGCTATGTTTTTACACAGTAACTCAGCTTCTTCAAGGTAGTGTGTGGTTAAAATAATAGTAACGCCTTGCTCATTTATTTGGCGTAAAAAATCCCACATTGAACGACGAAGTTCAATGTCTACACCCGCTGTTGGCTCATCAAGTATAAGTAATTTTGGCTCGTGCATAAGGGCGCGTGCAATCATTAATCGACGTTTCATTCCGCCTGAAAGCGTACGTGCTTGCTTGTCTTTTTTCTCTAACAAACCCAGCTGCGCTAAATATTTATCAGCACGTTTATGGGCTTCACCACGTGGCACACCATAATAACCGGCTTGGTTAACCAGTATTTGGCTAAGCGTTTCAAACTGGCTAAAGTTAAACTCTTGCGGCACTAGGCCTAAATGCGCTTTTGCAGCTTCTAAATCAGTATCAATATCACAGCCAAAAACTTCTACTTTGCCTTTTGTTTTATTAACAAGTGACGAAATAACACCAATAGTGGTTGATTTACCGGCTCCATTTGGACCAAGCAAAGCGAAAAAATCGCCCTCTTCAACTTGTAAATCAACGCCTTTAATTGCCTCAACACCATTTTTATAAACCTTGGTAAGGCCTTCTATATTTAAAGCAATATTTTGCTTATTCATTACTTACCCTCACCATAACCCCAACGTTTTGTTAGGTTATGCTCAATATTTAAATGATCTAAAATTCTCGCCACCATAAAATCAACTAAGTCTTCGATACTTTGTGGCTTATGATAAAAACCAGGGGCGGCTGGCATAATTGTTACCCCTAAACGAGATAACTTAAGCATGTTTTCTAAATGAATTTCGTTAAATGGTGTTTCGCGAGGCACTAAAATGAGCTGTCCGCGTTCTTTAATTACCACATCAGCGGCGCGTTCTAATAAATTATCAGACGCCCCCACTGCAATTGCAGAAACCGATCCGGCACTACATGGGCATACTACCATTTTTTTAGGAGCAGCAGAGCCCGAAGCCACAGGACTAAACCAGTTATCTTTACCGTATACTTTTAGTTGTTCAGGTTTGGCATTAAACAGCGTACTTAACTGCTCTGTGGCTTTATCTTCATTTCCAGAGAGCTTAATATTTGATTCTGTATCAAGCACCACGCGTGCTGCACTTGAAATGAGAACGTAGACCTGAAATTGCTGCTCTAGTAATACTTCAAGTAACCTAAGCCCATAAGGCGCACCCGATGCACCACTAAAAGCGAGCGTAATTCTATCTTTAAATTGCACACTATTCTCCGCTGTATTTATCAGCTAAGCCATCAACAAGGTGTTGATGAAGGCCATTAAAGCCGCCATTGCTCATAATTAAAATATGCTGATTAGGCTCAATATTTTCAAGCACCGTATCAATAATTGTTTGCGTGCTGCTAAAGCACTGCATGCCTGCTTTATCTGCTTGCTCTTTTAGCGACCAATTTAGATTCTCTGGTTCAAAAAGGAGTACGTTGTCAGCATCACGCAGTGAATCTAATAATGTATATTGGTGCACGCCCATTTTCATGGTGTTTGAGCGCGGCTCTAAAATAGCGATAATTTTTTCATCGCCTACTTTTGCGCGCAATCCTGCAAGCGTAGTTTTAATTGCTGTTGGGTGATGCGCAAAGTCGTCATACACTTTAATATTATTTATATCCGCTTTTAGCTCCATACGCCTTTTAGGGCTAATAAATTCTCCTAACGCATCAATACTATGATCAACAGCTATACCCACATGGCGCGCTGCTGCGATAGTCATAATCGCATTTTTAACGTTATGCTCGCCTATTGCTTGCCAACAGACAGTGCCCTGCTTTTCGCCATTAAGTAATACATTAAACTCACTTCCATCGGCTTTTATTAATTCATAGCTCCAATCATCGCCTAGCGTTTCGCTTTCGCTCCAAAGCCCTTGTGCTATTACGTCATTAAGCGCTACGTCTTGCTTTGGCCAAATTACCTTGCCGCTTTGAGGTAATGTACGCATTAAGTGATGAAATTGTTTTTTTATTGCGTTTAAATCTTCAAAAATATCAGCGTGATCGAATTCAAGATTATTTAAGATAAGTGTACGCGGGAGGTAATGCACAAACTTACTGCGCTTATCAAAAAAAGCAGTGTCGTATTCATCTGCTTCAATAACAAAAAAAGGCGTTTCACCCACTTTTGCCGATACACCAAAATTTTGCACTATGCCGCCAATTAAAAACCCTGGTTTTAAACCTGCGTACTCTAACACCCATGCAAGCATACTTGCTGTGGTTGTTTTACCATGCGTACCAGCAACCGCAAGTACCCAAGAATCTTGCAGTAAGTTATGCTTAAGCCATTCAGGGCCAGATGTATAAGGCAGGCCTTTATCAAGCACATATTCAACACACGGGTTACCACGGCTCATTGCATTACCAATAACGACCATATCTGGCTTTGGCTCTAATTGAGATACGTCGTAGCCTTGAGTCAGTTCAATGCCAAGCTCTTCAAGTTGCGTACTCATTGGTGGGTAAACGTTTTGATCGGAACCCGTTACTTTATGACCCAACGATTTAGCAATGGCTGCAATACCGCCCATAAACGTGCCACAAATGCCCAAAATATGTATATGCATATACTTTCCTTAAATCGTATGCTCACTTTACAGCTATGCAAAGTTTAATGGCGCTATAATGCCAAAATTCGTGCTTAGTTACCATTGCGAGTAAGCATTTCACTCGTGCCAAAATGACCACTTGATAATAAAAAAGCCTTCTTAATTAGAAGGCTTTTTTATTAGTCATTATTTGCTACATCATTAAAAATACTATCAAACCTATACCGAGCAATAAACGATATATCACAAATGGCAACATGCCCATTCGCTCTATTACTTTTAAAAACATAAATATACATGCATAAGCCGATAAGAACGATAGCACCACACCTAGTAATAATGTATTCCAATCAACCACATGGTCACCCAAAGCAAGCTCTGCAGTATAATAAAGCCCCATCATAGAAATAATTGGAATTGCCAGTAAGAACGAAAAACGCGCTGCGCTTTGCTTATTCATTCCAAGCATTAAACCAGCAGTCATCGTGATACCTGAGCGAGAAGTTCCCGGGATCATTGCAACAGCTTGTGCAAAACCAATAATAAGTGCTGTTTTCCAATTAAGCTGATAAATAGTTTTAATTTGCTTACCTTTTGCATCCGCGTACCAAAGCAATAAACCAAACACAATTGTGGTAGTAGCAATTACCCAAGCGCTTCGTAGGTACAACTCTATAAAGTCTTTTAAAAGTAAGCCTAAAATAGCGGCAGGCACAGTGCCTAAAATTATCCACCAACCTAGCTTACTATCATCACTAGTACCCTGTGCTCCAAAGGATTTAAACCACGCACTGAGTATGTCGACGACCTCTTTGCGAAAATAAATAACAACGGCAATTAAAGTACCAACATGTACTGCCACGTCAAACGCAAGCCCTTGATCTTCCCAGCCTAAAATTTGCGATGGGAGAATTAAGTGCGCAGAACTAGAAATTGGTAAAAACTCAGTAAATCCCTGTATGAGGGCTAAAATAATTATTTCGATGATACTCATGGGTTAGAAAACTCCACCTTCCATAGCTTTTGTTGAGGGTTATTATATTCATTCCATAACTGCGCAATCGTTTGTTTAGCTACAGGATGATAGAAATCTGGGGCAACCTCGCTAAGAGGTTGTAATACAAATGCGTTTTTAGTTATTTCATCTCGTGGTAATTGTGCTGGAGAAGCGCAAATTACATCATCATAAAATAGTAAATCTAAATCGAGCGTTCGTGGACTAAACTTTTTATCGTTCGCTGTGCGTCCATTATCACGCTCTATTTGTTTTAATAAAGCGCATACATCAACAAGCGACATATCAGTTGTAGCGCCAACGACTGAATTATAAAAATTATTGCCAGCAAACCCTACTGCTTCACTTTCAAAAACAGACGAGTGTACAATATGTTCAAAGTGCTGCTTAAGTGCAATTAATGCACATTGTATATAATGCGCTTTATTTATATTTGACCCTAGGCTGATATAAATTTGAGCCATTTAGTCAGTTGCCTTAACACGTGTAATTTCAACACCTACAGTTTGCGCTTGTGCTACTGCTGCTGGTTTACTTACTCTTATAGTAACTTGTGGAGTATTAAACTCGCTTAAAATAATATGCGCTAATTGTTCAACTAAAGTTTCTAGCAACTCTACAGGTTTTAAAGTGCAGTGCTCAATAACTCGCTCACTTACTTTTGAGTAATCCAGTGCTAAATTAATATCGTCATTTTCAGCTGCAGGCTTAATATCGCTTAGCATTTCAATATCAAAATAAAGGCTCTGTTTACTTTCTTTTTCAAAGTCGTACACTCCAATAATAGTGTCGACGTGCAATTGAGATATAAAAACCTTATCCATTGATACTCCAAATAACAACAAACTACTAAGCAACTATACTAAGCATCAATAAAATTAATACTGTATATGGTTTAGCCAGTGTTTAAATATGTAAAAATAACTTCTACAATAGCAAAATAACTAAACTAGCTATTAAATAGCCTGTTAATAATTTTTACGATAAATTTTGCTGTCAATAATAGCCTAAAAGCACTATCAATTGGTATAGCAATTAAAAAATAAGGAAGCGCGTGTTAGCCTCTATAATGTTTGTTTTAGCTTATTTACTTGGGTCGATTTCGTCGGCTATTTTAGTGTCGCGGTTGTTCAAACTTCCAGACCCTCGTAATAGTGGTTCTAACAACCCAGGAGCTACAAATGTCTATAGATTAGGCGGAGCATTTCCGGCTTGCTTGGTTCTGGTGTTTGATATTTTAAAAGGCACTATTCCGGTATGGGGGGCTTATTTTTTAGAAGTTGAACCTTTAGAGCTTGGTTTAGTCGCAGTAGCTGCTTGTTTAGGCCATATGTACCCACTGTTTTTTAGCTTCAAAGGCGGTAAAGCCGTAGCAACGGCATTTGGCTCATTATTACCTATTGGCTTATCATTGGCTGGTTTACTTGTGTGTACTTGGTTAGTTATAGTGGCAATAACACGCTATTCATCACTGGCGGCGCTTGTTGCTGTATCTCTAGCGCCCTTGTATACATGGCTAATAAAGCCACTTTATACTCTTCCCGTTACTTTTATCACGCTGTTAATTATATTTCGTCACCGTACTAATATTATTCGATTATTTAGTGGGGAAGAACCAAAAGTGGGTGCTAAAAAAGCACCCACCGATGAAAACAAAAATATCTAAAATATGAGTCATTAAATCGGCTCAAGGCTATCTATAGGCCAACGAGGTTTTGTTTTCATATCAAGCGTGGCAAATTGCCCTGCTTTTAAACGTTGCATTCCGGCATAAGCAATCATTGCACCATTGTCGGTACAAAATTCAGTACGCGGATAAAACACTTCGCCTTTCATACCCTTCATTACGCGTTCAAGCTGCAGTCGAAGCTGTGTATTTGCACTCACACCACCGGCGATGACCAAACGCTTAATACCTGTTTGTTTAAGCGCACGCTTACACTTAATAACGAGCGTATCAATAACCGCCGTTTGAAATGCATGCGCTATATCAGCTTTGGTTTGATCGTCGTCGTCATTTTCACGAATCGTGATTGATGCCGCTGTTTTTAAACCACTAAAACTAAAATCAAGTCCTGGCTTGTCGGTCATAGGGCGAGGAAATACAAAACGCTTTGCTACGCCTTGTTCGGCCATTTTAGCTAAGCGTGGACCACCGGGGTAATCAAGACCAAGTAACTTAGCCGTTTTATCAAAGGCCTCGCCTGCGGCATCATCAACTGACTCACCTAGTACTTCGTATTGTCCAATACCTGCTACTTTAACCATCATGGTATGACCGCCCGATACAAGCAATGCAATAAACGGAAACTCAGGGGTATTTTCCTCAAGCATCGGAACAAGTAAATGCCCTTCCATGTGATGTACTGCTACCGCAGGTATATCCCAGCCGTATGCTAATGAGCGACCAATAGACGTACCTACCAATAATGCACCAACTAGACCTGGGCCTGCAGTATAAGCAATACCGTCTAAATCTTCAGGGCCACAACCTGCTTGCGCAAATGCTGCATCTATAAGTGGTAATGTTTTACGAACATGATCGCGCGATGCAAGTTCCGGCACTACACCGCCGTAATCAGCGTGTACTTTTACTTGGCTGTATAATTGATGAGCTAACAAGCCTTTTTCGTCATCATATATTGCAATACCCGTTTCATCACATGACGATTCAATGCCTAAAATTCGCACTGTACTTCTCCTGCCTTTTAAATTCTACTTTGCTTCTTTTATAACGTAAGACCAATATTTGTTTGGCCATCTTCAAGGGCAAACTTTTTAAGTGCCTTTACGCTATCAGAGGTAATACGCCCCATATTTTCTACAAAATCAATTAGCTCACCTAATACTTCAATTTCGTACTGCATTAATGGGTGCTCTCTCACTGCTGTGTTATCAGCAATCTCACCTTCAACCGTCATTTGATATTCAATAAAGCGAGCCACTGTTGCTTGAGATATTTTGCTCACACTAATGAACTCTTGCTCATCTTGCGCCACTAAACCGTGCATTAAGCTAAGTAAAGACGTTGCAGCATCAATAGCAGGATAAGTACCAAACATATCAAAATCAGCAAGTTCAGGAACATTTGGCTCTATTTTTTCAACTTGTTTTTCGAGATCTATTTTACTTTTAGGCAGTAATATTTTTTCCCAACAAACATTAAGCGAATTACGTAATAAGGTTTCATCACCAAAACCCGTTGCTTCGCTAAATAAACCGTAATTTGGCAGCATTCGCTCTATTAAAGCACTTGCTAAGACGGCCTTTTGTAAATAGTTAAGCTCTCTAATACGCTGAAAATTATTTGCTTTAGTCATTCTTTAACGTCTCACACGACCAACAAAAATCAAATGTTGATCCATTATGCTCATTACAATTAGGGCATACCCAATCTGGAGCGGATTGTTTTACTTGTTGATAGTTTACCAATATTTGCCGCGCATGGCGCTCTTTTATCGCATAAACCTGCACACTAACTTGCGCCTGATCATATGGAATTTCTCCAAGCGCCCCTTGGAGCATCTCGCCTTTAATTTTACACTCTATTCCAGCAGTTTGTATTAAGCCTTTTACGATATTCGCTTCCAAGGTATTTTCAGCTTTATAAATTGTAACCCATTGAAAAGAGCTATCTGTTGAATTGTTATTATTAATATTTTGCAATATTCACCTCATTTATTTTGTGTTAACAATATCCTGCGCTAAATTATTAGCATGCTGTACTTTTAAGGAATAAACATGACACTAACAACCCCTGGCTTACTTTTTCCGGCCATATCGCTGCTATTACTCGCCTATACAAACCGATTTTTAGTTTTAGCGCAATTAATTAGGGAGCTAAATGCGCGTGAAGGTGAATCTATTCGGCCTGTTGTAGTGGCTCAAATCACTAACTTACGTAAACGTATTAAGCTAATTAGAACGATGCAAGTGTACGGGGTAGCCTCTTTTCTACTGTGTACACTATCAATGTTTGCATTATTTATTGAGTTTAATGCCACAGGAATTATTTTATTTGGCATTAGCTTAGCTTGCTTAAGTTTATCGTTATTAACGTCTTTATTTGAAATACATATTTCCTGTGATGCAATCGAGATAGAACTACAAAGCATTGAAAATAAACCACTAAGTAGCCGAATAAATAGAAATTTTGTAAAATAGTTTATTATAAATAAAACACTCTATTATTTGTCACAATCATGTTGTACGAACGCCCCTTTTTGGGGCGTACTTTTTTATTAATTAGAACAATTTAATCCAAATATACTAACTAACTTACTGACTACAAATAAGTTTACTTAGCTAGCCCATTGCAAAAACATAGATAAAATACAATAAACAACTAGTTATGAATTTAAAAAGTAATACTATTTGGTCGCTTTTCTCTTTAATTAATACTAAAAGGGGGGTATCCTGCTGGAAACACGTATGAACTTGCAACCGTATTTCAATATAGAATTTTACTAAACTTTAGAATAAAAATTAATATATTTGATGTCCGTGGTATCTGCGACTTACTTATAAAAAGGGACTATAAAGTGAGATTTGAACAATTAGAGCAATTTGTAGCACTTGGTATATTACGTCATTTTAGACAAGCTGCTGAACAAACCCAAATTAGTACTTCAGCGCTAACGCGCAGCATTCAAACACTTGAAGATGAAATGGGATATGAGTTAGTAAAACGCTCAACACGCTCTGTTAAATTAACGCCAGAAGGCGAGCTTTTTCTAGAATATGCTAAAACAACCCTATCGGAACTTGAGCTAACGAAAAAGCGGATTTTTCAATCAGTAAACGGTAATGCCAATGAAAAGCTCGTTATTGGGTATACCAATAAGGCAAGCAGCATAGTACCTATTTCTTGTGGACAGTTTTTAGCTCAATACCCTCATATAAAAATTGAGATGCAGCTACAAGATCAGCAAGAGTTAACACGCAAACTCCAACAAGGTGAAATAGACATTAGCGTATACTCTCAAGCTATTAATAGTATTGGCAGTGACATTCACTTACCTGATCAGCTTGTGTTATTTGTTTCAAAAAACCACCCTCTTGCCCATAAAAACGATATAAGTAAACAAAACCTTGATAACTATCCGATGTTTGGCTGTTTCTCTGAGTCTAAACAAGTACAAACTATGCTTAATGAAGCAATTGATTCTTTAAATAAATCATCAAGTATTAAAGTGGGCAGTATTGAGCAAGTAATGGCAGGTGTAGTTAAATCAGATCATTTTGCTATTGCAAGCATTGAACATGCTAATGCAATCGCAGAGAATTCTGAATTAGTACAACTTAAAACAAATAAAGATTTAAACCACGAACAACTCGTTGTACAAACAAGCCAACAGACGTCGATTACTGAACATGTAGAGCATTTACTATCGCTTATAAAAAAAGCGGGTGCTGCATTTAGCTAATCTGATGTTTCAAAAAGTGCGGCACAATAAACAGTAGCTTTTAACAGCTTTTCGGCTACACTGTCGCACCTTTTTTAAACAGCTGATGTGAATGAACACACTTTTTGGTCCTGATGTCTATTTAGATGATATAGAACGCCAAGGATATACCGTAATTCATAACGCGCTTATTGCCGATTTAGTTAACGATTTAGTTGCAGACTGCCACCGTATAAACCCTCACTTTAGCCTTGCTGGTATTGGTCGATTAAATGACTTACAAATAGATAAAACCGTACGTACTGATAAAACCTATTGGTTTGACGGCAGCTCTCAAGCACAGCTTACCTATCAAGCAATAATGCAAAGTATAAAGACCACGTTAAATCGCAGTTTTTTTATGGGGTTATTTGATTACGAATGCCATTATGCAAAATATACACAGGGTGATTTTTACAAAAAGCACTTAGATGCATTTAAAGGTCGCTCTAATCGAGTATTTACAACGGTACTTTATTTAAATACGCCTAAGCAAGGTGGCGAACTTGTTATTTATAAACCTAAAAGTAAAGAGATAGAAATAACAATTAAACCAACTGCTGGCACATTAGTAATGTTTGAAAGCGAACGCTTTGCCCACGAAGTACTTCCCGCCGTTGACGATCGCTATTCTATTGCAGGCTGGTTTAGAAAAAACGCCTCTATTAGCGGCATTATTGATCCGCCCCGATAACTCCTAATAGAGCATTTTAACAGCCTTTATTGAGGCTTTTAAAATGCTATTGGGTATGAAAGTAATAACCCTATAAAGATAGCCAAACCCACGTAATGATTATTTAAAAACGCTTTAAAACAGGCATCTCTTTCACGTTTATGAATAAGCGTTTGTTGGTATGCCAATAGGCCCGCAGCAATACTTAAACCAACGCCAAATGCGACACTTAAATGATTGCTTATACCAATAAAAGCAACCAACGCTATAAATACAGCATTAAGTAAAAAGATAATATGGCGGTCGTATTTACCAAATAAAATAGCGGTTGATTTTACCCCTATTTTTAAATCGTCGTCCCTATCAACCATCGCATACATGGTATCGTAAGCCACTGTCCAGCAAATATTGGCTATAAATAATAACCATGCCTGCTTTGGTAGTGCATTAATTGAAGCCATATAAGCCATAGGAATAGCCCAACCAAATGCAGCCCCTAAAATAACTTGAGGTAACTGTGTATAGCGCTTCATAAAGGGGTAACAAAAGGCTAAAGCCAAAGCACCAAAAGAAAGCAAAATAGTATTGACGCTAAGCATTAATACTAAAATGAACGCAATAACTATGAGTAGTAAAAATAGGCTAAGTGCTTCACCACTACTCACCTGTCCTGAAGCTAGCGGCCGTTGAGCTGTGCGTTTTACCGAGCCGTCTATTTTTCTATCTGCAAAATCATTAATTACACACCCTGCGCTACGCATAACAACAACGCCCAGCGTAAATATAATAAAGTTGAGTAAGCTCGGCACCCCACTATTAGCAAGCCATAAAGCCCAGTATGTTGGCCAAAGTAATAACAAGGTACCAATGGGCTTATCTATACGCATTAACTGTATATAATAAGGAATATGTTTTGGCTTTAAAGCGGCTAATTTCATGAGTATAAATATGCTCCAGGTAAAAACACTTCACACACTAAAAACTTATATTCTTTGAGTGAGAATACACTTCGACGCCCTAGTAAGTTTTTCTCGGGTAAGTTCAATTTTGTAACTAATTGCTGAATAGGGTGCGTGTCATCAAAATAAGCAATTTCTATATCCGTTCGTTTTAATGCTGGGTCTTGAAAAATCACATCACCTAAAGGACGCTCGCCCATATTGTGCAAAGGATTAATAGAATCATTTTTAGGAAGCCAGCTTTGTGCGTACACCACAGGTTTGTTATCGCACAGTAAGAGAACTTCTCTATTAATAGCTGTTTTAGCTGTGCTGTTTAGTAGTAAGTTTTGCTCTGGGCTTAAAGTAAATAACTGCTCACTTAATACCTTTACATTAAAAGTTTTTGAGTTACTTTTTAATTTAGCCGTTAATGAATTCTGTTCAAAAAGCCACTCTTGCTCTAGAGGAGATAAGTCACTTATATAAGAAGTGGACTGCCAATTAGCAGATATAGACAGAGGATAAGTAATCACAATAGCTCAACAAAATAAAAAACAACGAGATGATACCATTGCCAAAGCTTTTGAAAAAGTGATGTTTTATAACCATAAATAATTGCTTGGCGCTGTTTATTACCTACTATTAAGTATAAACTATTTGTAACAAGTTTTAAGAAACGCTTTAAATATGAAAAAAATAGTATACGCAGGTCTTTTTACGTTCTTTGTAAGCGTTATAAGCTTTACAGCTCGTGCTGAATCCACAGTTGGTTATTTTGGTTTTGAGCCAGATATAATCACCAACTACATTGGCGCATCAAGTAAAAAAATGGGCTATGTGCGTGTAACTATTGATTTAATGCTTACTGACACTTCTGATATTGCAGTGGTTGAACACCACACGCCATTACTTCGTGATGCCCTAGTAGAGATTTTATCTAAAGAACCAGAAGAAAAAATAAAATCACTTACTGGCCGTGAAGAAATACGTGCAAAGTGCGCCGAAAAACTAAAAAGCCTGCTAAAAGAAGAAACAGGACAAGAGATCATCCGTGAAGTCTTGTTCACTAAATATTTATATCATTAGTATTTAACGTTTTGCGTTAAATATTTTGGCGGTATAGGCAAAAGCCATACCGCTAAGTAACCCACCTAAGTGCGCCCAATTAGCCATACCTACAAACAATACATCAGCAAACCCAAGCACTAACCAAATCAACATAAAGCCAACAATAGCCGTACTTACAAGCGCAGGCTTGTTAGGATTTAAAAAGCTATGAATCCAGCAAAAACCAAGTAGCCCATACACCACACCACTCAAGCCGCCAAAATTGGGGCCAACCATTAAGTATTGTGCCCAATTACTTATAAGTGCAGTTACTAAAAACAAACCTATTAGGGTGAGTTTTCCGCATTGTTTTTCGATATTGTCACCAAGCGACATCCACCAAATTAAATTAAACACTATATGCATCGCGCTAAAATGTACGAGGGCGGGCGTTAACCAACTTAAAGGCTGCGTAGGTTTAAACTGCATCATGGTGTAAATGGTCTCAAAACCACCTAGTAAAAAAGCAAAATAAATTATAACGCTTACAATACTTACGGTTTGATTTAACCAGCTAAGCGCTTTAAATCGCGTCATTAGATTAAGTGATTGCCCTTGGTATTTAAGCGGCGATTGTGTGCTACCTACATCCCATGAAGCTTGTTGATAGCGTTCATGGTTAGGGTTTTGTGTAAATTCGGCCCATAAAGGTTGTATTTGATGAAAATGCTCAGGCGCAACACTAATAATGACATTGCTACCATCTGAGGAGCTTAATTGTCCTTGTAAACCTTGGCTTTTTAAATAATCTATAAAGCCCTGTGCGGCGCGCGGGTTATTTAAACTGCCAAGCTCTATCATCGCTCTACTTTCTCGCTGTAAGCAGCTTCCCAAGCTGTAAAGCCGCCATCCATACTGTAAACGTCTTCAAAACCTTGCTCAACTAAGTAGCTAGCTGCGCCTTGTGAGCTCATACCGTGGTAGCAGACAATAATAATTGGCTGATCGAATTCTTTTTCCATCATAAATTGTGCGATATTACCGTTAGAAAGTGCTTCTGAGCCTGGAATGCGACCGGCTTGATACGAATTAGGATCGCGAATATCTGCAATTACCACGTCTTCTTTATCTAAAAGCTCTAACGTTTGCGCTATAGAAATATGTTTAAATGCCATTAAAATCTCTTTAATTAATAGTATAAAAAAGGCGGCTAAAGCCGCCCTTCTTGTAATTTAGTTAGGAACTAATCCCAGTTTAAAATTACTTTACCTGACTGACCTGAAATCATCATATCAAAGCCAGCTTGGAAGTCATCCACAGAATATTGATGTGTAATGATTGGGTTTAAATCTAGGCCAGATTGAATCAAACTTGCCATTTTGTACCACGTTTCGAACATTTCGCGACCGTAAATACCTTTAATCACTAAACCTTTAAAAATAACTTGGTTCCAGTCAACTGCCATATCAGATGGTGGAATACCCAGCATGGCAATTTTACCGCCGTGGTTCATATTATTAAGCATTGAATTAAACGCGCTTGGCACACCTGACATTTCAAGGCCAATATCAAAACCCTCTGTCATACCTAGCTCTTTCATTACATCTTCAAGCTTTTCATTGGCAACGTTTACAGCGCGTGAAGCCCCCATTTTACGTGCTAAATCTAGGCGGTATTCGTTTACGTCGGTAATTACAACGTGGCGAGCACCAACATGTTTTGCAACAGCTGCTGCCATAATACCAATTGGGCCTGCACCAGTGATAAGTACATCTTCGCCAACTAAGTCAAACGATAGTGCGGTATGAACTGCGTTACCAAATGGGTCGAAAATAGAAGCGAGTTCGTCAGAAATATTATCTGGAATTTTAAATGCGTTAAATGCAGGAATAACTAAATATTCGGCAAACGCACCTTCACGGTTTACACCTACACCCGTTGTATTACGGCATAAATGTACACGCCCTGCACGACAATTTCGACAATGCCCACACGTAATATGCCCTTCGCCAGATACGCGGTCGCCAACCTGAAAGCCACGAACTTCTTGGCCCATATCAACGACTTCACCAACATATTCATGGCCAACAACCATAGGCGTTGGAATGGTTTTACTTGCCCATTCGTCCCACTTGTAAATATGTACGTCGGTACCACAAATAGCTGTTTTGCGAATTTTAATCAGTAAGTCGTTATGACCTACTTCTGGCTTTGGTGCATCTGTCATCCAAATGCCCGGTTCTGCTTTTAATTTTGATAATGCTTTCATAATCCACACTCAATTAAAAAACCGAAGCGAGGCTTCGGTTTAAAATAAAATTAAATAACGCCCATTTCTTTACCAATACGGGTAAATGCATCGATAGCTGTATCGAGTTGCTCAATACTATGTGCCGCTGAAATTTGTGTACGAATACGCGCTTGCCCTTTTGGTACTACAGGGAATGAAAAACCGGTTACGTAAATGCCTTCAGCAAGTAATTTATCAGCCATTAACGAGGCTACTTTGGCATCTCCTAGCATTACGGGGATAATTGCATGATCTTTACCTGCACACGTAAAACCAGCAGCTTCCATTTGCTCACGGAAATATTTAGCATTTGACCAAAGTTTAGCGCGAAGCTCGCCGCCATTTTCAAGCATTTCAAGTACTTTAATTGATGCAGTAACAATTGAAGGCGCTAATGAGTTTGAGAACAAGTATGGGCGTGAACGCTGACGTAACCATTCAACAATTTCTTTTTTACCTGATGTATAACCACCTGAAGCACCGCCCAGCGCCTTACCTAATGTACCGGTGATAATATCTACACGGTCTAATACATTACAGTACTCAGGTGTACCCTTACCGTTTTCGCCAACAAAGCCAACTGCGTGAGAGTCATCTACCATTACAAGCGCATCATATTTATCGGCTAAGTCGCACACAGCTTCTAAATTACAAATAACGCCGTCCATAGAAAATACGCCATCGGTAGCAATTAGTTTAGTTTTAGCACCGGCTTCGTCTGCTGCAATAAGTTGCTTCTCAAGATCAGCCATGTCGTTATTTGCATAACGAAAACGTTTAGCTTTACATAAACGTACACCGTCAATAATTGATGCATGATTTAATGAATCAGAAATAATAGCGTCTTCTGCGCCTAAAATAGTTTCGAACAAACCTGTATTTGCGTCAAAACATGAAGAATATAAAATAGTATCTTCTGTTTCTAAAAACGCACTGATTTTTTGCTCTAGTGTTTTATGGATATCTTGCGTGCCACAAATAAAACGTACTGAAGCCACACCAAAACCATGATTATTTAAACCATTTTGCGCCGCTTCAATTAACTCTGGGCTATTAGCTAAACCTAAGTAGTTATTAGCACAAAAGTTGATTACTTTACCTGATGCAACTTCGATTTGAGCTTGCTGCTGGGACTTAATAATACGTTCGTTTTTATACAAACCTTCGGTTTTTACGTCTTCAATTTGCTGTTGTAACTGGCTAAAAAAAGCAGATGCTCTCATCTAGGTTCTCCATCTATTTGAACGGGTAAACAACCGCACTTTCACGGCTGTTTATTATGCGGGGTATTGTAAAAGTTTAATGGGTAAAATGCACGGTTTGCAGTTCGTCGCAAACACCCTAAGTTGGAAGGAATTCTTGCCAGTTTACAGGCGTTTATTTATGTGTTTAAAAGTGCAGGTAAACTACTTATAGAATCGATAATTAAATCAGCTTCTTGCTTAGCGCTTTCGTCAAAGCTTTGCCCTGAACGCACTAAAACACGGGTAGTGATCCCTGCTTTTTTCGCAGCCTGCATATCACTGAGTTTATCGCCCACCATAATACTGCAAGCAGGGTCGATATTATGCTCTTGTATGCCTTGTAATAACATACCTGGCGCAGGCTTTCTGCAACTGCACTCTTTCAAATATTCAGGGCCCGCTTTTTTAGGGTGATGCGGGCAAAAATACACATCGGTAACTGCAATGCTGTGGGCACTAAACTGGTCTTTCATCCACTCGGTCAGTGCTAAAAAATCAGCTTCGGTGTAATAACCTCGACCAATTCCAGATTGATTAGTGACGATTATGATTTTATAGCCTGCATCATAAAATGCTTTACAAGTGCTAAAAACACCGTCAATAAATTCAAATTTATCGCTTTGATACACATAACCATGATCAACATTTACCACGCCATCTCGATCTAAAAAAAGCGCTTTATTTTTTTGTTGTGCATTCATTACAAAGACTCTTTTTGTACAACATGGTCAAACATCGCTTTTACATCATCAACTGTAATTTGGCTCATTAAATCATCGCCTTTTACGCGTGTACCCCACGGTACTTGCTCAGCCGTTTTACCTCTTTGCTTAAACAAGTTTTGATGATAAACCTCTACCACGTAGTCTTGATATAAATAAGGACCTGTGCGTGCTGGATTTGAATGTGCATATAAACCAATAACCGGCGTACCAACTGTTACTGCCATATGCGCAGGACCCGTATCGGGCGCGAGCACTAAGCTGCCACGCTTTAACACGCACAACAACTCTTTGAGTTTTGTTTTACCGACTAAATTTAAAATAGGCGTGTTGCTGTGCTCAATAACGCTATTTGCTAGGTTAATTTCAAGCTCTGTTGGGCCACCCGTCAATACCACCTTAAAGCCTTGCTCGCTTGCATAATCAGCCAATGTGGCATAACAATCAGCGAGCCAATTACGCTGCGCTTTACTAGCTGCGGGCGATATTACTAATAGTTTATTAGTTAGGTATTCTGATGTTAATAACTCATCTGCAACCGCTTGGTCTTGCTCGGTGTATGGCATGTCCCAACTCGGTTTATAATCAGAAACACCAATGGCTTTTGCAAAACCTTTAAAGCCTTCAAGCACATGCGCCTGGGCTTGTGGGTCTATTCGTTTATTAATAAATAAGCTGTGCAATTCTTTTGAACGAGCCCTATCGAACCCTATTTTTACTTTTGCAGGAATACAACGCGCTACAAACCCAGCCCTTAATGCAACTTGCATATTAAGAAGCACATCAAATTTTTGGTTGTTGAAGCGTTGCTTTAAGCTTTTAAGCGCTGCTTTGCCTTGCTTTTTATCAAATACCACCAGCTCAACACCCGGTAAGTCAGCAAGTAACATGGCTTCTATTTTGCCAATTACCCAGGTGATTTTTGCATTCGGGTGTGCCTTTTGAATAGCTTGTACTGCACTCACAGCATGACATACGTCACCAATGGCTGAGAGTCTTAATATACAAATAGATGAATAATTAGGAGCTTGAGTCACACATTCCCTTAGGTATTAAATACAAAAGCCGATCTTAAATTATAATCACGCTATTGCAAGCACTTATCCTGCGCTTTAAAACGCGCTAATATAGACTCATTATTTAGCAATTACACAGAGCTATGTTTAAACAACACGTGCAAGGCAATCACACGCTATTAAGCCACCCTAAATACACAAGCCAAATTACCCTCGATTGGTTTGATGCAAATTATTGGCAACAACAAAATAAAATTGTGGGCGCTAAAAAAGGTCGAGCAACTGCGTGGTTTTTTAAGCAAGACGAATTAACAGCCGTACTTAGGCATTATTGGCGCGGTGGCTTAGTGGGTAAATTGCTAAGCGATCAATATTTATACCCAGGACTTGAACAAACCCGCGTATTTAAAGAGTTTAGCTTAATGAGTAAGCTTATAGAGCTTGGTTTAAACGTACCAACCCCTGTTGCAGCTAAAGTAACCCACAGCGGATTAATTTACCGTGGTGATATTATTACCGAGGCTGTTAAAGGCGCTAAAAGTGTACTCGATATATTAATTGAACGCCCATTGACTGAAGATGAGTTGGAGCGCATTGCTAAAACAATCGCGCTATTTCATTCAAAAGGTGTGTATCACGCCGATTTAAACATTAATAACATATTGTTTAATGATACTGGTGATGTGTATATTATCGACTTTGATAGAGGTGAAATAAGAGCGCCGAACCCACAGTGGCAACAAAATAATATGGCACGCCTTGAGCGCTCATTTTTAAAAGAGCAAGGTCGAAATGATGCATTTAATTGGCAAGCGAATGACTGGCAAACTCTGCATAGCAACTACTTCAAAGCGCTCGCCAATATCAGTTAACCTAATATCAGTTAACCTAATATCAGTTAACTTAGTTAGCCAAAGCTAAATACTGCAGAGCAACCTGCTCTGCCTGTACTTGTTTTAGAATATCTGCGTTTTCTACATTTGGCTTATCTGCTAGCACCTGCATAACGGCATTGGCTAATGCCTCACTTTGTTGAACGGGTACTAAATATTTACTCAGCTCGCCTGTTAATATCTCGCTTGGTCCAAATGTACAATTAGTGCTAACTACCGGAGTACCCACCGCTAAAGCCTCAATTAATACCGTTGGCAGCCCTTCAAAATCAGAGCTCAAAACTAAAGCTTTGGCATGCTTAATCCAGTTGTATGGGTTTTGTTGAAATCCAGGCACTACTAACTGTTTATCTATGCCATATTGCTGTGCAAGCTTTAACGCTTTTGCAGGTTTATTACATAAAAGGACTAACTTGTATTTTTTATCAAGCTTTGCAAATGCTGCAAATAATATATCGTGACGTTTTTGTTTGGCGAGCCTTCCTACATGAATTAAGTAAGGCTCATTTGGGATGTCGTTATTTTTCTCATTTGCTTGTTGGTTTATTTTTTCAAAATCGAACGGGTTATAAATAGTCGCGATTGCACTTGGGTTAATTAAATCCCCTTGTGTTATTTCTTTTTCAACACCCTTTGATACGCAAATAAGTGATTTACCATTTAAGTTTTGCTTACTTTTTTTAAGGTATAAATATGAAAATGGACCTAACTTTTTTTGACGGGCAAGTTCTGAATTGACGGAGTTATGAATAACAAAGTGAACATTTTTGATATTACTACGTGCAAGTAAATTATTACTTCTATCAAGGTTAGAAAGCACTAGGTCAATATTGCCAATCTCGCTTTGTTTTTTTTCAAACCACGCTTCTAATCGCAAAATACTATTTTTTCGCTGCCAGAATCTATCTACTTTAGATGCTCTATCAGGAAAAAGGCTGTCAACTTTAACTATATCAGGAATGTCATACTCAGCGTTGCTCGCAAGAGATAATATAGTGACATTGTGCTGTAGTTTCGCCATTTTATCAGCCAAAGTAAGCATTACTTTTTCAGCACCACCACCTACTAGTGAATCAATTACAATCACTATATTCATAAGCGATCTCCTACAAGCATATTTTTTATACCGGTAGTGATCACGTCGAAGCTATGTGTACTATCGAGTTGCTTATACTTACCAATAAATTCACTATAAAAAGGCTCGGTAATAACTTGAGCTATTTTCGTTGTAATTTCATCAATATCAAGATTCGCTTTTATTACAACACCTGCATTAACGCAATGATCCAAACGTGTATTTTGATCTTTTGAGATAGCACATGCCACAACAGGGGTTTGAACTGCAATTGCTTGCAATAAAGTATCTCCACCACTAAGTAATGCGACTTTAGCTTGGCTCATTAATGCCAAAAATTCGGTTCCTTGCAGGCTTGATAAACAAGTAACCTCATCACTTTTAGGAATTGCTTTATTATAATTTGCACCAAACACAACAACTGCTTTTAACCCAGTATGCTTAGTAATTTTAAGCGCGGCTTTAAAGTAAACCTCAGCACAATTAAGATTATTTAATATATGCCCGCCAGAACCCGCATTAACAATAAAATAGCCATCAGATACTAAGTTATAGCGATTTAAAACATCACGTTTTTGCTCACAAGAAGCAAATGCAACAAAAGGGCCTACATTACGAGGGGGTGCCAAGGGAAACATGTCTAACTTCGCACTTTCAGCCCATGTAAGTGGCTCAATACAATAATCAGGCTGTACAACCCAATGTGTATCAATTAAATTAATCCTGTTTAGCTTCAATCCCTTAGCGCGTTTTTTTGCATGCTGAGAAATAAATATAACTTTAGCGCCTACTTTTTTAGCCGCTTTCATATGCCCTGCACGTCCTGCACAATCAAAAACAACGACGTCAGGTTTAAATTGCTCTATAAAGTCGCAAACAGAATCAAGCTCTTTAGTCGCTGAGTGTTCAAGCAATGTGGCTTCAAAAGGACACTTTTTTGCGTAGCTTGTATGCTTGTTTAGTATGAAGTGAATATCGAGAGAATCAGTAAGTTCTACCTTTAAACTTTGAGCCAACAACAACGAGCGCATATATTCACCAATGCCTTCTGGTGATGATACGGGAATAAATAAAAGTCGTTTGTTGCTCATTACATTCTCAATTTCCTATTTGAACTCCAGTATACCAATCAGATACTTATTACGATAGCTAGGTTACATTTTAATATATTAAATTAGCTCTATAAATTTGATTATTTACTGCAATAACAAGCTTAGGTTGATAAACTTAGCCGCAATCTAAATCACAAGGATCTGAACTTTGCGAAACAGAATTTTTCTACTTTCTACTCTTTTTTGCGCTATGAGCGCGTCAGTTAATGCTGAACCATGGGTAAAACCCGATGATTACGGTCTTAGAGCTGATATTCAACAATTAGCTGATGCCGGTGTTATTTTAGCTCCTGTAACTACCTATCCGCTTATGTGGAAAAGTTTTATAAGTGATGTGCAAAGCATGCCGCTTGAGCAATTATCTCCAAGCTTGCAAGATGCTTTACTTCGCGTTAAGCATCGATATAAATCAGAAAATAGCAGCTCGCATAGTCTTCAATTATCTGCTTTTGCAGCCACAGATCCAATCATAGCAACAAGCTTTGGTGCAACAAATACACAAGAAACAGAGCTTTCAGCAGCTTACGCTTATTTAGGCGATAACTTTGCAGCTAAAGTAGCTATAAATTACAGAAAAGACGGTAAAAAATGTTTAGTTGATGGAAAAACGACTGACGATATAGTTACCGATGAGCAAGCTTTAAACGATTGTAACGATACCTCACTTGACGATAGTTACTTAGCTTACCGTTTAGGTAACTGGATTTTTAGAGCCGGTGCTGTTGAGCAATTTTGGGGACCTGGTGTTGATAACAGCTTAATTATGTCTGGTAATGCGAAACCTTTACCTGCACTAAGTGTAACCAGAGAAAAAAGTACTGCTTTTGAAACACCATGGTTAAGCTGGATTGGTCAATGGGGCTTTACCGCACAAATGGCTAAACTTGAGTCTACACGTGTAATTCCTGATGCTTTACTTTGGAGCAGTAGATTAAATATACGCCCAATACAACAATTAGAAATTGCTGTTAGCTGGTCTGCACAATGGGCAGGAGACGGCCAACCAGGCTCTGCAGGTGATTTTATTGATGTCATAACTGGGCAAACAGCATGTATTGATGGCAATGTTAGTTGTGATAGCCAATTAGAGTCAAAAATAGGTAATCAATTAGCTGGCATAGATATTCGTTGGTCAGATACACTTTTCAACCAACCTTATGCGGTTTATGCCAGTACTATAGGTGAAGATGCTAGCTCACAGTTTAAACCCGCTGATAGAGCTTACTTATTTGGTGTACAGACAACACAACGTGTATATGATCAAAACTTATTAATAAATGTAGAGTACATAGATACAGGTGTTTCATGTCAAGCTGAATCAATAGTTGAAAATTGTTACTATGAGCATTCAGATTACAAATCGGGTTACCGTTACCATGGACGCACTATTGGTTCGACGTATGATAATGATGCGCAATCAGTTGTCCTAACACTACTTGGTCAGCTTTCTAATGGTGATGATTGGCAGTTTAAATTACGCAGTGTTGATTACAATAGTGACAATAGCGATTGGTACCCTAGCAATCCAGATTTAGGAAATACAATTACTAAAACAGGCTTTAATAGTAAGCAATTAGAGCTTCGTTATAGAATGCTTTCTATGGGAGGGCGAGTCACTTTAGGTGCTTTTGCATCTAACAATGACGGTGCTGAAAACGATACATCAGCATTTGCTAAGTATGAATTAAATTTTTAGTAAGTTACTTTATTAAAAATAAAAAGGGATGAAAACACTGTTTTCATCCCTTTTTTGTATTTTTAGTAACTTAAATCAGTAATTATACCAATTGCATTAAATTAGTGTTCTATTATAGCGATAAGAAAACAGCTCAATAACAAGGCTAAAATTATGATACATAGTTGTTCTATATAAATAATTTCTAACGTAGTTAGTGAGTTATTTAATACGCTAGAATGCTCATGCTTTTAATAAAATTGGTATTACTGTTTAATTTTACTAATTACTTTTGATGTTGAGCACCCATCTAAAAATTCAAGCACTTCAACTTTTCCGCCATGGCGAAGTACATGCTCAGCACCCGCTATTTGATCTACAGTGTAGTCGCCACCTTTAACTAAAATATCAGGACTTATTTGCTCAATTAATTTAGCGGGAGTATCGTTTTCATCTAAACTTCCAAACGGAATAACCCAATCAACTGATGAAAGTGCGCTAAGTACCATCGCACGCTCATCTAGCGGGTTAATAGGGCGTTCTGCCCCTTTTAAACGCGTAATAGATTCATCATTATTTAATCCAACAACGAGTCTATCGCCTCGTGCTTTAGCTTGCGCTAAATAACGTACATGCCCAGCATGCAAAATATCAAAACAGCCATTAGTGAATACAATGGTTTCGCCGTTTTGTTTTGCAAATTCAATATGCTGAAGTACATCATCAAATGGTGTTTGGTAATGCTCACCCGTAGTATGTAAATAGTGACCAAGCTTGCGGCTTAGCTCTTCTGGCGAGACAGTTGCAGCCCCAAACTTACTCACAACGATACCTGCGGCTAAATTAGCAATTTCGACAGCATCTTTAGGTTCCATGCCCGCACCAAGCATAACCGCGAGTGTAGCTATAACCGTATCACCGGCCCCGGTTACATCGCTTACTTCAAGCTCTTGCGCTGCAAAATCAAATTTTTCATCTGCACTAATAAGCGACATACCTTGCTCAGAACGCGTAAGCAACATAGCTTTAATGCCATTTTTGCTAATTAAATCACGCGCACTTGCGGCTAAAGCCTCTTCTGAATCGGTTTGACCACCCGCTAACTTAAACTCATGTAAGTTAGGTGTAATGTAATCAGCACCTTCATATAAATGTAAATCTGGCGATTTAGGGTCGATTAAAACCGTTTTTCCGGCGCCCTTCGCAAGGCTTACCATTTCTTTAATTAAACTCAAAGATCCTTTGCTGTAATCAGAAAACACAATAAAGTCGTATTCATCAAGTACAAGCTCTAAGCGGTTTAATAAAAGCTGGCTGTGTTGCTCAGTAAACGTTTCTTCTAAATCAAGACGAACCAGTTGTTGATGGCGGCTAATAACACGCATTTTTGAAATAGTCGGTAAATCACATACACTGACTAATTGTGAGCTTATTTTTTCACCTTTTAGGATGGTCTCTAAAATCTGCCCGCTTTCGTCCTCACCAATTAAACCCAATAAGCCAACTTTTGCATCTAAACGCGCTATATTTTTTGCAACGTTAGCTGCGCCACCGGCTTTGTCTTCAAATTTACTTACTTTAACAACTGGTACTGGCGCTTCTGGCGAAATGCGACCTGTATCACCATACCAATAGCGGTCTAGCATTACATCGCCAACAACTAATATTCGTGCCGCTGATAAGTTTTTTAATAACGATAAATCCATTACTGCTGCTCCGCAACAACCATATCCATGGCTTCACATAACCAGTGACCTATAAACATGTGAGCTTCTTGAATACGTGCTGTTTCGTCATTTTTTATAATAATAGGTAACTTAGCAATGTCTTTTACTTTACCGCCATCACGCCCAGTTAATGCAACAGTAAAAGCGCCTAGTTTATTTGCAGCCTCTAATGCTAAATTAATATTGTTACTAGTACCTGATGTGGTTAAACCAATAACTAAATCTTCTGGCTTGCATAGCGCTTGAACTTGGCGTTCAAACACCGTATCAAAGTGATAATCGTTGCTGTGCGCTGTTAAAATTGAGGTATCAGTGGTCAATGCCATTGAGGCAAGCGGACCTCGTTCTAATTTATAACGCACTACAAATTCTGCAGCTAAATGCTGTGCATCTGCTGCACTACCACCGTTACCAAACCAAACAATCTTGCCACCAGCTTGTAATGCACTATGGCATGCTTCTAACAATTGCATAGATTCTTGATGATAAGCCTCCATCGTTTCAAATAATGCCTGATGACGGTTTAATGTTTCAACGTAGCTAGTTGCCACTGAATCGATAATTGACATGAAAAAATTCCTCTTGGAACTGAAATGGCAGGAAAAATTAAATTCATTATTCCATAATTTTATTTAATTGTGTGTATTTTATCGGGTTATAACTGAACCCAGACCATATTTTATAACGAGTCTGTTTAGAAAACGGCTATTTCACGGTAAACTAACGCCACTTCCCTTTAAGAAAGATCAGTATGGCACGCATTTTTTACTCATTCGCATTAATTATTATTAGCCCACTGATTGTATTTTATCTCTATATTTTACGAGGTAAAAAAAACCAAGGCTATCGTGCACACTTTAAAGAGCGCTTTGGGTTTGTCAGTAAGTCTTTGTTTACGGTTAAAACTAAACCTTTAGTTTTTCATTGTGCTTCTGTTGGTGAGGTACTTGCCGCAACGCCACTTATTAAAGCTTTGCAAAAAGTGCATCCAAATTTAAATATACTTATAACCTGTAATACTCCAACAGGCAGAGAGCAAATACTTAGCCAGTTTAAAAATACTGTAGCGTGTAGCTATTTACCAATCGATTTCCCGTTTGCAACGGCTCGATTTTTAAAGCGTATAAAGCCACAAGCATTATGTATTTTAGAAACCGAGCTATGGCCAAATTTAATGGCGATAAGCCACAAAAAAAACATACCAGTACTTGTCATCAATGCAAGACTCTCTGAAAAGTCACAGCAGGGCTATCAAAAGGTCGCTAAATTAACGCATATTATTATGCGCTCAATTACGGTACTTGCGAGTCACAATAAAACAGATGCTACACGCTTTATTGAACTTGGTCTTGAAGCTTCAAAAAGCCATGTAACAGGCTCAATAAAATTTGATATAACACCAAGTGAAGAGCAACTAGCTAAAGTACTCAACCTTAAACAGCTTTATAGTAGTAATGAACGATTTGTATGGGTGGCAGGCTCAACACACCCTGTTGAGCATGAGCTGGTACTTTCAGCCCATCAAGAGTTACTAAAAAAGCAACCGAACGCATTACTTATAATTGCCCCGCGCCATCCAGAGCAATTTGACAAAGTGGCAGAGCTTTTAACGCAAAGCCCACTTAGCTTTAGCCGTCGTAGCCAAAATAACTATAATAATGAGCAAATACTCCTTGCTGATACGCTTGGTGAATTACAGTGTTTATATGGCGCTGCAAATGTGAGCTTTATTGGTGGCAGCTTAATTCGCAGAGGTGGGCATAACCCACTGGAATCAGCAGCGTTTTCGGTAGGTGTAATAACAGGTCCACACACATACAATTTTGACCATGTTTATCCCGAGCTAATAAAGCTCAAAGGTGCTGTAGTGGTTGATAGTAACGACGAACTCGCAAAGCAGCTTATAACGTTTAGCCAAAACACAAAAGCATGCCAAACCTTAGGTATTAAAGCTGCGCAATGCGTAACTAAAAACCAAGGTGCTATACAAAAAACACTTACCATTATTAATCAATATTTAGAGCCAAAACCGTGACCAACATAGCTATAAGCCAAACCCGCGAATGGGTGTCATCTGTTATTGTTAAATATAACTTTTGCCCGTTTGCTCGAAAAGAAGTAGAAAATAACTGTATTCATTACATAGTAAGCTCAGCAACGAGTATGGATGATGCTGTAATGGATATGCTTGAGCAATGTGTTGAGCTTGACCGTGAACCAGAGCGCGAAACAACCCTTATCATGTTTGACAACGGCTTTAGTGACTTTGAAGACTTTTTAGACTTGGTCGATTTAGCTAATGCACTTTTAGTCGCGCAAGGCTTTGAAGGTAAGTATCAAATCGCTAATTTTCATCCTGACTACGTATTTGCTGACAGTGATGAAACCGATGCCGCAAACTACACAAATAGAGCGCCCTTTCCTACATTGCATTTAATCCGCGAAGCAAGTATGAGCGAAGCACTTGATAGTTATAACGAGCCTGAATCTATTCCTGAGCATAATATAAATCTAGCAAGGCGTAAGGGGATTGATTTTTGGCAGCAGTTATTTGAAGGCTGTAAAAAACCGAGCGCTTAAATGCTCGGTTTTATTTTGGTTTGTGCAGAACAAGACAATAACAAACGCTTATTTTTTAACCCAGTTACCATTTACTTCAACGTAATGACCACTTTGGGTTTTTTCAATTGTTTTAGCAGCAGCAAGTGCTTCTACTTGTGAAAGCGACAAGTTATTCTTTTTAGCGAGCTTTAAGTACTGCGCTTTACGCTTTGCATTTATGTCATCAACAACGGCTTTTGCC
This sequence comes from Pseudoalteromonas sp. SG43-1, assembly GCF_014164415.1. NCBI lineage: Bacteria > Pseudomonadati > Pseudomonadota > Gammaproteobacteria > Alteromonadales > Pseudoalteromonadaceae > Pseudoalteromonas > Pseudoalteromonas sp. SG43-1. The sequence continues at coordinate 12,448 of NZ_JACJFD010000015.1, read as the reverse complement.
TCTGCGTTTTGTACAACAAGTCCTAAATAACCAGAGCTATCTTCACCTACTAGACCTTGGTTTTTAGCGTCATCAAGGCTAATAGCCCACGCAGAGAAAGACATACATACTGCACTAACTAACGTAATAATATTTAATTTTTTCTTCGTATTCATGTTCTAGCTCCTCAAAATAACTCACTGTCGTCACTAAATAAATTGTCGAGTTCTTTATCTACTTTTACGCGAATTTCGTGATCGACCTTCACATTTAAATTAATAGTAATGGGCTCTTTAGCAGACACCTCAACACGATGCGTGCAAGCACTGAGTGCACTAATAGCACTCAGCGCGAGCAGTACTTTTATCAATAACGACTGTCTCATTATTAGTTTCCTTTTTGTGAGTATTGTTGCTCAACTTTTTGTGTAATTTCGTCACTTAAACGCAGTGCACGCAAAAGTGTAAATACGTTTTCTTCGTGGTTATAATTAAAGTTAACCTGCTGCTGCTCTGCTTTATTATAGCCTTGCAAATTAACCCCTAGTTTTAACCAACCATCATTTTTTAGTGCCACACTGCTATTAAGTTTTTGAATATCTAAATTAGTTAATAGCCCTAACACAGGTTGTAACTCTTGCTGTTGCTGCATTACTGAATCAAAAGCGGCATTATTGGTAATTTTTAAATTACCTGTTCCTTGGCTAAATAAGCTACCGTCAATTATTTCAATTTTTCCACTATCAAAGTGAACCGGTAAAGACCCCGCCAAGCGTCCCGTTAATACAATGCCCGACTTATCGTCGAGTGTAACAAGTTTGCTTGCATCAATATTTTCAAACTTAACATTAGCAACTTGGTTTGGCTTCCCTACTGTGTAGCTATCTAATGAAAACTCACCACCAAACACACTTCCTTTTACATCATTTATAAGCGCGGTATTACTACTCACTTGCCACTGCCCTTCAACCGCTTTAACTACGGCACCCGCCCTAAGCTCATTTAAATTAAAGGTAGTTGGTTTTACATTAAGCTTACCTGAATTATATTCCCCGCTAAATGTACTGCTTAAATCGCTCGCAAGGTAATCGTTATACAATGCACTTGTATGACTAATCCCTATATTGAACAGTGCATTTTGTAAGTTTATATCGCCACTAATATAGCCATTAAATTCGCCCTCTGTTAACTGTGCAAGTGGCTCAAATTGACTAATAAACGCATTTAACGACAGCGCACTTTGTTCAGGAATAACCACTTCAAATGGATGAGCTTGCGACGACATATGATGATTTATCACTAACTCAACATTATTTATAAATGCGTGATGCGTGGCTTTTAGTGCACGGCTTTGCAAGCCCGTAGACTCTACTTTTATATTATTAAGTTTTATGTCGGGGCTATTAACAGCCTTTATATTCGTTTTTGCTGTTAGATCAGCAAATAACTCACCTACGCCTAAATTAGCATTTGCTGTTAATGTGTTACTTATATCTGTGACTTTAAATTCTTTATATTCTGCGCTTTTTAATTGCTGAGTTAACGCTACCTCTGCGTTTAACTGTTTATCCATTTTTGCTATTAAATCACCTTGGTATTGCACTGCACTTATATCAAACGCATCTACACTATTAAGCGTTAATTTAGCATTTATAAGCCCAATTGGTTTTGAGTCTATAAACTCACTTATATTAAAGTGACCACTAAGGCTAAGCCCATCCGCTGTTGCAGGTGCAAACTCAGGTAAATTTTCAAGCATAACGGCGTAATCGCCTTTAATCGCAGCGCCAGATAACTGAGCATTAACGTTAATATTATTTATATCGGGTGTATTTATTTGAGCTGATAAAGTTGACTGTAAGTCTTTAAATGGAGGTGTAATATTTAGTGTTGTATCTGTTATTAAAATATCAAATTGCTTATCGCCCACGCTTACCAAATTAATTGCAGGTACCCTCAACTCACTAGCCTCTAAGCGAATTGATTGAGGGAGTTTAAGTTGCCAATTTAAAGGAACTTGTTTGCTAATAAAGCCTGCATATTCACTTGGTGGAATTAACTCAGTACAGCTTGGTGTTAAATTAATTTTGTTATTAACCAAATCGGTATTAAACATTAACGCTTGGCTATTTAAATTAAAACGCGTCGCCAATTTACCAGTGGTTAATACGTTAACTTTGCACTGCTCATACGTGTGAGCAAACTGGGAGCTAATATCGCCATTTAACTCAAGTTCTATACCATCAAAGCTAAATGCTTGCTGAGTATTAAAGTTAAAATCTGCTATTAATGTATTTTTAGTGTTTATAACGTGCTTTAAAAAAGTGTCATTAATTTCAAACTGACCCCTTACTTTATTAGCAGTCAAAATTGCACTTGCGTTTATATCACCTGAGACATTAAATTTATTTAGTTCGGGTTCTAATATGCTTATTTTAAGTGGCTTATTGAGCTCATCACTTTTTACTACAAGCTGTTTAATATTGATTAATGGGCGATTTAAGGGAAGTGCTAAATCGAGATTTTTAGCAAGCTGATTAGCATTATCACTTTTAGGGAGTGGATTAACTGTTAGCACTGCATTTTCAATATCTACACGCTTTGTATTTGCAGTAATACCAGTAAGTTGTAATTGTTGATTTTGATAATTTAAACACACTTTATCAGCATGAATATTTAAGCTAGACGTGATTGAAAAATCAAGGCAGTTTAATGTGACACCCGCTTTTTCGAGCTCAGGCGCTATAACCCACTGTAATAAAGGCAAGCGAAATACATAACCAAGCAGTAAGGTACTTAGTAATACAGCTCCAACAATTAAACCAATTCGCTTAAACATACTATCCTTAAATGCTTTGTGCTTTTAGCTATACTAATACCAACCTGCATAAATCTTTGATCAATTTAACGAATTAAATTGCACTATAACGTCGTTAAAAGTTTTTTATTTAGAACAACTAGATATAAAAACTTTTGCCTAGTTCTAGCGTAATTTTTTTAACGTTAAATAGACCCCATATATAAGCAGATTGGTATAATCAAAAAAGGCTGCACAATGCAGCCTTTTTTATTTTACAGTAAGATTATGAATCTAACTTGTATAAACGTAAATATAATTAACCTACGTTTTTACGTGCATTACGGAACATACGCATCCACGGGCTATCCTCGAGCCACTCATCTGGGTGCCAAGAATTGGCAACGCTTCTGAATACACGTTCTGGATGCGGCATCATTACAGTGGCACGACCATCAGTTGACGTAATACCGGTAATACCTTCTGGAGAACCATTAGGATTCGCTGGGTACTGCGTTGTAGGGTTACCGTAGTTATCTACAAATTTAACCGCTACAGTGCCGCTATCAAGCGCCGCTTTAGTGGCTGCATCGTTTGCAAACTCAGCATGACCTTCACCATGAGAAACCGCTATAGGCATACGCGAGCCAGCCATTCCGTTAAAGAACACAGACGGATTCTCTTGTATTTCTACTAAACTAAAGCGTGCTTCAAAACGTTCTGATTTATTAGTTACAAAGCGCGGCCAATGTTCAGTACCAGGGATCAACTCTTTTAACGTTGATAACATTTGGCAACCGTTACATACACCTAAGCTAAAGGTATCTTCACGGTGGAAGAAGTTTTGGAACTGATCGCGTGCCATGTCGTTAAACAAAATAGACTTAGCCCAACCTTCACCCGCACCAAGTACGTCACCGTATGAGAAACCACCACAGGCCACTAAACCTTTAAATTGCTCTAGTGTTAAACGACCTTCTAAAATGTCGCTCATGTGTACATCAACGGCTGCAAAACCTGCGCGATTAAATGCTGCCGCCATTTCTAAATGAGAGTTAACACCCTGCTCACGTAAAATAGCCATTTGCGGTTTAGCACCGGTTGCAATGTATGGCGCTGCTATATCTTCGTTTAAATCAAAGTTAAGTTTTACGTTTAAACCTGGATCTTTTGCATCAAATTTAGCATCAAACTCTTGCTTAGCACACTCAGGGTTATCACGGCGCGCTTGCATTTGATACGTTGTTTCAGCCCAAATAGTACGAAGCTCAGTACGCGTATGATTAAGTACCGTATTTTCGCCACGGTTAAATATAATCGTATCATCACTGTTAAGCGTGCCAATGTTGTGACTAATGGCTGCTATACCATGTTGTTCAAACACCACATTTACTGCATCTAAATCAGCATTAGCAACTTGAATTACCGCACCTAGCTCTTCGTTATAAAGCGCTTCAATGTCTGAACCTGTTAAAGCTGCTAAATCAACAGTTACACCGGTATGACCCGTAAACGCCATTTCAGCTACTGTGGTAAATAAACCACCATCTGAGCGGTCATGATAAGCAAGTAACTTACTATCAGCCACAAGTGCTTGCATTGCGTTATAGAAGCCTTTTAATAACTCAGGGCTATCAACATCAGGGGTTACATCACCTAATTGCTTATAAACTTGTGCAAGGCTTGATGCGCCCATGCGGTTTTTACCCGCACCTAAATCAACTAATATAAGCGATGTATCGCCTTTATCTGTGCGCAGTTGTGGCGTTACTGTTTTACGTACGTCGTCAACACGACCAAACGCAGTTATAACCAGTGAAAGCGGCGATGTTACTGACTTCTCTTGTGAGTCACCTTCATCTTTCCATGTCGTTTTCATCGACATAGAATCTTTACCTACAGGAATCGTTAAACCAAGCGCAGGACAAAGCTCTTCGCCTACGGCTTTAACAGCTTCATATAAACCAGCATCTTCACCTGGGTGACCCGTTGCTGCCATCCAGTTTGCCGATAACTTAATGTTTTCAAGGCTACCAATATTTGCACAAGCAATATTAGTTAACGACTCTGCCACAGCTAAACGAGCAGATGCACCGTAATTAAGTAATGCAGCCGGAGTACGCTCACCGAGTGACATAGCTTCACCGTGGTAAGTGTCATACGTTGCCGCAGTTACAGCACAGTTAGCAACAGGTACTTGCCAAGGACCAACCATTTGGTCGCGCGCCACCAAACCAGTAACTGAGCGATCGCCGATTGTTATTAAGAATGTTTTTTCTGCAATGGTTGGTAAACGCATTAAGCGCTGCGCTGCATCTGCTGCATTTATTGATGTGATATCAAGCGCTTTGCCAACAACTTGCTTTGACGTTACATCGCGGTGCATTTTAGGTGCTTTACCTAATAATACATCCAGCGGCAAATCAACAGGGTTATTTTCAAAGTGGCTGTCTGACACCGTTAAGTGAGGTTCAGCTGTTGCTTCACCAATAACAGCGTACTGGGCACGTTCGCGCTTACAAATTGCTTCAAAGCGGTCAAAGTCCTCTACGCCAACAGCGAGTACATAACGCTCTTGTGATTCATTACACCAAATTTCGTGTGGTGCCATGCCTGGCTCATCGTTAGGGATGCTACGTAATTGGAACTTACCACCACGTCCGCCATCATTAACAAGCTCAGGAAACGCGTTAGATAAACCGCCGGCACCTACATCATGGATAAACGCGATTGGGTTTTCATCACCTAGCTGCCAACATTTATCGATAACTTCTTGGCAACGACGTTCCATTTCTGGGTTTTCGCGCTGTACTGAAGCAAAGTCTAAATCTTCGTTTGACTGACCTGAGGCCATACTTGATGCAGCACCACCGCCTAAACCAATGTTCATTGCAGGCCCGCCTAGCGCAATTAATTTAGCGCCTACAGGAATATCACCTTTTTGAACATGATCAGAGCGAATATTACCTAAACCACCGGCAAGCATAATTGGTTTATGGTAACCACGTACTTCTTCACCGTTATGGCTTGTTACTTTTTCTTCGTAAGTACGGAAGTAGCCTAATAAGTTAGGACGACCAAACTCATTATTAAATGCAGCGCCACCTAGTGGACCTTCTGTCATTATATCAAGTGCGTTTACAATACGACCCGGCTTACCAAAATCGCTTTCCCACGGTTGCTCATAACCTGGAATACGTAAATTTGATACAGTAAAGCCAACTAACCCTGCTTTTGGCTTAGAGCCACGACCAGTTGCGCCTTCATCGCGAATCTCACCACCAGAACCTGTAGCAGCACCTGAGAATGGCGCAATAGCTGTTGGGTGGTTATGAGTTTCAACTTTCATTAGTATTTCAATGTCTTCTTGATGATACGCATATTCACCTTGCGCATTTGGGAAGAAGCGACCCGCTTTTGAGCCTTTCATTACTGCCGCGTTATCTTTATACGCCGACAATACATTTTCAGGATTTAGCTCAAACGTATTTTTAATCATTTTAAACAGCGATTTTGGCTGCTCTTTACCATCGATTGTCCAGTCAGCATTAAATATTTTATGGCGACAATGCTCTGAGTTCGCTTGTGCAAACATAAACAATTCGATGTCGTTAGGGTTACGTCCTAACTTTGTAAAATTTTCTACTAAGTAGTCTATTTCGTCATCAGCAAGCGCAAAGCCTTGCTCAACATTGGCTGTTGCTAGTGCTTCGCGTCCACCACCTAAAATATCGACAGACGACATTTGGCGTGGGGCATCACTGCGAAACAGCTGAGCCGCATCTTCAAGTTCATTGTGTGTGGCTTCAGTCATGCGGTCGTGCAATAACGCAGTTACTTGTGCAAGTTGTTCTGCGTTTAAATCACCTTCAACATAATAAGCAATACCGCGTTCAACACGGTGAACCTGCTTTAAACCACAGTTGTGGGCGATGTCGGTAGCTTTAGATGCCCAAGGTGAAATGGTACCTGGGCGAGGTGTAACAAGTACAAGTTTGCCAGCTGGGGTATGCTCAGCAATAGTTGGACCGTAAGTTAATAGTTTTTCAAGCTTGGTTTGCTCAGAGCTACTCAACGGCGATGTTAAATCGGCAAAGTGAGCATACTCGGCGTATACGTTAGTGACTGGAAGTTGCGATTGTTGGCAACGCGCTAAAATTTTATTAACTCTGAACTCTGAAAGTGCTGGTGCACCACGAAGGATCAACATAGGTAATTTCATCCGGGGTTAGGGATTGAACGATATTTTAGGCACGCATTATAGTCCAATTAGCATTCAGATTTAACTCAAAATTACGCTTTTCATAAAATTAACTTTTTAGCTTTATTTATAGCCTCTTTTGGTTAATAAAATAAAAGGTAAAGTGACGCGATGGCTTAGTTTTGCTATAACGGTGGCTGGCGAGCTTAAGGGGCACTCAATGTTCAAAGAAAAACTAATAATAATCATTACTTTAGTTATGCTGTTATGTGCATGTGATATGCAAGAGCAGCCAACCCAACTCGCCCAAATAAAAGAACAAAACAAAATACGTGTGGGTACACTTGCAAGTGCTAGTAATTATTATCAAGCCGTTCAAGGTGAACAAGGCTTTGAATATGAGCTATCTCAAGCATTTGCTGAATATCTAGGTGTAGAGCTTGAAATAGTGCCATTTTTTAACTTATCCGATATGTTTGAACGCCTGGAAAGCGGCGATTTAGATTTAATTGCCTCAGGACTTACCTATAATAAAACCCGTGCAGAGCAATACCGTTATGGACCAACTTACAGAACAATCAGCCAAAAGTTAGTTTATAAGCAAGGACGTGTTCGCCCTCGAGAGTTTGCCGACTTAGATGGCAACTTTACTGTTATCGCTAAAAGTAGTCATTCGCTTACTCTGCAAAAAATGAAAAAAAACAATCCAGATCTTACTTGGATAGAAAGCGAAGAGTTTGATGAAGAAGAGCTACTTCAAGCAGTTATTGATGGCGAGATTGATTACACACTCGCTGATACACATACCCTATCGCTGTTTCGACGTTATCATCCAAATTTAAGTATCGGTTTTTCTGTTAGTCATAACGACCCGATTGCATGGATACTTAATAAATCAAAAGATGATTCTTTATACTCCTTATTAGTGCCATTTTTTGGCGATATAAAACAGAGTAATCAGCTCTACGTACTTGAAGAAAAATACTTTGGCCACGTGCGCCAATTTAACTATGTAAATACCCTTGCTTATATCGAAGCTATCAAAGAAACCTTACCAACATACCAACCATGGTTTGAACAATATGCTGGTAGCCTTGATTGGCGTTTATTAGCGGCACTTAGCTATCAAGAATCTATGTGGAATCCTCGCGCTAAATCGCCGACAGGCGTTCGCGGTATTATGATGCTAACCCGCAGTACAGCAAAACAAGTAGGTGTTACCAACCGCTTAGAGCCAGAGCAAAATATTCGCGGTGGTGGTAAGTATTTAAGTAAACTGATTAAGCGTATTCCTGATAGAATTCCTCAACCTGATAGAACATGGCTTGCACTAGCGGCTTACAATGTAGGTTGGGGGCACGTTAACGACGCGCGTATAATTACCGAGCAGCAAGGCGCAAGCCCTGATAAATGGGCTGATGTAAAAAAACGCTTACCGCTGTTAATTAAAAAGCGCTATTACCGTAAAACTCGCTATGGTTATGCGCGTGGCGATGTAGCGGTTAAATATGTTGATAATATTCGTCGCTATTACGATGCACTTGTTTGGCTAGATGAGAATAATGCTATTGCTGTAGAGTCTGAGCCAGAACCAATCACAGAGCAGAGCACTGATACCGAGCCAAACTTAAATGAAGAAAGTGACGATAAAAGTAACAAAGATGAAGCGCAAACAGAAAAACAACAGCCTATAATTGAGCCCGAACTACCAAGTGAAAACAATAACTAAGATTTATATAGGTATCAGTTTTTTGAGCAAACCAGTAAGCAAAATTTAAGTAAATTAAATATCTGTTTACTTGTCATCAAATGATCACTAATGTGTATTACTTGTATATTATTATTTTATAAGATATACCCTGCGCCTTTCTCACTCTTGCATTAGGAGAAAACATGCTAAAACGTAGACGCACACAAAAATTAAAACGCAATGTGATTTATTCAACAGCCACACGTCGTCGTGTTATGCTAAGAAAACTGCACAAAAAAATCATCTGGCGCCGCCGAATGTTTGCTATGCAGCAAATGGCTGAAACAGAAATAGAGCCAATCGCTAGTTAACTCTAGCTAGGTTTATTTATTTGTTCATCACGAGCAGCTTTCTTAGCTGCTTTAATTTGCGCTCTTCTACGCTTAAAAAAATTCGAAATAGTATCACCGCATTGCTGTGCCAAAACACCACCGCACACCTCAACTTGATGATTTAACCTCGGCTCTTGTAATAAGTTCATAATTGAACCTGCAGACCCTGTTTTAGCATCGAGGGCACCAAATACTAAACGCTTTATTCTGCTATGCACCAACAGTCCTGCACACATAGAGCAAGGCTCTAACGTTACATATAGTGTGCAATCAATTAAGCGGTAATTATTAAGTACTTTTCCAGCTTCTCGCACTGCAATCATTTCCGCATGGGCTGATGGGTCGTTATCCGTTATTGAGCGGTTGTACCCCACTGAAATTAGCTGGTTATCTTTGACTACAATTGCTCCAACCGGAATTTCATCAAGCAACTCTGCTTGCTTTGCATACAAAAGCGCTTGCTCCATCCAGTAGGAATCATTAAATGGCTCGTTCATTCTTTCTACTTAAATAACTTTTTATGCTGTAATTATACCTAGTTAGCACTCTAAAGTGCGTCATTCACTACTTTATTGCAAAAATAAAACGATATTTACCTGTTTGTAATGGCTCACTAGTGTGGATTTACGCTATAATCTCACGCTTTTTTTATTTAGCTCACAACACGGGTAGCAAATGAAATTTCCTGGACGCCGCAGGCATAAACATTATTTTCCAGTGGAAGCCAAAGATCCACTTACTAATCAACTTAACGCAACAGAGCGATTACAACGTAGTTATATTACGGGTATCGATCAGATCGTTGTTGATATAGAGGCAAAAGTTGATCAAGCTTTCCTTGACGAATTTCAACTACGTAGAGGTATGTCACAAGTTATTGATAGCGACATAACGAACGCCTTATACGATCGTTTAAAATTAAACGATATGGTTGATTTTGAGTTTGCCGGTGGGACCATTGGTAACACTATGCACAACTACTCTGTACTTGCAGATGATCGCTCAGTTTTATTAGGCGTAATGAGCGAAAATATAAAAATAGGTAGCTATGCTTACCGCTTTTTATGTAATACCTCAAGCCGTGTAGATTTAAACTATCTCCAACCAGTAGATGGGCCTATAGGTCGTTGTTTTACATTAATTGATGAAACCGGTGAGCGTACTTTTGCGATAAGTGCGGGCCTAATGAATCACTTACGTCCTGAATCTATCGATAAAAACCTTATTGAAAATTCATCAGCATTAGTGATCAGTGCCTACCTCATGCGTACGCAAGGTAGTGAAACGATGACTGAAGCGACTATGCAAGCGGTAAAATACGCTAATGATGCAGGTGTGCCAGTTGTTCTTACACTCGGAACTAAATTCTTAATTGAACAAGACCCGACCTGGTGGGCAAACTTTGTTGAAAAGCATGTTGATATTCTTGCTATGAACGAAGAAGAAGGGTTAGCTATTACAGGTTTTGAAGACCCTCTTCTAGCTGCCGATAAAGCACTTGATTGGGTAGATTTGGTAATTTGCACCGCTGGCGAAAAAGGCTTATTTATGGCCGGCTACGTAGACGAAAGCTTAAAGCGTGAAACCGAATATCCGTTATTACCAGGCGCCATACCTGATTTTAATCGATACGAATTTTCACGTGCTATGCGTAAAACCGAGTGTGATGAGCCTATCAGAGCATATAGCCATACAGCCCCATTTATGGGTGGACCTGATTCAATCAAAAACACCAATGGTGCAGGCGATTGTGCTTTAGCGGCTTTGCTACATGACTTATCAGCAAATGTTTATCATAAACTTAATGTGGCAAACTCTGCTAAGCATCAGCAACAAGCTATTACTTACTCGTCACTATCGCAAATTAGTAAATATGCTAACCGAGCTAGTTATGAAGTGTTAGTTCAGCACTCTCCTCGTTTATCTCGCGGTTTACCAGAACGCGAAGACTGCTTAGAACAGGTTTATTGGGAACAATAATAACGGTGGGAGCAATCATTGCTCCCTATCAACTTCCTAAAAAATAGAAATATCGAGCTTTTTAGATAGCAGTTCCAACGCTGCAATTCCTGCAACCGAATTACCAAACGAATTAAGTCCCGGAGAATAAACAGCTACCGTAAACTTATTTGGTAACACGGCTAAAATAGTCCCTGACACTCCCGATTTACCTGGCATACCTACTCTGTAACCAAAATCCCCCGCAGCATCGTATAAGCCACTGGTAAATAATAGCGAATTAAGCTGCTTATTTTGACGGCTACTTAAAACACGATCGCCCGATCGATTATCAACACCTTTATTTGCTAAAAAATTATAAGCTTTGGCTAATTCAATACAGTTGAGCTCAATAGAACAAAAGTTAAAGTAAGACCATAGAACATCATCGACTTCATTTTCAAAATTACCAAACGACTTCATTAAATGTGCCATAGCAGCATTACGATGCCTAAATTCATACTCAGAATTAGCGACTTTTTTATCAATCACTATCCCTCTATTACCAGCTAACAACCTAAAGGTCTCGAGCATAGAGTGCATTGGTGCAGATAAGCGGCTGTATAACGCATCACACGTTACAATTGCGCCTGCATTTATGAAAGGGTTACGAGGAATCCCTTTTTCAAACTCAAGCTGTGTAAGCGAATTAAAGGCAGTACCTGAAGGCTCCTTTCCAACTCGATGCCAAAGTTCATCACCATAACGTTGCAGTGCCATAGTAAGTGTCATAACTTTTGAAACAGACTGAATGGTAAAACGTTGAGAGCAATCCCCCGCACATACAGTCTTACCATCAGTTGTATAAATAGCGATAGAAAATTGCTCAGGATCGACCTCTGCAAGGGCCGGTATATAATCAGCTACTGTTCCTTGTGATAATAAAGGGCGTACTTCATGTGCTATTTCATCAAGCACCTTTTGGTAATCAGCTGTAGGCAAACTAGACCTCTATATCATCATTCATAAAAATTGGATTTTAGCACGCGCGAATAGACGCAACTAGTTTTGTTGTTGAATTTAAAGGGGGGATGTTTTTCTTAATTTAAAAAAGCAAAAAACCCGTCACATTACTGTAACGGGTTTCTCTTAATTAAATCCTGGTAATGTCCTACTTTCACATAGCAAATGCTACACTATCATCGGCGCTGTTTCGTTTCACTACTGAGTTCGGCATGGGATCAGGTGGGTCCAAAACGCTATTGTCACCAAGAAAATTCTTTTCAATTTTCTTATTTTAATTATTAAGGTTAAAGTCCTTCGACTGAATTTGAAGCCTGGTAATGTCCTACTTTCACATAGCAAATGCTACACTATCATCGGCGCTGTTTCGTTTCACTACTGAGTTCGGCATGGAGTCAGGTGGGTCCAAAACGCTATTGTCACCAAGCA
>NZ_JACJFD010000014.1:0-105574 GCF_014164415.1 Pseudoalteromonas sp. SG43-1 | reverse complement strand
CATCGACATCAAGAGGCGAGGGTAACTGGTTCCAGTGCAGGATCATCTACCAATTATTAGCAGGTGAATAACTAGTAATAATGAATTAAATAGTAGCGATACCAATTATATGTGGGTGATTAGCTCAGTTGGGAGAGCATCGCCCTTACAAGGCGAGGGTCACTGGTTCAAGTCCAGTATCACCCACCACATATAAATACCATTAAACTACTTCTCTAGTAATAACTCTTCCTTCTCATATTAAACACATTTACAAACTTTATAAAAACTCAATATATAAATCGCATTTAATAAAGAGCATCCCCACTCTTTACAAATAATGGCGAGGGTCACTGGTATCAAGCCAAGTAATCACCCACCACATATAAATACCATCAGACAACTTCTCTAGTAATAACTTTTTCCCATATTAAATACGTTTAACTCCTCTTTTTACCTTAAATACATTTCATATTTTTATTAAAATCTAAATTACCATATCAAAGCACTCATCAAATATAGCGTTTCCATTTTACTTATTTAGTTTTTAATTATGCTATTCGGCTCAGTACTTTCGAAGTTAGATAAACGTATTAGACAAAGTTAAGTACCTAATAAATACAGCTATCATTTAAATTCCCTTGTAAGGAGTTAAACTGTTGATTATAGTCTGTGTTAAATACAATTACGCTTAAGCCAATGCCAACTAAGATCTATTCAAAAGCCAAAATACTTATAGTAGAGGAGCAGCCACTTGCTCAAAGCTATATGAAACAATCGTTAGAAAGGCTTGGCTTTCGGCAGTTGCGCTTTGCTGATCATGCAAACTCTGCAAAAGAGCAGTGTTTAAGTGAAGAATTTGATCTAATAGTTTGCTCATTCAACTTAAACAAACACCAAGATGGCTACCAGCTTTATGAAGAGCTACGTGTAAAGCAGCTCATAAAAAGTTCGACTGGCTTTATTTTTATCTCAGCAGAAACAAGTGGCTCACTCGTTCATAGTGTTCTTGAGCTGCAGCCAGATGACTTTTTAGTTAAGCCTTTTACAGTACAAGAGCTTAAAACACGCATTGAACGAATCTTAAAGCGTAAACACGACTTACAAACAGTGTATTCATTAATTGATGATGGTAACGATTCAAAAGCTATTAAATTTATTGATACCGCTCTGGATAAAAAAAATAATAATTACAGTCCTATCCTACTTCGCTTAAAAGGCGATGCCCTACTTCGCTTAAAGCGTGCTCAAGATGCAAAAGACTTTTTTAAGTCTGTTCTCGATATTCAAAAATTTGCTTGGGCAAAAGTAGGTTTAGTAGAGGCACTTATAGCGAATAACGAACATATTTTGGCGCAGCGAATGCTCAAGACAATGTTAGAGCGCCAAGAAACTCGTTTAGTAGCCCTTGATTTGTTGGGCAGATTAGAAATAAAGCTAAATCAGTTTGAACTAGCACAAAGCTTTTTAAGTCAAGCAGCAGACATTGCACCGCGAAACATCACACGCCAAAAATCGTTAAGTAATGTGTCGCTAATTAATCACGACTACGAAAAAAGCTATTTAACTCAAAAAGATATAGCCACCTTTGCAAAGCACTCAATACACGACCACCCCGATGTATATTTAAATGCAGCACGTGCCGGTATCGACTTTGCGTTAACGACTGATCAAACTGATCAAATTCAACGAATTTCTAGACAAACAAATCAGTACATTAATGATTTAAAAAAACAGTTTCCTAATAATGCAAATCAAGCTCAAATTGATGTACTTAATGCACGACTTCATTACTTAAAAGACGAGCATCAAAAAGCGAAAAAGCTAATTGAGCAGCTTGATGACGACGATACTCATATCCGATCGGTTGATGGAGCACTTGATAAAGCAAAAGCATTTCATGAACTGGGGTTTCATCAGAAGGCGCAAACCTTATTCACACAAATAATTAGCCACTGTGAAAGACACCCTGCAGTTAGCGACACAACTTACTTGCGTTATATTCAGCAGCAACAAAGTGAGCGACGCGATATTAAAATGGGTCCAAAAGAGCTTAATAACCATGCCGTTAATCAATTTAATAAAGGGCAGTTAAATACTGCGCTGGAAGCTTTTACGCAAGCATTTAGAGTAATGCCTCGCAATCAGAGTATTGCACTTAATTTATTACAGTGCCTATTTGATTCAACCAAGCAATCTGGCAGCTCATTTAATATGGATCTTGCTAGAAGATGCTACGCCCTTCTTGATAAAACTAAATTACAAGCAGATCAGACGCAGCGTTTAGATAAGATTTTACATATAGCAAAAGAAATGAATTTAGATATTCAAAGCGCTAGTAAATAAAATATTAGATCTTTTTCATTGCTGCGGCATTAACGCAATAACGTAAACCTGTTGGTAATGGGCCATCTGGAAAAATATGGCCTAAGTGCGAATCGCATACGTTACAAACCACCTCTATGCGCTCCATACCATGACTTGTATCGTTTACATAACCAATCGCTTCAATTGTTGCAGGTTGCGTAAATGACGGCCAACCAGTGCCACTATCAAACTTTTCATCGGCATCAAACAATAGATTATCACAGCAAATACACACATACTTGCCAGGTTCGAGTAATGTACAACTACCCGAGCTATCTGGGCGCTCTGTTCCCTTCTTACGTGTTACGTAATATTCATCTTCTGATAGTTGCATCCGCCACTGCTCGTCAGTTTTGACTACTTTTTTACTTGGGGTAGGATTGCCGTTGGTGGCAAAGTTAATAACATCATTCCACTTCAACATAATAGCCTCATTGAATAGTTGATTAACCGTACTTAATAAATTTATAAGAAGTACGGTTAATTATTACGTTATTTAATACACTAAAGATCAGCTAAAGAGTGTTGACCGTTTAAAACTAAAACTCGTTCAATTTTAAAGGTAATCTCCTCAGCTAAAGGTAATATTTTGTTTTTCTGAGTCGGTAAGTATTCGTTTAATAAAACTATCTAGCTCTGCTTTTTTTACAGGTAAACTAACACTCATTTGGCGCTCGTTATTACTGTAAATAATTAGCTCATCATCCTTTGTTGTTATGCGTTCAATACTCTCAATAACTAACCAATTTGGACCATGCTTTTTATCAAAAAATCCCATCAAACTAAAAAGTAGTAAATGTTGGGCATCTCGCTGAATAAAATCCTCTAGCCTATTTCTTGATTTAAATAAGGGCGTTAGCCTATAAACGCTTGAGCAAAAAACAAATACCCACAACCCAAATAGCGCTTTAAACCACATAGACTCTAAAAGCTCAGTGCTAATCATTAAAATAATAAGCACTAACCCTATTAACGATATAGCTATCGCTATTTTTTTATTTACAGCGTCCACAACTAATCCCTTTTAAGTCGCTTTTTTTCTTCTGATGCTTTTTCTGTCGGCTCAGGCCAATCATTAAAAAAAACGGTTAAATAACGGCTTTTCACCAAATACCACAATACCCATAAAACAATCATCATTTGTACTGCTAAAAATGATGAAAATCGATAATGGCTATGCGCTGCCTGAATACTTAACCATGTTAAATCAACAACAGCACATAAAATAAGAGGCCAGCGCATATGTCGCCATATTTTTGCTAACTTATCGCTCGCACTGTGTGAATCTCGTGGTCTGCGTAAACAAAATAAAATAGTCGGTATTATTGCAATACTTCCAATTGCTATTGCGATAAAAAAATCATTTTTATTTTTAAAAAATAACGACATTAAATCCAGTTCAGGCCTGCGGCTTAAAGCCGCAATCACCCAAATAAAATAGCCACGTAAAAGCACCAGCAAACTTAAATGAAATGCTATAGGTGTACGGTAACTTCCGTACTTATCCCAGTATTCTGGCCCATATCGGCTCATTGTCGCTTTCCTAGCCATTATGCTTTTTAAGCAGCTCAATTAATTCATCTTCCGTGAGTATGTCGATACCTAAATCTTGCGCTTTAGTTAGTTTTGAACCTGCTTTTTCACCTGCGACTAACGCATCAGTTTTCGCTGATACGCTACCAGATACTTTAGCACCTAATTGCTGCAAGCGAGCTTTAGCATCATTGCGGTTAAGTGTATTAAGCGTGCCAGTAAGTACATATGTAAGTCCTGCGAGTGGTTGCTCTTCCTCAGAAGGCGCACTCAACGCTGGCCAGTTTACGCCTTGCTCTATAAGCGCATTAACAACTGCTAAATTATGCTCTTCATCAAAAAAGCCACGAACATGCGTTGCAACTATTTCGCCTACATCACTTACCTGCGTTAAACTATCAATGCTGGCATTTATTATATTTTCAAGGGTAAGGAAGTGATTAGCTAAATTTTGTGCTGTTGCCTCACCTGCTTCGCGAATACCTAATGAATATAAAAACTTAGCAAGCGTAGTGCCTTTCGCCTCTTCAAGGGCTGTTACTAAATTTTTGGCTGACTTAGGTCCCATGCGTTCAAGTGACTCAAAATGTCCTTGTTTTAAAATAAACAAATCAGCGGGTGTTTTTATAAGCTCTCTGTCTACCAGCTGATCAACAATTTTATCGCCAAGGCCGTCTATATCCAGCGCTTTGCGTGACGCAAAGTGTTTAATTGCTTGTTTGCGTTGTGCAGGACATACAAGCCCACCCGTACAACGAGCGACAGCTTCGCCTTCAACCTTTTCAACATGAGAGTCACAAATAGGACAAGTTACTGGAAATTCGATATCGCTGGCATCATCAGGGCGGCGCTCAAGTACAACTTGCGTTATTTGTGGGATTACATCTCCTGCGCGGCGAATAATAACTGTATCGCCTACTTTTACGCCTAAACGTGCAACTTCATCACTGTTATGAAGCGTTGCATTTGATACGGTAACGCCACCCACAAAAACAGGCTTCAAACGTGCAACCGGTGTAATGGCGCCAGTACGACCGACTTGAAAATCAACATCAAGTAGTTGGGTTATTTCCTCTTGCGCCGGAAATTTATACGCAATAGCCCAGCGGGGAGCTCGTGCCACAAAGCCTAAACGCTCTTGTAAGGCCTTTTGGTTTATTTTTATTACTACGCCATCAATTTCATATTTAAGCTCGCCACGGCGCGTTAAAATATCGCTGTAGTACTCAAGCGCGGCTTTAGGACCTTCAACTAATTTTGTTTCTGGGCACAGTGGCAACCCCCAGTCAGTTAACTTTTCTAATTGCTGATAGTGATCCTCAGGAATACTGCCATCAGCTACAAGCCCGGTACTATAGGCATAAAACATGAGCGGGCGTTTAGCTGTAATTTTAGAATCGAGTTGACGCAAACTCCCCGCGGCTGCATTACGCGGGTTAACAAATACTTTTTCACCGCGTTTTTGCGCTTCAGTATTTAATTTATCAAAGCCAGCGCTGTCCATAAATACTTCGCCGCGCACTTCAAGCTCTTTTGGGTAATCACCACGTAACTTAAGCGGTACATTACGAATGGTTTTAACATTTTGAGTAATGTTTTCACCGGTAAAACCATCACCTCGCGTAGCCGCTTGTACAAGCACACCATCACGATAAATAATTGATACGGCTAATCCATCAAGTTTTGGCTCACAACAAAAAGTAAGCTCATCAGTACTCATTAAGCGCTCTTTTATACGACGATTAAACGCAGTGAATTCTTCTTCACTAAACGCGTTATCAAGCGATAACATGGGTACTTGGTGCGCTACTTGCTCAAATTTACTCAGTGCGGCACCGCCTACTTTTTGTGTCGGAGAGTCGGCGGTTAAAAATTCAGGGTGCTGCATCTCTAGTGCGCTTAATTCGCGTAATAACCTATCGTATTCAGAATCAGGAATACTGGGGGTGTCGAGCACATAATAGTTATAGTTGTGTTGCTCTAATGTAGTACGAAGATGATTAATTTGCTCACTAATGCTGCTAGACATTTAAACCTCAATAAACATAAAAAAAGCCACTTTGACGATTCACCGTCCAGTGGCTTATAAAAATATAATGTATGCGTTATTTACGCTGAAAAAGAACGAACCTGTTCAACATATTGCCTGATGCGATCTACTGTCATTTCATTTCGCTCAGCATCTAAAATTTGTGCACCAAATTCATCCGCTAACTTTTTAGCTGCGCTGTGCAACATATTAAATGCCGCTAGACCATCGCCGTCGCACGGTAACGTCATAAATAAGCTTACCCCAGCGGTACTAAACTGTTCCATATTATCAATATCAAACGTACCTGGGTTATACATATTTACTAATCTAAATAAAACAGGGCCTTGGCCAGCCGGATCTAAGTGGCGATTAAAAAAGCCTTCCTCAGAATATTTAAAACCTAAAGTATTAACTGCTGGTAATAGTTTACTGCCCTGCATACTAAGCTCTTCTGGCATTTGAATATGCACAATAACAAAGTCAGACATTTGAGCAGGCGCTTCTTCAGCACTTTGATCTTTTGTTTCAAGATCATCAACTATTTCTAGGTCGTCTTCAATTGGTGTTTCTGGCACGCTTGTATCAATTTGCGGCTCATTTGCATCAAAGTTAAGCTCGCCAAATTGTGGCTCATCACGTTCGTCTTGCATTGGCTCTTTTGGCTCAGCCTCAGTACGAAACGGTTTAGATGAAGCTGGTGTGCTTTGTTGTAATGGCTCAACCCGTTCATTATCCGATACTTCTGGGCGGTCTTTTTTTCTAACTGACCACAATCCATGTATTAATAAACCACCAATGACAATTACACTGATAACGATTAAAACCCATCTTAATTGTTCGGCCATCCCCTCACCTTTTATTATTTGATATGCCTAAAACCTGTATATTAATGAAAAACTAATACACTTGTTATAAAAATTTATGCGTGTGCAAGTTGCACAGCTTGCTCTATATCTACAGCAACCATACGCGATACGCCAGGTTCTGCCATAGTAACACCTGTTAATCTACCTGCCATTTCCATCGCAATTTTATTATGACTAATATAAATAAACTGCACTGATTGTGACATTTCTTCAACCAAACGGCAAAAACGCACAACGTTGGCATCATCTAATGGTGCATCTACTTCGTCCAGCATACAGAAAGGAGCTGGATTGAGCCTGAATATAGAAAACACTAATGATAATGCGGTCAGCGCTTTTTCTCCACCACTTAACAAATGAATTGTTGAATTTTTCTTACCCGGTGGTCGTGCCATTATACTAACACCACTTTCGAGTAAATCGTCACTGGTTAATTCTAAATACGCGCTTCCACCACCAAAAACTTTAGGAAATAGCTCAGCAAAGTCTTCGTTAACTTGATCGAACGTCGCTTTAAAGCGTGTTTTGGTCTCACTATCAATTTTACGAATTGCACCTTCAAGGGTGCTTAACGCTTTTGTTAAATCATCTAATTGATTATCAAGATAATCACTACGTGCTTTGGCTAAATCAAATTCTTCTATTGCCGCTAAGTTTACTGCACCTAATTGATCTAACTGATTAGTAAATCCTGTTAACTGATTTTGTGCTGCACTTAAATTTAATGAATCTGGTAATTCATCAAGTATTGCTTTTAAGCTTTGTTTCAACTCTTCTAATGGCTCAAGCGCAACTTGCGCTTTTATTACTAAGCTTTGCTCTTCAATTGTTAGCTTTTGGTGCTGCTCTTGCAAGCCCACCAGCTCACCTTGTGAATTTTTAAGGCTTATTTGCTTAGTGTTTAAGCTCTCTTTGGCCTGAGCTAATTCTTTTTGTAGCAATACTAATGCCTGCTCACCTTTTTGATGCTGTGCTAAGAGCTGCGTAATTTTATCGCTAAGTTCTTGCTCTGGTATCAGCAGCTCTTCTATTTCATTTAGTAGTTCTTGCGCACCTTCTGATGCACTAACGTGCTCTTGCTCCGCATGGCTCAATTTGGTTTGGCTTAACTGCCATTCACTGCGTGCCTTTTGCTCTGAGAGCGTTGCCTTATGTGCTTGTGTTTTATATTGCTCAAGCATGCTTAATGCTTCGCTATAACTTTTATCACTTTGTGAGCGCAAGCTATTTGCAGCGTCTACTTCATCCGCTAAGTTAAGTTGCTGCTCATTTAACACTTCAAATTGCGCTACTTGCTCATCAAGCACGGTATTTAATTGTAAAAGCGCAGTGGTGAATTGCTGTTTTTGTTGCTGTAGCTTTTCTAGTTGTAACTTAAATTGTGCTACTTGCTGTTTGAGCATATCGCTGCGCGTACTGGCTACTGCTATATTTTGCGCAAGCTCATGTATGGCTTCTTTTAGCTCGCTTTGCTCGTTAACTAACTTTATTTGCTCAGCTGTATGTACGTCACGCGTGTGTGTTACTTGTTGTAACTCGTCCTCGGCATTATTTAACTGCTGAGCTTTATCTTGCAATTGCTTATGCTTTAAAAGTAATGAGTTTTCTGCATTACATTCGGCACTTACATGCCAGTTACGACCATATAAAGCACCGTTTTTATCCATAATGGCTGTATAAAAACTATCTTTTAGTATTTCTAAATCACCGCTTTCACTATAAGCAATACGTGCTAAATGCTCTGGATAAACACCGCTTGTTATATATGTAGCTAAGCTATTTGTTGGCATGCTTTTATCACTATTTGGCCACACACTGTTATCAGCTTGCTGCTCACTTACATTTAAATGCTCTAAAGATTTAAGTGCTTGCTCTATTAGAAGCTCAAAGCCTTCTTTAACACCTAGCTGATTAAACAAACCATTAGTACGTTCACTTTTCTCATCAAGCCCTAATGTACTTTTAAGCCCCGTTATACTGGCTTTTAACTCGTTTATTGTTTGAGTGAGCGTCGAATATTGTTTTTGTGAGTTATTAACAAGCTCATTTTGCACTTCAAGCTTAGCAGTGCACTTCGTATGTGCTGTTTGTTTAGCGGCAAGTTCTTGAGTTAAGGTTTGTGTTTGCTGTGTTTGCTGTATTAACTGCTGCTCTACATCACTACTTTGTAGCTCACTAAGCTGAACAGTTAACTGATCAATTTGCTCGTTAACGTGGCTTATTTGCTGCTGAGTTTGTTTAATGTGACTACTATGTAGTTGCACGTTATTATTAAGCTGTTGCTGTTGCTCACACAAAGCTTGCCAATGAGTATGGTGGCGCTGATTAAGTGCTAATAATTCCTCAAGTTCATGCGTTAACCCACTAACTTGCTCTTCACATATTAAGGCGTTTTCATTTGCCTCTTGCAGGGCTTCATTAAGTTGCTCGCACACAATTTGCTGCTGCGATTTTACCTCAGCACTTTGAATTTGGCGTTGCTGTAATTTAATTAAACTTTGTTTAAGCGTTTGGGTTTGCTGCTTTACATTGATTTGTTGTTGCTCAGCGCGAGTAAGCTCGGTGTGTATTACATGTTGCTGATGCTGTGCATCGCTTAGTTTATCTTGCTGGGCTTGTACTTGCCCCTCTAGGCTTGCAAGTACATCGTCATGCCCTGAGTTAGCGGTTTTAAAAAACAAAATTTGATCATTAAGTTTTTTAATTTGGGCACTTTTTTCAAGTTGCTGCTGATGTAACTTTTGCCATTTTAAAACGGCAATTTGGCCTTTTAGCGTACGTTCTTGTACTTTTAATTCGCGGTATTTTTTTGCATCAACCGACTGCACAGCCAATTTATCGAGCTGGCTTTGTAATTCTTTACGCACATCTAACAAACGTTCAAGGTTTTCGCGAGTGCTCTTTATACGAGTTTGTGTTTCACGGCGACGCTCTTTGTATTTAGAAACGCCAGCGGCTTCTTCTAAAAATACGCGCAGCTCTTGTGGTTTACTTTCTATTAAGCGCGAGATCATCCCTTGCTCAATAATTGCGTAACTACGTGGACCAAGACCGGTGCCTAAAAATATATCGGTAATATCACGCTTACGGCATTTACTGCCATTTAAAAAATACAGTGACTGTCCGTCGCGCGTTACTAAACGCTTAATAGCAATTTGGTTTCGATCGGCAAATGTGTTTGAAGGACTTCCTTTATCGTTATCAAAAACAAGCTCTACAGAGGCTTGTGATATGGCTTTTCGATTAGTTGAGCCATTAAAAATAACGTCGGTCATGGCGTCGCCACGCAGGTTTTTAGCAGAGCTTTCACCTAGCACCCATCGTACTGCATCAATAACGTTAGATTTGCCACAGCCATTGGGGCCAACAACACACGTCATTTGATCAGGAAATGGAATTTTAGTGGGCTCTACAAAGGATTTAAAGCCCGCTAATTTAATAGTGCTTAAGCGCATCTTATTGTTATTACCGATTATTATTGTTATTGATTACAAACAATTTAACTCATTAACAGTTAAATTGTTAAGCTTGTCGTTTAAAATTATCTAAAATAATACCGGTCGCCATTGCAACATTAAGCGATTCTGCACCACCAAAAGCGGGGATGGTGATTTTATTAGTTACTAATTTTGCACATGTCTCGCGTATTCCATGCGACTCACTGCCCATTAGTAAAACGCCTGAGCCCGTAAATTGGGTTTTATGCACGCTTTGCCCATCTAAAAAAGCACCGTAAACAGGTAAATTTAAAGACTGTAGGTAATCAGGTAAATCTATTTGGCTTACCGATACCCTTACAAATGAGCCCATCGTGGCGCTAATTGTTTTTGGGTTGTAAGCGTCTGCGCTGTCGGTGCTAGTTACTATTTGTTTAATACCGTACCAGTCTGCCACTCTTATTATTGTGCCTAAATTACCAGGGTCTGATACGCCATCAAGTGCGAGTATTAAGCCACTTGCTTGTGGTAAAGCTGCCTTTGGCATATCAACAATAGCAATGGCTGCATTATTGCTAACTAGCGTGCTGGCTTTGGTGAGGACTTCTTCATCAGCTTCAATAAAATTAGCGTGCTGATACTTACCTTGGTACGCATTTATAAATTCGTTTGTAGCAAAAATATTAACCACACTTAATGGGCTGTTTAATAACTCAAGTACGTTTTTCTCACCCTGTACAAGGTATTGATTATATTGCTTTCGGTACTTTTTTTGGCCAAGTTGGCGAATAAGTTTGAGTTGGTTTTTTGAAATCATAACAGCCCCATAAAATTATCCAGCAAGTATAACAGATTTCGCTATAACATCTGAACTCGAAAAGCAGCGAATGGGGCTAATTTATCTTACTCGCACTTCTTTCAAAGGTCAGATTAATGCGAATAAACATACCTTTTATTGCTTCTAATTGATTTGAATCGTCAACCGTCTGAGCCAATTCCCCATAAAGATTATCTGACGCTTGCTTAAACTTATTATTAAATTTGCCCTTGGTTGCCAACATAAATGCATCGGCTAATGTACGCTGCCACTCATTTAAATACTTTAGCTTTGTATTACCAGCCAAATTTTCACAAATTGAGTTTAATCGAACCGACGCATGCCCTAAATTTAGAGCGGTTAGAGCAAGATCAGTAATTACGCGTGAGTGTGAACCTTGATCGTAATTAGTTAGGCGAATTAACCTATCGGCCATGCGGCGGTTATACCAAATACTTGGGGTTGGATGGTTATTTATTTCGAGTAAATCTTTATAAGTGGCCTTAAAAACACGATGAACAAGCAATTGCACACTCGGGCCTGTGAATAACTGAAAAATCCAAAATAAAATACTCACCCCCGCAAAAATTGCCATGGCAGAGCTAAGTGTGTAATCGATTGAAAACGCAAGGCTCATATCGGTACTGGGTCTTACCAAAATCGTAAATGGGATACAAAACCCCAAGCCATATGGCAATGTTTGTTGATCAGCTAGCAGCAGTAAACCCAGAAAATAAGGCCCTGCTAATACAAGTAGCAATATTTCTAATTGCCCACCACTTTGTGATAATAAATTGAGTGCGTAAAAAATAGTTACAATAGCAGCAACCACCACGCCTACCAATAAACGCTTTATTACCACCTGTAAAATAGCTAACGGTATTCTCGCCAACATTATCGAAAATATGACCGGTAAAATCATAATTAATAATGCAGCAGAAGAGCCTGTATTAATCCAAATAAATGCGCCGATAGAAAACACCAAAGCAGTTCTAAATCCAACAATTATGCCAGCTAATGGGTCGCGATATGTAAGCATACTGGGTGCATTTAATAATGTTTTATCACGCTCTTCTAACGCTCTGTATGCGCGTAGTAAAATTGTTAAGTCGGCTGCTACTTCTAAGCTCACATTGAGCATGTGAGATTCAAATGGCGAATCACACACCGTATTTGCTCTATAGTCGGTTAGCTCTTTACGCAGCGTTTTAACTTGTTCGGCGCAGTAATCAAAATCGTCAGACTCTTTAATTTGCGCAAATACGTGCTTAAGTTTACTTATTAATTTATCTAAAGTAGGTGTAATAAGGTCTTCGTGGTTTCGCTGTAGACGGCCAATTATTTGAATTAAGGCCAATAAAGAAAGTACTTTTTGCGACAACTGATTTGCAGCACGCGAGCGCCCTGGACCTTTTGGTCCTTCGTACCTTACTGCGCTGGAATCTTCGTTTATTGATCCCAATGTTGCCATAATGCCATCTATTTGCTGATGACGGTTTTCGTGCGAGCCCTTAGAATCAAGCTCAATAACTAAATAATGTAACGTTTGATTTATAACCGACCGCGCTTGTGTTTGCAGTAAATGTTTAACCTTTACAGGCCAAAATAGATGACTCACAAGCCCAGCACATACAGAGCCTATTATTATTTCGCTTACTCGCGCTTGTGCAATATCAAATATACTTTGGCTGCTCACCATTGCCGGAGTAACCATGACTAAAAGTACAATAATGGCGGCTGTTACACCGGCCATAGCAAACGCATACACAAAGTTTGCTTGGCGTACCATTGCCGATAACGCAGAGTTCACCCCCAACCATAATGCCAGTGCACCGAGCGCTAAATAAGGGTAGAGAATTAACTGAGTTAAAAGCAATATGCCAAATAAACCGCCCACTATGGTGCCTATTATTTGGCAAATTGCTTTTTCAATAACCAATCCGCTTTGCGGGCGTAATTGCAAAAATATAGCCGAGACTAACGCCCAATAAGGCCTTTCAAGATTAAGCGACATAGCAATAGTGAGCGCCATCACCATGGCTATAACGCCCTTAGTCGCAAAAATAATTGCCTGTTTTTTAGGAAAAAACAAATTTTGTAATACTACGCCCACTGTATTCCCCTTAACGTGTAGCGAGATGTATAGTGGCGGTCATTCCTGCGCTAAGCTGTGTATTTTCGGGCAATGAATCTAACTTAATATCAACAGGTATACGCTGTGATAAACGTACCCAATTAAATGTTTGTTGTACTTGCGGTAAAAGTTGTCCGTTACTTTGTGTATTCGTATTTGCAATGGCTTTACCTACACTCACTACATGCCCTGTTAATTGCTTACCACCGCTTAGAAGCGCTATTTTAGCTTTTTGATCAGGATAAATAAGCGGTATTTTACTCTCTTCAAAGTAACCCGTTACATAAAACGAATCTGACTGAACAATAGCAAAAACAGGCGTGCCTTGAGCTACATAGTTGCCTTGGCGTAAATTTAAATTAATTATTTGTCCTGATGCAGGCGCAACAATTTTAGTTCTATCAACATTTAACTGCGCAATTGTTTGCTCTGTCTTGGCTAAGTTATAATTTGCTTCAGAAATTTTAGTATTAATACGAGTTGATTCTAGAGTTTCTTCACTAATTGCCTGTTGAGTGTTTAGCTCAACACGTCTTTCGTATTTGTGCTTGGCAAGCTCCCATGTATACAATGCGTTTTCTGTGTTTGCTTTACTTTTATCAAGCGCTGCTTGATAACGCTTTTTATCAACATTAAAAAGTACTTCGCCTTTTTGTACGTTTTGACCATCTTTAATATTTAAAGCAGTTACCCAACCCGACACGTCTGGAGCAACCGTGACAATATCGGCTCGAATACGCCCGTCACGCGTCCAAGGAGTATGCATGTAGTCAGTCCATACCCAACGCCCAGCAAAAACGGCGGCTATAACAACCAAGATAGTAAAAGTAATACGCAGATATTTAATCATTCAATTTATCTTCCACTTAGTAATACCAACCCGCAATAATAATTGAGTAATTTGAGGGCTTAAACCTGACGCTAACTGTGTTAAAAATTTCTGATATAGAACAACTAAATAACGAAATTTTTGCCTTGTTATCGACACGGTTTTCTTGCCTCAAAATAGCTCAATTAATTAAACAGATTGGTATAAATAGACGGCGAGTGCCAAGTAACAAACAAATAGTGACACCTCAAACCAAGCCACTTTCCAAATACGGTCATGCCAATCTAGTCGATGCAAAGCAAAACGAGTCAACGCCGTTAAAATAAATGCAATTGGGAAGTAAACAATCAGCGGGCTAAACTCTAATCCCCCTAACACGACTGCTTGGAACATAATAAATATCCTAATGTTATTTAAAGCGGTGATAAAAGCTGTAAAACCTAAATAAATTTACATCTGCACTACTCTTACAATCTATTATTTTGGCATATAAATCAATTAGCTTAATTGTACGTAGGTGTGCTTAATACATAATTAATGCCATTACATTTAAGCAGCACTAAGTATGTATAGTAGCTAAATCGCATATTAAAAAGCTAAAGACCCCAGTTACCAGCCAAATACATAAACCAGCGAGGTTTATTTATAAAAAAGTATTAGAGTATTTAACTCAATACTTAAAACGCCTATTTATAGCTGTTTGCAGAAGGGTTGGATAATTATAAACATTGAGTTTTGCACTAAAAATGGGTAAATTAACAAAAAAACAACATGGATATAATTTAATGGAATCAATACACCCTACCCCATCTGAAACAACCCCACCAATAAATGAACCTGCCGAACCAATTTTTAGCGGAAAAGTGCAATTTAGTGGTAAAGGTGGTGAGTTTTTTGGAATTTGGATTGTAAATATATTACTTAGCGTTATTACGCTTGGCATATACTCAGCGTGGGCTAAAGTACGTACGCATCGCTATTTTTACGGCCACACACGTATAGATGGTCATAGCTTTGACTACTTAGCAACACCAATACAAATTTTAAAAGGCCGGATTTTAGCGGTTGTTGTATTTTTTATTTACACATTCTCAATTAGCTTTATGCCTATTTTAGGGCTGTTTATTGCTCTTGGTTTTATCTTTTTAATGCCATGGATTATTAACCAAGGTTTACGTTTTAATCTGCGTATGACCCGCCATCGTAATGTTCGCTTTGCTTTTAAAGGCAGTTATAGCGAAGCCTTTGTTAACTTTATACTTTTACCTATTGCAAGCATATTTACGCTTTACTTATTAATGCCTTACGTTATAAAACGTATTGATAGCTATATACATAGCAATATTAGTTACGGTGACAAACAGCTTACTGTAAATCTAAAAGGCGAGACCTATTACCTCACAGCGCTTATTTGCTTTGTAGTGAGCTCTATCACCATGGTGGTATTTATGGGGATTTTAGGATTATTTGGCCTCAACTTAGTAGATATTGAAAACCAACAAAATTTAGAAAACTCTGCAGCTATGGTTATGCTTCCTATCTTTATGATGATTGCCTATGTGCTAATGATTGCCATTGTTTCTGCTGTATGGCACGCCGCTATTAGAAATCACATTTTTGATAACAGCCATTTTGAAGGCGTTGCTACATTTAAATCAGAGCTGAAACCAATTCCTTTCGCTGTTTTACTATTAACTAATATGTTGGCTATTGTATTTTCTTTAGGGCTTGCATACCCATGGACAAAAGTACGTACATCAAAAATGCTCGCTGATGTAACTAACGTCACTATCTATCCTGGTGCATTAAACCTGATCGATACCGTGCAAGAACAGCAATCATCATTTGCTGAAGAAGCTGCAAACGTATTTGATATTGACCTTTCTCTAACTTAAGAGCTCACTATGCATGTAAAGGGACATTTTTTCCCCATCGCATCGAGTAACTATCAAGTGTGTGTTGCCACTCTTAGCGACACACACATTGACGTTATTAACGATGAACACGTTTTAGCTCGCCACGCAATCTCAACTCTTAAATTAAGCTCGGGGATGGCAGGACTTGCCGACGAACTAAACTTTGAAGATGGCAGTCGTTTTATACCTCAAGATGTAAGTTACAGATGGCCATTTAAAGAAAATAACCATCACATAATGAAGCGCCTTGAAAAAAGTAAATGGGCAATTTTAGCCGCAGTCATATTTACACCACTTTTTATGTGGTTAGTACTTTATAAAGCGGTACCGGCCATTGCTGTTTATAGTGTTGATACCCTGCCACGTAATGTTGTGGAACAGATGGGGGAGCAAAGTTTTACACTAATTAAAAAGATTGCGCTTGACCCAAGTGAGCTGCCCGCAGAGCAGCAAACTAAAGTACAAGCACATTTTACAAGTATGCTTAATGCGTTATCGCTTGATCAATCGGTTTATAGGTTATCGTTTTATAAATCAGACAGCTTTGGTGCTAATGCGTTTGCACTACCCCATGGCCGTATCGTGGTAACCGATGATTTAGCAAATTTACTTGCCGATAAACCCAATGCACTAAAAGCGGTATTGCTACACGAAATGGGCCATGTAGTCCACCAGCATAGCGTACGTATTACAGCACAATCTGCCGCAAGTACTATTGTGTTAGCGGTTGTATTTGGTGATTTAGAGGGAGTTGCAGAGGTTGCGTTAGGTACGGGTGCATCGTTTGCTCAGCAAGGGTTTTCACGAGATATGGAGCGTGAGGCCGATAGCTTTGCACTCACCCAATTAGAATCGCTTGGGTATTCGAGTAATGACTTTGCTGATGCAATAGAAGCGCTGCAAGAAAGCCATACCAGCGAAAACGAACACCTAGAAAAAGTAAATGACTTTTTAGAGTACTTGTCTAGCCACCCAAGTGCACAAGAGCGTATTGACAATGCTAGGAAATAATCGCGGTTATATTCAACTTGCTCGCTACATATTGAGTTTAAGTTGGATATATCACGGCTTTTTCCCAAAGCTTTATCACGTAGCACCACTTGAAAAATTAATGACTGGCAGTGCTGGTTTTTCAGCCGAAGTGTCTGATTTAATTACACGTTCGGCGGGTGTTGGCGAAATTATATTTGGCTTGTGTTTATTTGTGTTTTATAAACATAAGCATTTGGTAGCTTTAAATATATTGGCGCTTATGGGGCTTTTACTTGCTGTAGTTGTAATGCAGCCACAATTGCTTATTGAAGCATTTAACCCTGTAACTACTAACCTGCCGCTTATTGGGCTAAGCGTTATTTGGTTAAAAGAAATTAAGCAGTTGAATAATCGATATCTCTAAATAAAAAAGGGTATGCAAATGCATACCCTTTTTTGTAGTACAAAATTTATAAAATTAGTACTTATTTTTATGCGTCCACAAATGCAGTAATTCGCTCGCAATGGTCGCTGCAGCAATTGCGGTAAGCTCACTTTGGTCGTACGAAGGTGATACTTCTACCACATCCATACCCACCATGTTTATGCCTTTTAGCGCACGCAGTACTTTAAGTACTTTATCTGACGTTAAACCACCACACACAGGAGTGCCTGTACCAGGCGCAAACGCAGGGTCTAAACAATCTATATCAAACGTTAAGTAAACAGGTAGGTCACCTACTCGCTCAAGTATTTGCGCTGCAATATCATTAGCATGTAAATCGTTGGCTTGCATTGCATCAATCACAGCAAACTCATGTTTACTTTGATCAAAGTCGGTACGGATACCTATTTGTATACTGTGCTCAACATCAATCAGCCCTTCCATTGGTGCATGATAAAACATAGTGCCGTGATCAAATCGCGAGCCATTGCTATAGGTATCGGTGTGCGCATCAAAATGCACTAACGCCATTTTGCCGTGTATTTTTGCATGAGCACGCAATAGCGGAAGCGTTACAAAGTGATCGCCCCCTAAACCTAATAGTGTTTTACCTTGGCGAAGTATTTGATCAGCAGCCATTTCTAGTTGCGCAGTAAAATACTCAGGATCGCCGACAGGGTAAGTAAAGTCCCCTGCGTCTGCCACTTTTAAGCGCTCAAACAGCGGGAAAGTCCACGGGTATTTAGTGTCTTCCCATGCTAAATGAACCGATGCACGACGAATTGCATCAGGGCCTAAGCGCGCACCAGGGCGGCCCGAGGTCGCTAAATCAAATGGTAAGCCTAAAACCACTACGTCTGCATCAATTGCATTAATGTTTTGCACCATAGGACGGCGTAAAAACGTCATCCCATTTGAGTACAATGAGTGATCTGCGTGACCAAACAAAGTTGACATTGCTTATAACTCTTCTAAATAAGTGTAGCCATCAAGGCCGCTTTGCAACTCGTCTAAAACGCTTTGCTGTTCGTGTTTTTCAATTTTAGTGCTTACTAACTGCTCGTATGATTGCTGAAAACTTTCAACATCTAAATGTACATAGCGCATCATATCGGCAACAGTGTCACCCTGGTTTATCTCGGTAATACTTGCAACGCCTTGCTCATCCATATTAACAATTGCGCTGTGCGTATCGCCAAACAAGTTATGCATGTCACCTAAAATTTCTTGATAAGCACCCACCAAGAAAAAGCCCATTAAATAAGGTTTATCAGCACTAAACTCTGGCACTGGTAGTGTGCTTTCAATACCTTGTCCATCTACGTAATGCTCAAGTGCGCCGTCTGAATCACAGGTTATATCAAGTAATACGGCACGTTTTTTTGGCGCTTCAGTTAAGCCACTTAATGGCAATACCGGAAACACTTGATCAATGCCCCATGCATCTGGAAGCGATTGAAATAATGAGAAGTTTACAAAAAACTTATCGGCTAAACGTACGTTTAACTCGTCAATAATAGGACGATGAAAACGGTTTTTATTATCCATGTGCTTGTTGAGTTCATAACAAATACGGATATTAATTTGTTCAGCCCATGCACGTTGCGATAAATCAAGTAACCCGAGTGCAAATTGGTTATGCGCTTCAGCTAAATCACCTTGGCTGTCGTGATAAATCTCAATTAATGCACGGTCATCCGTTAAATCAGTTAACTGTACAAACGATGCCCACATGTTTTTTAATAACAGGGGTGCATCTGCCGCTGGTGCTACTAACTCTTCTGGCGTGTAACTTTCAGTACCAATAACATTAGAAATAAGCACAGCATGATGCGCCGTAAGCGCACGACCCGACTCAGAAATAATAGTCGGCATTGGTTGCTCATATTGCTTACATGTATCACCAATGGTGTACACAATGTTATTCGCATATTCAGCTAAACTGTAATTCATAGAGTTATGCGACTGGCTACGCGTGCCGTCGTAATCAACAGCTAAACCACCGCCTACATCAAGACAATCAATTTCTGCGCCTAATTTTCGTAGCTCACAGTAAAAACGCGCAGCTTCGCTTACACCTAAACGTACGTCACGAATGTTCGCCATTTGTGACCCTAAGTGAAAATGCACAAGCTGCAATAAATCAAGCTGGTTTGCGCCTTTTAAACGATTAACTACATGTAAAACTTGCGATGCAGATAAACCAAATTTTGATTTTTCGCCGCCACTCGCTTGCCACTTACCTTTACCTTGCGACGCTAAACGTACACGAATACCAATGCGTGGTTTTACGTTAAGCTCTTTTGCTTGGCTAAGGACCATGTCTAGCTCAGAAAGCTTTTCAAGTACGATATACACTTTATGACCTAGCTTTTCGCCAATAAGTGCTAAACGTACGTATTCTTTATCTTTGTAGCCATTACATACAATAACAGCGCTGGTTTTTTCAGCCAGTGCTAGTACCGTTAGTAATTCAGGCTTGCTGCCGGCTTCTAAACCAAGTTGCTTTTTTTCTACTTGTGCTTGGCTTGCTACTATTTCTTCAACCACTTCACGTTGTTGGTTTACTTTTATTGGGTAAACTAATAGGTAGTCTTTAGGGTAACCATAGTTTTCAATCGCAGTATTAAATGCGCCGCATAAGCTGTGTACACGATGGTGTAAAATTTGCGGAAAACGAACTAAAGCAGGTAAGCTTAAACCTTTATCTTGTAGTTGCTTTGCGATATCTGTTAGTGCAATGGTTTGCTCTGGGGCATGAGCCTTGGGCGCAACATACACATCACCTTGATCATTAATACCAAAAAAACCTTGGCTCCAATGACGAACATTGTAGCTCGTACGAGCTTGTTCTAGTGATGTTGTCTCTTTCATTTATCTTTCTCTTTTATTTAATTAATGCCGGCTCGGCTAGTGCCGCGCATTAAAAGAAAAATAGAGATTCAAGTCCAACAAGTATTTTTGCTCGTAACGAGTGATTTTTGATGTTAAAAAAATAACCAAACAACTATTGCCCGCTAGCATATATAAAATAGGACTTTGATGATTTTTAAAGATAAGAAAAGTTGTAAAAAATGGCTGTTTTTAAATGACTCATTATAAATTTTATTAGCAAAAATGAATTAGCTCATTCAATAAAATTCATCTTGAGTTACTTTGTTTATAAAATTTACTTTTGATGGATTAGAGCAAGGCGTTCTCAACACCTCAATTACTTACAGTTTAGCCAACGTGTTGTGGCCAAGTAATACCTATGTATTCTGCAAAGTGAATAAAAACTGCACGTCAAAAACGCTTAGCATACATCCACCAGCTTCAATCATTACTTGGCGCATACGTAGCGTTAGGTATTGCCTGTGGTATTGAAAGTGGGAAATTGCAGTAGTGTATAGGCAAATTCGATTAATTGAGTATAAGCTAGCTATGCACTTTTTGGGGCGAACATAATTATTGCCATACCTAGCAGTGCAACTAGACCACCGATAATATCCCACATAGTAAGCTTTACGCCATCAACAACCCATAACCATAATAGCGCAACGCAAATATATACGCCGCCATAAGCTGCATACACACGCCCGGCAGCAGTAGGATGTAAAGAGAGCAACCATGCAAATAGTGCCAAACTTAACGCTGCAGGAATTAAAAGTAAAATGCTTTTATCTTGTTTTAGCCAAAGGTAGGGCAAATAGCACCCCACTATTTCAGCTAAGGCTGTAATAATAAAAAGTGCGATTGTTTTTAATTCAAACATAATGCTCCGCGCAAAAATAACAAGCATAACAATCTATACAAATTGTTATGCTTAGTATTCGTTATGAATCTGCGTTTTTATTCGCTAAGCGCCATGGTGGCAAGTTTCATTGTGCTTTCAAACGACTTAGTGCCGGCTATAAATAAACCATTATGGCAAAACACTGCGTCATCAATACCTGTTTCATCTACGAACGCTTGATCAGATAAACCAGACCATGCTTTAGGAAGCGGTTTTCTATCTTCAAACGAGCCAGGCTCAACGGGTACTGTTTGTAATATCCATTGCCCAGAATGTGATGGGTAAACCATGTATAGCGCCTCACTTGATAAAATATGCACTGTTTTTTTCCACGGTGTGTACTTTTCAAGCACGATTACTCTGGCATCGTCTGCATTTTCAATTGCTCTGGCGACAATCTCTTTTGCATTAACACTACCGTGAGCTGAGGCGATAAAACGAATAAGCATGCGAGCTGCAAATTCAACGGCTTCATCAAAACAGGTATCAAAGTTACTTTCTTCTTCCCATGTAGGGTTAAACATTGAAATTGTTTGGCTCAAGCTTATCCCTTTTGATACACCTTCAACATGACCACAATCAATGGCGTCAATAGTTGAAACTAAGCCTGAATCCACTCTATCAGCAACGGCCTGGTTATCATCACACAGTGCTAAGCCGTATTTTTTCCACACTAAACCAAATGATGAAAAAGGAATGCCATTTTCTCGCTCGCCTGCACCACCACGTTGATGATGATCAAAGCGATTAGTTTCAGGATCGTATTCCCCACCTACATCTATTACGTAGTCGGCACTTTCTATAAGCGCTTTATCGCGTGTGCGTACCAATTTAAACGTTGGCAAAACATGTTTAAGTACCGCAATACTAAAAACGTCATCTGCATGAAAATTACCATTGTGGGTTACTACTGTTATTTCGCTCATTTGTTTATTGCTACTTTTAGAAAAGATAAAAATTCTCGCTTTGTAAGTTAGTCACTAATTATCGAGGCAGATTTTATACGAAGACAGGTGTTAAAAACAGTGAAGTATTTTTGCATCACTATAAAAGCTGCTTTTATAGTTACTAGTTTGGGTATGACTTTTATTACAAGATAATAATGAAGGAAGATATTTACGACACATTAAGCTTTAATATGTCGCAGCGTTAATGAACTTATTTACTAAGCCCTAATTCCATAAAAACACTTTGTGGATTATCTACATATGAGCCAAAACTGCTACAGCGTTTAAAGCCTAAATTTTCATATAAATTGATTGATTTTATTTGTTTTGGGCCTGTTTCTAAGCGTATTAACGGGATTTGTTTTTCGCCAGCTTGATGCAATAAAATCTGCATAATACGTCTTGATAGCCCTTTACCACGATGACTTGGTTTTACATATAAACGTCTTATTTCGCCGTAAGGCTGGGTATCAAATTTCTCTACAATCGCACCGCAGGCAATAATACCTTCTTCAGTTTTTAAACCAATAGCGTACACATTAGGTAAGGTTAATTCGTTTAACTCCAGAGACTGTGCGGTAGCCACAGGATATAAAGAATTTATAAGTCGGTCTATATCATCAAATACATTTACCACGTCGGGATCATTCGGGTTCAAATCGACTAACTGCATAAAGCTTCCATTCATTGTTATAAGTTTATTAAGCTTTAAATAATATATTTAAGCGGTCATAGCTTAGCATTGTTTAATTAAAAAATCTTTACTCCTTATTTAGCATATGGGTTATGACATTTCACCAGCTAAAAGAGCAAAAGTGGCCTAGCAAGTGTGTAAATTTTGCTAAATTATTACTAATTAATAAATAGTAGTGTTCAAGTATTATTGCGCATTAGTATTAGCGCTATGCCATTTTGCATAGCCTTCTTTATCCATCGGCCTTGCAATTAAGTAGCCTTGCATGGCGTCAATATTCATTTTTTTAAGTAAGTCATATTGTTCTGTTGTTTCTACGCCCTCTGCAACTACCTCTAAGTTTAAGCTTTTTCCTAAACTGATAATTGTTTGCGCAATATTAAAGCCAACCGTGCTATCTAAAATTTTATCAATAAAGCTTTTATCTATTTTTAATTCTTTAACAGGAAACGCACTTAAGTACGCTAAGCAGGAGTAACCGGTTCCAAAATCATCAATCGAAAATAAAAAGCCAGCGGCAATGAGTTCTTTCATTTGCCTAATTGTATAATCTATATCGCTTGAGAGCATTGACTCGGTTATTTCTAACTTAATTTGCTGTGCTCGAATATCAAATTTATTGATAGTGCTAAACAGCTCTCCTTTTAAATTTGATGAATTAAACTGGCTTTGACTAATATTAATTGAAACACTAAACGAGTCGTCTATTATGTTATCTGCTTTAAGTTCGTTTATTAAAATACATATATCATGTAAAACAATATTTTGTAGTTTTTGAATAAGCCCGTATTGCTCTGCAATTGGTATAAATTCGTTTGCCGCTATTAACCCTTTTTGAGGATGGTTCCACCTAATGAGTGCTTCAGCACCAATAACATCACCATACGTATTTACCTGAGGCTGAAAATAAGCACAAAACTCATCAGATGCAATCGCTCTGACTATATCGGTTTCTAGTTCAGTTTGTTTTTCAAGCAGTGTTTGTAAGGCTGGATCGTAAAAGCTACTGCTATTCCCCCCTTTATTTTTAGAACGATACATAGCCGTGTCTGCAAATTTTAATATATTGCCTGCCTGCGCATTTACGCTATCAATTAGACAAATACCTATGCTGCAGCTTACTTGAAATGCAAGGTTGCCCACTTCAAATTTATCATGAAAAGCTCTTTGAATCTCTTTGGCTACTATTTTGCACTCGATGCTCGCCTGCTGTGTATTTTCTCCAACGTGTTTTAGTAAAATAATAAACTCATCGCCACCCGCTCTGGCCAACGTATCAGAGCCTTTTATTATTGCGCTTAACCTTTTTGATAATTCCACAAGTACTTCATCACCCGCACTGTGCCCAAGTGAATCATTAATACGCTTAAAATTATCTAGGTCTAAAAATAATAACGCCCCTATATTTTTATCACGCTTAACACTCTCCACACACATGCTTAATTTGTCGCTAAGCATTCTTCTATTTGGAAGATTCGTTAATGGGTCGTAAAAGGCAAGCTTATGTACTTCTTGTTCGGCCTTTTTCTTTATTGAAATATCTCTGGCCATCCATACTACGTGCCTTTTGGTAGGACTATTGGGGTGGTAATGATCTAATGCAGCAGCCCTGCCTTCAAAAACTATATTGCCCTTTGGTACAGCTAATTCATATTCAAAAATTTGCGTCTCGTTAGTCGAGAGTGTTTTTTCAATAACGTCCATTATCATTTGTGCATCGTCTTGGGAGAGCAGATCCTTAACACTTTGACCAATAAGGTCCTTGCTTGAATCAAGCAGTAACTCATTAGAAGTACCATACACATCGGTATAAATTCCCTCTTCACTTAAAATAAGAATGAGATCGGGCATTACCTTAGTGAAGGCTTTAAACTTTTCATTACTTTGCTGTAAATTCGCGAGAAGCTGTTTTGCTTTGTTAAATTCGTTACTTTTTTCAAGAGCGATACTAGAAAAGTGCACAAAAAAATCGATTAACTCTAAATCTTGCTTTGATGGTGATTTAGGAGTGCTGTGATAGATAGCAAAGGTGCCTAATAAATCGGCTTGAGTTGAAAAAATAGGCGTTGACCAACATGACTTAAGACCAAACTTTAGTGCTAAGTCTTTAAAGTCCTCCCACAGCGGTGAAGTTTCGATATTTTCAACAATAGTGCGCGATTTCGAAAATGCAGTAGTACCACATGAGCCCACTTTTGGCCCTATATAGACTCCATTAAGCAAACTACAGTACTCTGGATGAATATTAGGAGCTGCGCAATGAAAAAGCTGCTGGCCTTTAACTGATAAGATTGAACACCTAGCGGATTCATCATCAATAATCTGCTCGATTGATGAACAAATTTCAGTAAGCACCTCACTTAAAGGTACCCCTAATGCAATTTTAGATAAAATGCCTTGCTGGTGAGATAATAACTTTTTTAACCTATCCGTACCCATTTTCCTTTACCCGTATTATTTATACACATTGAAACAACAAAAGCTTTAATCAAGCGCTTTTTTCTTACGCAGTAAAGTTCAGTATAGTCATGATTAGTAAGTTTTTTATTTTATTGGCAAAAAATAATCGGGCCTGTCTAAAATAATCATAGTTGCATATTACTGAACACCTATTGTTACTATATAAACAAAACCACAATATTAAAGCTAACACTTTGTTACTTAAAAGTACTGTTCAAAATTTTTAAGCTATTTATACTATAAGTAATGGTAAATATTTTTTGAGGTTACAGTGCAGATCACACAAGGTATGGAATACTTTTTTTCGGGGTTTAAATTAATTAGCCAAAAAGGGCTAAAGCGTTTTGTCCTTATTCCGCTATTAATTAATATTTTGCTGTTTGGTAGCTCGCTGTTTTTTTTAGTTGGCTGGTTAAGTGATAGTTTTAGCTACATAAACAACATGCTCCCCGAGTGGTTAAGCTGGTTAGAGTGGCTAATGTGGCCTATTGCTGTATTAGTTGTTTTGTTTAGCTATAGTATGCTCTTTACAGTTATCACTAATTTTATTGCAGCCCCTTTCAATGCGCTCTTGAGTGAAAAAATTGAGCTTTACCTAACAGGTCAAAAAATTAACGATGACGGCTTTGCCGAACTAGTTAAAGATATACCTCGCATGCTTGCCCGTGAGTGGACAAAACTATGCTACTACCTTCCTCGCGCAATTGGCTTTTTTATATTGTTATGGGTTTTACCGGTCATTGGCCAAATATTATGGGTGTTATTTACTTGTTGGATGTACGCAGTTCAATACGAAGACTATGCGTTTGATAATCATAAAATTGACTTTAAGCAAATGAAAGACGATTTAAAATCTAAGCAAGGTTTGTCATACGGATTTGGTTTTGCTGTTATGTTGTTAACTGCTATCCCTTTTATAAACTTAATAGTTATGCCAGTCGCAGTGTGCGGTGCAACACGTTTATGGGTAGATAACTATCGTCCAAAATATCGCAGTTAATTAAAAGGTTGCTGACTTTTCAATATTCGAAGGACACCGCATTCTAGATTAAAAAGCACCTAAGGTGCTTTTTTTAATCTATTTTTAAAGCAATAAACTCAAGCGATGCACGCCTTGGTAATGCATCGCTTTGTTTATCTACTTCTTCAAATTTTTTAATCAAAATACTAAAGCGCTGATTATTAATATTAACGGCTGTAACTTCACCAATTTTTATACTGTAGTTTTGCTGCTGATCAAACAGCTTTAGTATTTGACCTTTTACACGCTCTACGTATAAATAAGGTGTTTGGTCTGGCATCTTTAAACGAATGGCATTGATTTTACTTAGTTCATGTACCGCGACCCAATTCTGACTCTGCATTAACGTATTATAACGACTAATACCTTCAGGCTGATAAACAACATCTTGGCTTATAACGCATGTATTACAGTCCTTTACTGATTCAATTCGCCAGTCAACAGCTGTATTTTTATAATACAAATTATCATTTTTTAGTAACCACTCACGTGCATTGTTAGTATCGCTACACGCTATTAGTAAGCTAAAAAAACTACTCAAGATAATAAACTTAGTGCTTAGCATTGGCTTCATACTATTGCTCTTTAATTGCTTTTAACTCAGCAATAATTGCACTACTTGGCTGTGCTTCTTTTATATAACTGGGCAGCGTTTCAATATTAGTAGGCGAGCTTTGTAAATTATGCACCTTACTGTTATTTGTATTTGGCACGCCAAATCGATTACCTGCACTTTGCATATAAAACTGTAAATTAAGCATGCTCCACTCATCTACATCACTCAGTATTGATATTGTATTATCTTGGTTAGTATCAAAGCTGGTTAAGCTTTCGGTGTTAATTGCATTACAATTAAAATCAACTGGTAGTGAGCTATTTCTATTTAACCCCTGTATTTCAAGTATGGTGCTTTCATTTAAATCTGCTGAACTACCATTTGAATAATCAATAATAAAATCATCCGTAGAGCCTAAATGACTATTAGTATTTGGTGCAATATCGCAACTAGCATTGCCTGGGTAAAAACGCTCATAGTAACGATCGCCTTCGTTATTACCTATTGTTGATAAACCCGCTAATTGATATAAATAATTCATGGAGCTGAGGTGGTTAGGCTTAAAATTAACTTCTTCATCACCGCCATGGTATAAACCTAAGTTATGACCTAACTCATGAAATATTGTTGATGCTTGATAATTATAAGTTACATTGGTTGCTACTTGCGTATCAAGCGTTAAACCCCAGCCTCCCATAGTTACCATTAAATCATTACCGCTTATCTCAGCAATACCCGACCCACTAATACTACCGTCTTCGTTACCACTACTTGCCATTAATAAATAATGGAAAATGGGCCTGCGAGTTATATCGCTAAATTCCATTTTATAAGCAAATAAATTAGGGCTACTTAAATCGTATTCAAACGGGGTATAGCTATTAAAAGGGACAAGATTTCCGCCACCTAAATCAAAGTTTTGCGGTGCTGTATTTGTATTTTGATCAAACAAATCACCTACGTCAAAGTGGACTGTATAGCCTTTTTCTGCAAAAACAGTGGCTACTTTTTCAAGTGCGATTCGATGTGGAGTAATACCTACATCAGTGCTGTCCATATAATCAACTTCAATAAATATATCTTTTTGTGAGGTACGCGCCCCCCACTCATAAAGTGGTAAACCCGCGAATGTTGTACCCTGTTGCTCAGCGCAATCAGGAATACCATCCTCATCATCATCTATTGTGCAATTTATATTGTTTGGCCCAGCGGGTGTGTTAAACACAGAATAACTCCAATCAGTACTTTGATTAGTGTCTGTCGCATTAAGCTCGCGCTTTAAGCTGCCTCCTTGCTCGGAGATGATTTGCTCTGCGTTACCACCTTGCCATTGTGATGGCGTTACTGGTTCTTGTATTGAGTTACCAAATTTTACAAAGTCGATTGTTTGTGTACCTGCACTATTAAGTAATTCTACAAAACCGTTTATGTACCAATAAGGTCTAATTTCATCACTAGCATTACCCACAAGCGCTATTTTAGGGTTGTTAACTGATGCACTGACTAAAAAATCATCTCCAAACTTGCTTTGTAAAATAAGGTACTCACCATTTTCAAGCTCTTTATTGGGCAGTGAAAAAGTTGTCTCTGCACTAGTCGAGCTATTAATCATATTAATACTGCGGGTTTTAAGCGAGTAACTCTGTAAGTTTACAGCAGCCCCTGTGCCGTTATAAATTTCAATCCAAGGTAAGTCGTTACTAAATTGCACAGAAGAAACTTCAGTTATTTTTATATCTTGGCTAGAGGTAGTAAAAGAAGTAGCGGTTTGCGTTTCAATGGCCGTATCATCAAAATTAGTTAAATCAGCTGTAACACGGACAATATATTGGGTATCTTCATTAAAGCTTGCGCTTACATTTACAGTATGAAAATAAGTACTTGTGTCACTAGTAGTACCCGACAAACTTTCAATATTTAAGGCCAAGCAAGTAGTAAAATTATCTGCCGACACTTGTACGCTTCCTGTACAAACACCACTACTAGAATTAACTGCTAAAGTGCTCGTTAGCATAATATCTGAAAATGTAATACTAACAGGGCTATCTACAAGAACTGGGTCATTATTACTTTGGGGTGTTACATTACTAATTGTAGCGGGCGTTGAATCAACCACAGTAATATTCAGGGTAAATTCGGTTGTGTCTTTTGAATCAGACGCAGTTAACGTATAGCTTTGTGAAGTAATACTGTTTGCAGGAGGCGTGTAGCTAAAAAGTAAGGCTTGTGCATCAATAACACTAATTTGTGCACCATTTAAATAATCACCAAAATCAATCTGAACGGTATCGTTATCGGCATCGCTAACAACTAAACTAAATTCAGTGGCTTGATTATATTGCACGCTAATACTTACATCATCTGCAGTTGGTGGATTGTTTGGTGCTAATACTACAACTGTTTTTTGAGCGCTATTTGTAGCGTTATCGTCATCGGTTACAGTAACCACAAATGTAACATTGGTATTTTGTGAAACAGTGGGCGCATTAAAGCTAATGCTTGTTTGTGTTTGAGTAAGTTCAACTACATGACCACTTATTTGCTGCCAAGTTATGCTATTAATACTACCATCGCTGTCTTGTGCATCTGCAACTAAGGTTACACTGTCACCTTTTTCAGCTTCTTCAGGGCCTGTAACAATGACTGTTGGCGCGCTATTTACTTGATTAATTAAAACCGTTTTACTCGCTTGAGCGCTTTTACCTGCATTGTCAGTTACGGTTACGCTAAAACCTAGTGTTGTATTTTCAGATACATTAGGGGCGGTAAAACTAAGGACTCCATCAGTTTGTGAAAACTCAACATTGTCCCCAGCAGACTGAATCCAATTAATATTACTTATAGTGCCATCTGTATCTTGAGCGTTAGCAACTAAACTAACTTGTGTGCTGGCAAGTGCACTACTTGGGCCTGTTATATTAACTGTAGGAGCATTATTTTGAGAGGTGATAGTGCCTGAAAAAACTTGTTGTGCAGTAGCACCTGAGTTGTCAGTAACTGTAACCGAAAAGCTAAAGGTCGTATCGGTTGTTACACTAGGTGCAGTGGCTGTAAGCGTGTTACCGTTAGAGGTAAACGTAAACTCAGGCCCGCTAAGTTGTTGCCATTGATAGCTGGCAATTTGTCCGTCGCTATCACTTGCAAGCGCTGTAATAGTAAATGATTGATTAGAAGTAATAACGTTACTGCTAACCGAAAGCGTAACACTGGGCGCAGCGTTACCAGGGGCCGTAGTTGTATCACTACTTTCGCCTCCCCCGCCACAGCCTGTGATTAAAAGTGATAAAAAAAGTAAATTTAGCCATTTATTAATATTGTTTTTTACCACTTTTAGCCTCTACATATTAACTATACAAATTTTGTGGCACCTTAGTAACGTTTAAATGAACGGTTATTTCCTCACGATCATGATATAGATGTTTAGCTTGCAACTCGTAATTGATACCTTGTTTCTCAAGCTCTTTTCTGATCATCGAAAGACATTCATAAACACTATCAAAGCGTTTTTTCATAGGCAACTTTAAGTTAAATATAAACTCTTTTGCGTATGCATTTACTGCCCAGTCAATCATTAGCGTAGTCACTTTGGTCGGTTTTTCCACCATATCGCACACTAACCAAGTAATATTTCTTTTTTCTGGGCGATATTTAAAACCGTCGGCTCTAAAATGTTTAACTTGCCCAGTTTGCATTAAATCGTCATTCATTGGGCCGTTATCAATCGCACTTACAAACATACCACGGCGTACAAGCTGATAAGTCCAACCACCAGGGCATGCACCTAAATCAACACTGCGCATACCGGCAGCTACGCGTGACTCGCGTTGTTGCTCAGGTATAAATACGTTAAATGCTTCATCGAGTTTTAACGTTGAGCGACTCGGTGCATCGCTTGGCATACGAAGGCGCAAAATACCCATGAAAAATGGAGAATTATTAAAGCTATACGAGTAACCAACATAAGCCGTATTGTTTGTTAAAAACATGACATGCATTACTGGGCGATTTGCTTTTGGCTCACGTAGTACAGTATTTTGTTTTTCGAGGGCTTTTTTAAGCGGTGTTGAGATTTTTTTACAGAACGTTAAAAGCTCTTTGCCTTCGTTTGTGTCTGGCGTTTCAACGCGCAGTTCTGAGCACAATGTAAAATCTTTAGCAGCTTCAACTACTGCGCTCACACGGTCCTCTACTGGCATGTTTTCAAGTAATGTGCCGGCAAACCATTGACGTGCAAACACCATGTTTTTAAAATCAACTTTTTTGATTATTTCATCGCTGTGATGCGCTTCAAAACATTCGTAAACAACATAACCTGTATTTGGTTTTGCTTTTACATACCCTGCAAAACCTTGCTCTGCAGCATGAAACGTTATTTCAGCAGCGGCATCGTTTTCAAAACCACTACGACAAAAAATCACAACACTAGACATATTAACCCTTAAACTCTTTAAAACTTAAATCGTGCAACTTGCACTAAAATAACAATCCAACCAATAATAAAGCACAACCCACCAAGCGGTGTTATAGGCCCAAGCCACTTCATTCCTGTTAGAGCGAGTAAATATAAACTACCACTAAAAAGTAGTGTGCCCATTATAAAAAAGCCACCAGCCCAACTCAGGTTTATGCCCCATTTAATTAAAATAGCCACCGCAATAAGTGCAAGTCCATGTACCATTTGATACTCAGCAGCCGTTTTAAAAACGCCTAATGAATACTCCGATAAGCGGCTTTTTAAACCATGGGCAGCAAATGCACCTAACATCACCGAAAGCATACAAAAAATACTACCGGTCATTAAAAATAATTTAATCATCTAACCCCCTGCTCGAGTCTTAACGTATCTCAATTTGTTGCTTAATAAATTCAACAGCACTTAACGCTGCTGTTTCTCTATTTTGTAGTTCAGTTACGCCACTTTTTTTACGTGGTTTTAATGAGTGATCGCCATCACTCAGCCAAGTAAACAAAGGCTGCTTTGGCATTTTCATAGTAAGAAGTTCTTCACGTGTACCAAATGTATCTCGCTCGCCCTGTAATACTAGAAAAGGGCAAACAATATCAGCAAAATGATCGGTGCGTAATTTTTCTGGCTTACCCGGCGGATGAAATGGATAACCAAATGCTATAAC
This sequence comes from Pseudoalteromonas sp. SG43-1, assembly GCF_014164415.1. NCBI lineage: Bacteria > Pseudomonadati > Pseudomonadota > Gammaproteobacteria > Alteromonadales > Pseudoalteromonadaceae > Pseudoalteromonas > Pseudoalteromonas sp. SG43-1. Next base: position 73,662 of record NZ_JACJFD010000014.1, on the reverse strand, counting down.
ACCTGAAAGGCTTTGCTCTGTACTACATGCAAGCATTGATGCCATGCGACCGCCCATCGATTTACCGCCTATAAACAACGGTAAATCTGGCTGCGCATTCGTTAGCACTCGTTCATAATAAATAAGTAACTTTGGTGCTCGCTCAGGAGGCCTGCGTTTATTAGTTTGTTTAGCGATTTGCATATATTCAAAATCAAATAAACCAACATCAACCCCCTGCTCGCTTATTAATTTTGCCATGTGCTGCATAAAGTCAGAATCGCTACCAGCACCTGCGCCATGTGCAAATATAAACTGTGCTATTGCAGGTTGCTCCGTGCTTTTAAACCATTCAATCATTATTAATACTCATGTTCTTGCTCATGCTCTACTAAGCTCAGCATCCACTCTTTAAACGAAACTATTTTACCAAGCTCTGTTTGCGACTCACGAAGCACTAAGTAATACGCATTTTTACTCTCTAGGCTATGATTAAACGGAATTACCAAACGTCCTGCGTCTATGTCGGGTTTAGCTAATACACTATTGCCAATTGCCACACCTTGTCCATGTACAGCTGCTTGTAACACCATAGAGGAGTGGCTAAATATAGGCCCTTGATTTACCTGGATGTTACGCACGCCTGCGGTTTTCATCCACGTTTTCCAGTTTTTACGTGTAGTGTCGTGTAATAGTGTGTGATGCGCTAAATCACTAGGTTGATCAAGCGGCTTTAACCCGCTTAATAACATAGGACTACAAAGTGGTACTAAATATTCGGTATGAAGCTTGTACGCTTGTACGCCATTCCAATGACCCCTTCCATAATAAATAGCAATATCTACGTCATCCGTGAGTGAGTTTTCATCTTGGTCTTGTGCTTTTATTCGCACGTCTATCTCTGGATGTAACTCATTAAACAAACTCAAACGAGGCACTAACCACTGAATAGCAAAACTAGGGGTTAGGCTTACCGTTAGTGAGCCCTTAGCGCCACGAGCTAATAGCTTTTCAGTTGCATCAATAAGCTGAGTAAAAATCTCTTTAATATCTAAAAAATAGCCTTGGCCTTCTTCAGTTAACAATAAAGAGCGGTTTTTACGTAAAAACAACTTCAGCCCTAAATGCTCTTCAAGTGTTTTTATTTGATGACTTACTGCCGCCTGCGTTACATAAAGCTCTTCTGCAGCTTTTGTAAAACTTAAATGGCGTGCAGCCGCTTCAAAGGCTTTTAATGCGTTTAATGGAGGTACCCGTCTTGACATAATAACCAAGCTTAGAATTAGTTTTTCTTATGCGTGAGATTATATACATCATATAAGTTTGTGTATATTAAAGGCATAAAAAAAGCGACCTGAGTCGCTTTTTAATAAACATCATGCTTAATTATAAATCGCTTGCACTTGTATCAAGTGGGGCAAAGCTTTTAATTAAATCATCAACCGCTTTCATTTGCGTTAAGTAGCCTTCTAACTTACTAAGCGCTAGCGCACATGGGCCATCACATTTAGCTTCGTTAGGATTTGGATGCGCTTCGATAAATAAACCAGCAATACCCAACGCCATACCGCTGCGCGCAAGCTCTGCTGCTTGTGCACGACGACCATCAGCAGAGTCAGCTCGTCCACCAGGGCGTTGTAACGCATGTGTTGCATCAAAAATAACAGGTGCCATTGCCTTCATGTCATCCATACCCAGCATATCAACCACAAGGTTGTTGTAACCAAAGCTAGAACCACGCTCACAAAGGGCTACGTTGTTATTACCAGCTTCATTAAATTTAGTAATGATATGACGCATTTCATGTGGCGCTAAAAACTGTGGTTTTTTCACATTAATAATTGCACCTGTTTTAGCCATCGCCACAACTAAATCTGTTTGACGCGCTAAAAAAGCAGGTAACTGAATTACATCAACAACTTCTGCAACAGGTGCAGCTTGATGCGGTTCATGTACGTCAGTAATTAGTGGAATTTTAAACGTGTTTTTAATTTCTTCGAATATTTTTAAACCTTCTTCCATACCTGGACCACGGTACGAATTGATTGAAGAGCGATTAGCTTTATCAAATGAGGCCTTAAATACATAAGGAATATTTAGTTTCGTCGTAACTTCTACGTAATGCTCTGCAACACGCATTGCTAAATCGCGAGATTCTAATACGTTAATACCACCAAACAGTACAAACGGTTTATTGTTTGCAAGTTCAATTTCATTAATTTTAATAATTTGATCTTTCATTTAAATTCCTTAAGGTGCAACTGCTTGCATCATTAATCCACAAATATAAGCCATATAAGTACCCACACCGTAGCCTAGTACAGCTAACAAGACTCCAACAGGCGCTAATGATGGATGAAACGCTGATGCTACAACAGGTGCTGACGCTGCGCCCCCCACATTAGCCTGAGAACCCACAGCCATATAAAATAACGGTGCTTTAATCAGTTTAGCCACAATTAACATAATGCTTGCATGCACTAACATCCAAATTGCGCCCACTAAAAATAGCCCGGGGTTATTGAAAATAGCGGTTACATTCATGTGTAAGCCAATCGATGCAACCAAAATATATAAAAAGCTAGAAGCTACTTTTGAAGCGCCAAACGCTTCTATTTGCCTCACTTTAGTAAACGATAAGCCTATGCCAATCGTTGTTGATATAACAATTAGCCAAAAGAATTTACTGTTTAAGCTGTATTCTTTTGCCCATTCATAAGTAGTGCCAAAGTACGGCCCCAAAAAGTCAGCGCAAAAGTGTGCTAAGCCAGTTATACCAAATGCAATTGCAATCAGCGTCATGTAATCATTAAGAGTTGGGATGCGTGCATGTTCTGCGTGATATTCTTCCACACGCTTTTTCAAGTCTTCAATTGCGCTTGTATCAGCACCCGTCGCTGCATCAATCTTTTTATGATTTGCTGCCATTAACAATAAAACAGCCATCCAAATATTAGCGACAATTACATCGACTGTAATCATTACAGAAAATATATCACCACCAACTTCAAACATTTCTTTCATTGATGCTTGGTTAGCACCGCCGCCAATCCAGCTACCTGCAACAGTTGTCATACCGCGCCATACGGCATCTGGGCCATGCCCACCAACAATACTTGGGTCAAATGCGCTCACCACTAAAATAGCTAATGGCCCACCAATAACAATGCCTAAAGTACCCACTAAAAACATAATAAGTGCTTTAGGGCCTAAGTTAATAATCGCTTTTAAATCAATACTAATGGTAAGTAGTATTAAACAGGCAGGTAGTAAGTAGCGCGAAGCCACATAATAAACATTAGATTTATTACCATCTACAATACCAAAGGTATTTAATAACGAAGGTAAAAAGTAACACAGCAATAAAGCAGGTACGTATTTATAAAATCGTTTTAAAGCTGGACGCTCACTGTTTGAGGTTTTAAAAATAAACCCCAAAATAATAGCAAGCAAACCAAGCACAACGGCATCATTTGTAATTAATGCGCTTTGAGTTTCAACCATAATTATTCCTATTCTTAATGGTGCGTTTTATTATTATCTTCTAGTTCTTCTATTTGGTGTTGAATAATCTCTATTGCAGGATCGTCCGGACACTCATCTACAAAAAACTGTAAATCATCACGTGCCATTTTAGGGCAACCGAGCTGATTTAATAAGTAACCTCTGTCGCGTCTCTCATACGGGTCGTCGCCTATTAACTCCATTAGCATCTCTACACAGGTTAAAGCATGACCAAATTTATTTTCGCTAATGAAAGACCATTTTTGCTGAGCTAAAAATAACTTATATACTTCGTCATCAAAAATCAGTTCTAGTGGCTCTTGCTCTTGACCATCATCTTCATCTGCGTTTTCAGGGATAATATACCAACTTTGTTGTCCACTGCTTGGCTCTATTATGTAGCCTTCTTCGTCACTAATCGCCACATGTACGCCAACATCACCTTGGGTAAGACTAAGGTTCGCGTCACAGTTAGCTTGTTGTAAAAAATGACAAAGTATAATTGCCAGTGTTGTAGGTGAACCACTGCGCATAGAAAGCGTATAGCTTAATGTATTTAATTTATATTCAGGCACTTTTAAACCTGATGCACTAAATAGCCAATCACTGTAAAACATATCTAATAATTTTTCGAGGCGATCGTGCTCATCACTCACTTTTAAACACAGCGCTGAAATTTGCTGTTCAAAGTCAGTTAAAGTTTCATAACATGGTGTTAAATCTATCTGAGGGTCCCACTTTGACTCTGCTTTAATACAGCGGTAAATCGCTGGAGGTGTAAATTCATCGTAAGCATCATCAAGATAAGATTCATCGTGTTCGTCAAACCCGAGGGTAGTCATTAATACTGCAACATTTTAGAAAACGAAGGCGTAGTTTACCTAACTTTAAAGCTATATACCAATATAGAGGTGTATTTGAATATTTTCTGAGAGGGAGTTGTATTTGAGCTTTACAAAACAACTATAAAGCTCAAATAGTCAGGTATTACTTAAAGCAAAAAAGCTGATTTAGACGTCGCTAAATAACCTATCGCTAAAATAACAGCGGTATTAACTAAAACGTAAGCAACTTTAGCCGTCATTTTAGTTTGTCTGGCGCTTTTAGCCCCAATACCGATGTATATAACCACTAAAACTATTTTTTCTAATAGCCAATATTGTTCAAACGGATTAATTTTAGCCATAAATATAAGCGTAAGTGCAGACACTAATAACAAAGTATCTATACTGTGACTACCAATCATTACTGCTTTATTTTTTGCTAATTTACCACTGCCCATTCGCGAAAAAGCGCGAACATAAAATAATATTACACTTAACATCGCAATTGCCATGTGCGAGTGCTTTACTGCTAAATAATCCATATGCCCCTGTACTTCTGTTTTATAAAAATCTAATCAGGAAAACGGCTAAGAACCGCCTCTAACTCATCAAGCTTTTCGTTAAATACTTCAACCATTTTTGGTTCAAAATGTGTGCCTTTTTCAGCATTAATTTCATCAACCACATTTTGTAATGTCCAAGGCTCTTTATAACACCGTTTATGGCGAAGTGCATCGTATACATCAGCAAGTGCGACTATGCGACCAAATACATTAATTGCGTTTCCGCTTAGACCTTGTGGGTAACCAGACCCATCCCATTTTTCATGATGCTCTTTTGCAATAATTGCACCTGTACTCACAATTTCATGGGGAGAGTCTTTTAAAATAGTATAGCCTTTATCAGTATGGGTTTTCATCACTTCCCATTCTTGAGGTTCTAACTTTGCTGGTTTGTTTAAAATCGCATCAGGAATACCCACTTTACCTACATCATGAAGAGGAGACGCCAACCTTACTAAATCTGCATCATGTTTAGATAAACCATAGCCCTCAGCTAAAATATGACAAATATGTGCTACACGTTTAACATGATTACCTGTCTCGGTTGAGCGCTGCTCTACTGCTTCACTTAACCTATAAACAAGCTCTTGTTGTGTCGCTTCTATTTCAGACTGAAGCTGCACATTTTCAAAGGCAAGTTGCACATTTTGAGAAAATATTTTGATTAAATGACGCTGAGTATCCGTTAAATCCTTTGGGACACCTGATATGAACAGCATTGAATTATGATTGTACTCACTACTGCAGTACGCAAATAAGTAATTATCTTTATAAATGATACTTTTATCATTAAGCGCCTGATGACACGCACTTAACTGCTCAGCTTGTAATACCTCATCAAGCTCTTTACCTTCACTTTTTTCAAAATCGCCAGTGCCAGAGCAAACTATTAGTTTTTTATTTTTTTCATGTTCTGGGTTTTGTGCAACTAAAGTGGTGGCATACATAGCTTGATCAGCAATACCCAATAAAGATGTTAATTGCTGCATAACGCCTTCAATAAAGTGCTCTATTGAATGCGCAGAAAAAATATCACGAGACGCTATAATTATTTTCTCAAGCCCTTCGCGTGACTGCTCAATCGAAATAATATCCCGATACGAGCGTAGGCTCGACATAATAACAGTAAATAATTTTTGAGCCGTTAGCTCCGTTTTCGATTTGTAATCGTTAATATCATAATTAATAATGACTTGACGTTCAGGTGCCTGGCCAGGTTGGCCTGTTCTTAAAATAATCCGTATATGATTATTTTTAGCTTCTTCACGAATAAACTTAGCAACCTGCAAACCAGCGTCGTCGGTTTCCATTACCACGTCAAGTAGCACAATAGCGGCATCTGGATGCTCTTTTATGAGCTCTTTCGCTTCAGCACCTGAGTAAGCACTAATAAACTCTAAGCGTTTATTTTGAAATTCAAAATCACTCAGTGCTAGTTTTGTAACAGCATGAACTTCAGGTTCATCATCAACGATTAATACTTTCCAGGTACCGTGTTCAATCTCATCGATTGTTTCTTCTGGTTCATCTGAAAATAAAAAATCACCCATCATAGTCGAAATTCCTTCATGGCATTATTTAACGCACTAGTAGGCAATTATTATTCTCTAGGGCCACAGTGCAAGTGTTACACGGTCATTGTTACCAAGGTCTTTCACTGTTTTAATATTAACAAACGCCATTTTTTCAAAAAAATGACGAACAGCTTCACCTTGCTCAAAACCGTGTTCTATTAAAAGATAGCCATTAGATGACAAATAGTCACGTGATTGTGTAATTATTTGTTTAATATCAGACATTCCGCAATCATCAGCCACTAATGCCGATAAAGGCTCAAAGCGCACATCACCCTGATTTAAATGTATATCACTACTTTCTATATAAGGAGGGTTAGTGACAATTAAATTGAATTTTTCGCCATGCAACTCACTAAACCAGTTACTTTGTTTAACATGTACATTATTAATCGCTAATCGCTGCTGGTTACGTGTAGCAAGTGCAACTGCATCGCTTACTCTATCTACTGCCGTAATTTGCCAATTAGGCATTTCACTACCCAGTGCCAACGCTATTGCACCAGTACCAGTGCCTAAATCAAGCACCTTTGCTGTAGCGGGTAGCGCTATTTCAAGTGCTTGCTCGACTAATGTTTCAGTATCTGGTCGAGGTATTAGGGTCGTTGCGTTAACTTCAAGCGATAAGCTCCAAAATTCACGCAGCCCAGTTATATGGGCTACGGGCTCACCTTTTAAACGTCTTTGGATAAATACATTAAACTGCGATTGTTGCTCATCACTAAGCGCATGTTCTGGCCAAGTAAAAAGGTAACTGCGAGGTTTTTGAAGTATATGAAGAAGTAAAACTTGTGCATCTAATTTAGCACTTTCGCTGCTAAGTGCTAATAAGTCAGCACCTGCAGCAATTGCTTGTTCAAGAGTGTGAGCCACAATTACTCGTCGCCCATGGCCGCAAGTAAGTCAGCTTGATGCTCTTGCATTAATGGGTCAATAATCGCACTTAAATCACCGGCTACCACTTCGTTTAAACGATAAAGTGTTAAGTTAATACGGTGATCGGTAATACGACCTTGCGGGTAGTTATAAGTACGAATACGCTCAGAACGATCGCCACTACCTACCAAGTCACGACGTTCAGAGGCTTCTGCCGCATGGCGTTTTTCATCTTCAGCTTGTTGCAGTCGAGCTGCAAGTACTGACATCGCTTTAGCGCGGTTTTTATGCTGCGAACGCTGATCCTGACACTCAACCACAACACCGGTAGGTATATGTGTAAGTCGAATAGCAGAATCAGTTTTATTTACGTGCTGACCACCTGCGCCTGATGCACGAAATGTATCAACTTTTAAATCTGCTGTATTAATTTGTATCGCTTCTGCTTCTGGTACTTCTGCCATAACCGCAACAGTACACGCTGAGGTATGAACACGACCTTGTGATTCAGTCTCTGGCACACGTTGTACGCGGTGTACACCTGATTCAAACTTTAATTGACCGTAAACGCCTTCGCCACTGATATTTGCAATAACTTCTTTGTAACCGCCATGCTCACCTTCATTGGTGCTTACAACTTCTACTTTCCATTTTTTATTTTCTGCGTAGCGGCTGTACATACGAAATAAGTCACCAGCAAAAATAGCCGCTTCATCGCCGCCCGTCCCTGCACGTACTTCAACAAACACGTTATTGTTATCTCGCGGATCTTTTGGCAACATTAATACTTGAATTTGATCTTCAATCACTAGTATTTGTGCTTTTGCTTCTTTATATTCTTCTTGCGCCATTTCACGCATTTCAGGGTCAGAATCTTTAAGCATTTCTTCTGCACTGGCTAAATCGTCTTGCGTTTCTTTATAGTTTAAAAACGTTTTTACAATCTCTTCAAGCTCAGAATACTCTTTTGAAAGCGCACGAAAACGGTTTTGATCACTAATGACCGACGGGTCGCTTAGCAGCGCTTGTACTTCTTCATAACGCTCGACTAAGGTTTCTAATTTATTATAAACAGACTCTTTCATTTAACGGTTATTCCTGATCAATACCTAACATTTTTTTCAACTGGTTTAGCTGCGCCACTTCACCTTTTTTCGCTGCATCTTGTATTGCACGGGTAGGCGCGTGCATTAAGCGATTGGTTAATTTATTGGCGAGCTCTAATATAATTTTTTCTGCATCTTTACCTGTATTGAGCTGACTAACAGCACGCTCTACAAGTTCAGACTTAATTGTTTGTACATCGTTTCGATAATGGCGGATTAAATCTACCGAATCGAGTGAACGCATCCACATTGCAAATTCTTTGGTGCGTTCAGTAATAATTATTTGCGCTTGCTGTGCAGCTTGCTCGCGCGCTGCCATATTCTCGCTTACAATGGTTTGTAAGTCATCAACGGAATATAAATAGGCAGCATCTAGCTCCCCAACTTGGCTTTCTATATCACGCGGAACCGCTATATCTATAAATAGCATAGGTTTGTGACGTCGCTGCTTTAGCGCCTGCTCAACCACCCCTTTACCAATAATAGGCAAAGTGCTGGCTGTAGAACTAATCACTATATCGGCTTTATGCAAACGCTCAGGCAATTGCGCCAAAGCAATCACATCTGCCGACACTTCATCAGCTAAGTTACGAGCTCGCTCAATAGTTCTATTTGCAACAGTGATATTTTGAGGCTCATTTTGGTATAAATGTTTAGCAACCAATTCAATGGTTTCACCTGCGCCAATTAATAACACATTGGTCTTATCAAGCTTGCCATAAATATGCTTTGCCAAGTTAACTGCAGCAAACGCTACCGATACAGCACTTGCGCCAATATCGGTTTCAGTTCTAACTTGTTTCGCTACTGAAAATGTTTTTTGAAACAACCTATCAAACGTAACACCTACTGCATCGTGGTTTTTAGCACTAAAAAACGATTGTTTTATTTGCCCCAAAATTTGCGGTTCGCCCAACACCAAAGAATCCAACCCACACGCCACGCGCATTAAGTGATTAATAGCATCGTTATCTTCGTAGCAATAAGTGTTTTTGCTCAGTTCATGTTCATCCAAACCATGGAAACTGGCAAGCCAGCTCAACAGTGTTTGGGAATTTTGCTGAGCGAGGCTACAATAGATCTCGGTTCGATTGCAGGTAGACACAATAACCGCTTCATTAAAGTCGGCATGACCACTTAATTGTTGCAACGCCTCTGAAATTTGCTCAGGCGAAAAAGCCACTTTTTCACGTAATTCTACGGATGCGGTTTTGTGATTTATACCTAGTGCTATTATGGTCATATTTGCCAAATATTGCTGAGCCCTACTTCAAAGGCGGTAATTTTACCAAAAATCAGCGGAATATGGAAAGTAAGGAACAACATTTGATTCGACAATATTTGATTTTATTCATGTTTTTTTTGTTTTTAGGTGGCTGTGCTCATCAAATTGATACAAAAACAACACTTTATGATGATTGGAAACCACGTTTAGCTGCTCAAAAAACTTGGCAAGTAGAAGGTAAACTTGCATTTATTAGCCCAGAAGAGCGTCAATCTGCAAACTTAAATTGGCAGCAAACAACAAATTCCAATAATTTAATACTGACTACTTTTATTGGTACTCGTATTTTATCACTTAAACAAACAACTAACGGTGCTGAATTAGAGTTTGACGGTGAACAATACTTTGATACTAATGCTGCAGAGCTTTTAAAACGATTAACGGGTTTTACACTACCGGTTGATAATGCCGATAACTGGCTTAAAGGCACTATTGACGATGAAAGTTTAATTGTTGATGAGCTTGGGCGTGCAAAGCAAGTATTATGGTTTGATAATACAGGCAAAAAATGGCAAATAGATTATGGCACCTATGTACAAAACGCAGGTTACTGGTTACCTACTAAACTGACGTTAAAGCACCAACAAATAAAAATTAAAATTCAACTATACGATTGGCAGTTTAAATAAGTATGAATAACAAAACCTCTTTTTCACTTATAGCTCCGGCAAAACTCAATTTATTTTTACATATTAATGCTCGCCGAGAAGATGGCTATCATGAACTTGAAACCTTATTTACTTTTTTAAATTTTGGCGATGAGCTGCATTTTGAGTTAACAACAGATGGGAGTATTTCTGTCGGTGGTGATACTAAAGACATCCCTCTAAATGATAATCTCATCTATAAAGCGGCTTTATTATTACAAACACACTGTAAAACCTCTTTGGGTGTAAAAATAAATTTAATTAAGCGCTTGCCGATGGGGGGCGGTGTTGGAGGAGGTTCATCTGACGCAGCGAGTACTTTATTAGCCCTAAATAAGTTATGGAAATTGGCACTAAATTTAGAAACACTAGCTCAACTAGGGCTCAAGTTAGGGGCAGATGTTCCAGTGTTCATACAAGGTCAAAGCGCCATAGCGCACGGTATTGGTGAAAAACTACACCACGTAACACTTGAACAAAAATGGTACTGCGTTGTACACCCTAACCAACATGTAAGTACCGCAAAAATATTTACACATCCAGATTTAAAACGCGACACACCAAAAATAATAGGCGACTGGAAACACCATACTTTGACCAACGATTGTGAGCCTTTAGTTAAAAAGCTTTGCCCCGAGGTTGAAAAAACCCTCCAGTGGTTGCTAAAATACGCACCGTCGAAGATGACCGGAACAGGTTCATGTTGTTTTGTCGAATTTGCTAGCCAAGTTCAAGCACAAGATGTACTTGAAAATCTCCCCCATACTTGGCAGGGTTTTGTGGCTTCAAGCGCAAATGTCTCACCTGCTCATACGGAGTTAACCGCCATATTCGATCAATGAAGTAACGTACAAGTAATCATAAGTTAACCCGCAGTGAAATTTATCATTGCCCGTTAGTCCAAATATTCAGTGCCTGAGGAACCCTACCGTGCCTGACATGAAGCTCTTCGCTGGTAACGCAACACCTGAGTTAGCTCAAAAAGTTGCAAAACGTTTATATATTGAATTAGGCGATGCTGTTGTTGGCCGTTTTAGCGACGGTGAGATCAGTGTTCAAATAAATGAAAATGTTCGTGGCTCGGACGTTTTTATCTTGCAATCAACCTGTGCCCCTACAAACGATAACCTGATGGAACTTATCGTTATGGTTGATGCTCTACGTCGTGCATCTGCAGGTCGTATTACTGCCGTCATTCCTTATTTTGGTTATGCGCGCCAAGACCGTCGCGTACGTTCTGCTCGTGTTCCAATTACCGCTAAAGTTGTTGCAGATTTCTTATCAAGTGTTGGTGTTGACCGTGTTCTTACGGTTGATTTACACGCTGAACAAATCCAAGGCTTCTTTGATGTACCTGTAGATAACGTATTTGGCAGCCCTGTATTACTTGAAGATATGAAAGAACGCGACTTTGAAGACGTCGTTGTTGTATCTCCAGATATTGGTGGTGTTGTACGTGCTCGTGCAATTGCAAAACTACTAAACGATACCGATTTAGCAATCATTGATAAACGTCGCCCTCAAGCAAATGTTTCTCAAGTAATGCACATTATTGGTGACGTTGAAGGTCGTGATTGTATTATCGTAGATGATATGATTGATACCGGTGGTACATTGTGTAAAGCCGCAGAAGCACTTAAAGAACATGGCGCTAAGCGTGTATTTGCATACGCAACACACCCTATCCTTTCAGGTAAAGCAGCCGAAAACTTACGTGACTCAATGATTGATGAAGTAATTGTAACTGACTCAATTCCGCTATCTGATGAGCTTAAAGCCCTTGATAAAGTTAAGGTACTTACGCTTGCTGACATGTTAGCAGAGACTATTCGTCGTATTAGTAACGAAGAATCTATCTCAGCGATGTTTGAACACTAAAATTAAACATTCCTGAATATAAAAGCGCCTTTTGGCGCTTTTTTTGTAAGCGATGTTTATTTTATCTGGGCGTGGTGGTATGATAGCGCGCCTTTTGGCTAGGGACCTTGGTCGCAAAGGCCCTACACATTTAAATAACTGGAGACATCATGTCTAACAAAACTTATACGTATAACGCTGAACTTCGCGTAGAAACTGGTACTGGTGCGAGCCGCCGCCTACGTCGCGAAGACAAAGTTCCTGCAATCCTTTACGGAGCTGATAAAGAAGCTTTATCTCTTACTTTTGCTCATAAAGATATGATCAAAGCTCAAGAAGACGAAGGTTTCTACACGCATATCCTTACGCTTAACGTTGATGGCGAAGCTGTTGAAGTAATCTTAAAAGATATCCAACGTCACCCATTCAAGCCTAAGCTTACTCACCTTGATTTCCAACGTGTAGATGCTACTCATAAATTTCAAACTAAAGTTCCTCTACACTTCATCGGTGAAGAGATTGTAACTAAAGCTGGCGCAACTGTTGTTCACCAGTTAACTGAAGTTGAAATTACGTGTCTTCCAAAAGCACTTCCAGAATTCATTGAAGTAGATGTTTCTAAGTTTGTTGTTGGCGATTCAGTTCATATCTCTGACCTAACTTTCCCTAAAGGCGTTAGCTCTGTAGATTTAGCTAAAGGCGAAGGCCATGATCAGTCTATCCTGACTATCAAAGCAAACAAAGCAGCTCCAGTTGAAGACGACGCTGCAGCAGCAGAATAATATTTAAGGTCTCGCAACCTTGAATTCTATTCAAATGCTTGTGGGCCTGGCTAATCCAGGCCCCGAATACGCAAACACACGCCACAATGCAGGTGCTTGGTTCATCGAGCAAATCGCTGCACGCTATAACTGCACTCTAAAACACGATCCTAAATATCACGGCCTTACAGGCAAAGTGATCATTCAAGGCCAAGAATTCAAATTATTGATCCCCACTACTTACATGAATTTAAGTGGTAAAGCGGTCAGTAGTTTAGCTAATTTTTTCAAAATCCCTGTCGAGGACATTTTAGTTGCCCATGACGAATTGGATTTAGACCCAGGCGTTGCCAAATTAAAAAAAGGTGGCGGGCATGGCGGTCATAATGGTTTAAAAGACATTATTGCAAAAATGGCAAATCAAAAAGACTTTATGCGCTTGCGCATTGGTGTAGGTCATCCGGGGCATCGTGAAATGGTAACTGGTTGGGTGCTTGGAAAAGCGACCAAAGAAGACCAAGAAAAAATGGATGCTGCTGTTGATGAAGCAGTTCGTTGCATGGAAATACTTGCAAAAGATGGTGTGTTAAAAGCACAAAACAGACTACATTCGTTTAAACCCTAGTAACTTGGGTCCAAGTACACCGTTTAAACGAATTCTAAACAAGGTATCTTACTATGGGTTTTAAATGTGGCATCGTTGGCTTGCCTAACGTAGGTAAATCAACGCTTTTCAATGCACTAACTAAAGCGGGTATTGAAGCCGCTAACTTTCCTTTTTGTACCATTGAGCCTAATACAGGTGTGGTACCTGTGCCAGATCCTCGTCTAGACGAACTTGCTAAAATTGTTAATCCTCAACGAGTTCTTACCACTAGTATGGAATTTGTAGACATTGCTGGCTTGGTAAAGGGCGCATCTAAAGGTGAAGGCCTTGGTAACCAGTTTTTAGCTAACATTCGTGAAACCGATGCAATTGGCCACGTAGTTCGCTGTTTTGAAGATGAAAACATCATACACGTAGCAGGCACTATTGACCCTGCTGACGATATTGACGTAATCAACACTGAGTTAGTACTTGCTGATATGGATAGCGCTGAAAAAGCCCTTTTCCGTAACGCAAAAAAAGCAAAAGGTGGTGATAAAGACGCCAAAGAGCAAAATGCCGTACTTGAAAAAGTAAAAGTGCATCTTGATGAAGGCTTAACTTTACGCGCTTTAGCATTAACTAAAGAAGAAAAAGCAGCAATCAGCTCTATCAACTTCTTAACTATTAAACCAACTATGTATATTGCAAACGTTGCTGAAGATGGTTTTGAAAATAATCCATACCTTGACCGTGTACGCGCTATTGCTGCAGCAGAAGATGCGATTGTTGTTCCTGTATGTGCTGCTATCGAATCTGAGCTTTCAGAATTAGATGACGAAGACAAGCTTGAGTTTATGGCTGATCTTGGCTTAGAAGAGCCCGGTCTTAATCTTGTTATTCGTGGTGGTTATGAATTACTACAATTACAAACTTATTTCACTGCGGGTGTTAAAGAAGTGCGTGCATGGACAATCCCTGTAGGTGCAACAGCGCCACAAGCAGCGGGTAAAATCCATACCGACTTCGAGCGTGGCTTTATTCGTGCGCAAACGATTGCTTTTGACGACTTTGTTGCCTTTAAAGGTGAAAGCGGCGCAAAAGAAGCAGGTAAGATGCGTCAAGAAGGTAAAGAGTACATTGTTAAAGACGGCGATGTAATGAACTTCTTGTTCAACGTATAAGTCAAATGAAACCAAGTTAGTATTGGTAATAATTTTAAAGGCTCGTTTTTACGAGCCTTTTTTGTACCTCCAACGTTATAAACTTATAAAATTGATTTAGCCCCAACCTAAATGCCTACGTTTAATTTAAAAAAACACACTGCGCAGAAGATCAAACCTCAATAATAAGTACCTCTTAAACAAATTAATGTTAAGATTTAACCAGAGCGTAATAATTTGTCGAATAATCAAACAGCTTCAAACTATTGGTTTTTGCTTTTTTTATTTAGCGACAAATTTTGTATCTGAATTGCACTCAAAAAATCATCATTTTTATTAAAATTTAGCCGCTTAGCTTAATTTTCCTGCAAACAAACACAGTTAAGTGTTTTTTTGCAAAAAAGGTGTTGACGAATTTGGGTCATATCAGCATAATACGCCCCGCACTCAGCGATGAAGTGCTAACAAAAAAAGATGGCTAAGTAGCTCAGCTGGTTAGAGCACATCACTCATAATGATGGGGTCACAGGTTCAAATCCCGTCTTAGCCACCATATTTTTTGTTGCTCAATGAAGAGTTTAAAATAACTACCTTGTGTGCGGGAGTGGCGGAATTGGTAGACGCGCTGGATTTAGGTTCCAGTATCTTAGGATGTGAGAGTTCAAGTCTCTCCTTCCGCACCATAATTCTTGATAAGAATTAAAACTATCAATTGTTATTGTTGGGATATCGCCAAGCGGTAAGGCACCAGGTTTTGATCCTGGCATTCCCAGGTTCAAATCCTGGTATCCCAGCCAACAATGGCTAAGTAGCTCAGCTGGTTAGAGCACATCACTCATAATGATGGGGTCACAGGTTCAAATCCCGTCTTAGCCACCATTTCTATTTTTAGAAGTGGCTCTGCAAGAGTTAAATTGCACTCAATGAAGAGTCTAAAATAGCTACCTGTGTTTTATAACACAAACGATGCGGGAGTGGCGGAATTGGTAGACGCGCTGGATTTAGGTTCCAGTAACTTCGGTTGTGAGAGTTCAAGTCTCTCTTTCCGCACCATGTTCTTGATACGAACTAAAAATATCAATTAATTCTTTGTTGGGATATCGCCAAGCGGTAAGGCACCAGGTTTTGATCCTGGCATTCCCAGGTTCAAATCCTGGTATCCCAGCCAACTTCTTCTACCAAGGAAAGTTGGATAAAAGAATGACTCTTGCTTAGAGTTTAAATGAGCAAATTAGTGATGCGGGAGTGGCGGAATTGGTAGACGCGCTGGATTTAGGTTCCAGTATCTTAGGATGTGAGAGTTCAAGTCTCTCCTTCCGCACCATGTTCTGATAAGAACTAAAATTATAAAAGAATTCTTTGTTGGGATATCGCCAAGCGGTAAGGCACCAGGTTTTGATCCTGGCATTCCCAGGTTCAAATCCTGGTATCCCAGCCAACTTCTTCTACCAAGGAAAGTTGAATAAAAGAATTACTCTAGCTTAGAGGTTAAATGAGCACATTAGTGATGCGGGAGTGGCGGAATTGGTAGACGCGCTGGATTTAGGTTCCAGTATCTTAGGATGTGAGAGTTCAAGTCTCTCCTTCCGCACCATGTTCTTATTAAGAACTAAAATTAATATCAAATTTATAGTTGGGATATCGCCAAGCGGTAAGGCACCAGGTTTTGATCCTGGCATTCCCAGGTTCAAATCCTGGTATCCCAGCCAATTTGACTTCCTCCTCTAAAACTTCTCAATATTCATTAAATTCAGCTTACTTTTTCTGTACTTAAATATACATTTATAAATTCGTCTATATTTATTGGTTTGCTATATAAATACCCTTGTAAATAATCACAGTTCATACTCAATAGCGCTTGCTCTACTTCTTTGGTTTCTATTCCTTCAGCTACTACATCGCAATTTAATCGGCTCGCCAAAAACAACGTAGATTCTACAATAGCGTAATCAGGCGGATTAATGAGCATGTCTTTGATAAACGATTGATCTATTTTTATCTGGTTTATGGGCAACTCCCTTAATAACGACAGTGACGAAAACCCCGTACCAAAATCATCAACACTAAATTTAAATCCACGCATACTTAACTGCTGCATCATTTTTCTTGCTGCGGGTATGTTTGTCATCATTGCCCCTTCTGTAATTTCAAATATTAGTGAATCACTTAAAGTCGGGTCAGTAGTAAGTAAGCTAATTATAAATTCGTAAAACTCGCTGCTTTCAATATCTTTCGTTGATAAGTTGACATGAATAGTACCGGTAAACCCAAACAGTTTAAGTTTTCTAATATGGTTAACTGCTTCTTGTACAACCCATTTCGATAAAACAAAAATAAGCCCTGTACGCTCAGCTACACTTATAAACTTTTCAGGACTAATAAAGCTACCATCAGCTTGCGGCCATCGGATCAGCGCTTCTAGGCCATGCAATTGAATATCTTTGGAGTTCATTATTGGTTGTAAATAAAGCTCGAACTCACCTTTGTGTAACGCGGCTTTAATTTTGACTGATAAATCAAAAAAGTCCTCAGCTCGTTTACCTATTTCAGATGAGTAATTTACTAAAGGTTGAAATGTCTTTTTTGCTTCATGCAGTGCCAAGTTGGCTTTTTTTAGTAACTGGTCGGGTAATCGGCTATCATCTGGGAAACGGCTTACGCCTATACTTAATTGTATTTTAACCATTTGCTCATGTGTACAAAACGGAGCTTTAACGGCTGAGTTTATAATATTTACACAGTGAGCCATGCTTTCATCAGTATCGGTATTCAGTAAAAACGCAAACTCATCCCCCCCTATTCGATATAACTTAGCAATGCCACATAGTTCTTTGCTTAACTTATTAGCAAAAGCAGCCAGTAGTTGATCACCACATTGATGACCAAACGCATCATTAATTTGTTTAAAATTATTTAAATCAATATAAAATAATGCAAATGAAGAAGGGTAATCGACTTGTTTACTCAAGGATTTAAAAAAGTTATTGCGGTTGGGTAAGGTTGTTAAGTTATCGTGCTCAGTTTGATATTTTTGATACTGCGTTGCTTGCTCTATTTTAAGGATGCTTTTCAAACTCAGTTTGACAACTAAGAAAACAAACCCTGCACCACCAAATAATATTGTGGCAACTGCATTTCTTATTATTGGTGCCGTATCGTAATTTGAAAAGTAATAAAGTATCCACCAATACCCTAAAATAAAACAGACAATAGCGCATAACAGTACACTCCACGCTCTTTGCGATGTTTTTTTACAAACTTTAAAGGTTGTTTTTAAGCTAGCAACTAGCAGTAGCGCACCTAAAATAATTATTACTGAAAAAAAATTATCCACACATAGGCTCTTTAAAATTATTAAATTGCGGTTTAGTGATATAACCCTAGTCAAATTAAAATTTTATTTAATATAACTGGGTCACTATTTGTCCACTTAAAAACAGACATAAAAAAAGGCTCATAAATGAGCCTTTTTAATCTCTACTTTAAATTTAGCCTAAATCACCGCTAATTGCGTATTTTAAAACCCAGTTTTTTATAGGGCCTGTATTATTAGCCATTTTTAAAAACTGGCTACGTGCCCATTTAAGTGGCGCAACTTGGTTAGAAAAGCCAAAGTAACAGGCATCCATCATGCTCATCATTAATAAATTAGCCTTACGGCGAGCTCGCTCATATTCTTTAAGCGTTAACGGGCGCCCTATATCCCCTGCATTGTCTAAAACTTCAGCAAGTGCCACTACATCCTGAAAACCTAAATTTACACCCTGCCCTGCAAGCGGATTTATTGTATGTGCAGCGTCACCGACTAAAACCAAGCGCCCTTGTGAATAGTTGTTAGCATGTTGGCGAGTAAGCGGAAATATTGCATGAGTTTGTACTTCAAAGTCTCCAGCAAGTTCAGGAAATTTATTAAGTATGTGCATTTTTAGCTCAGCTGGGTTTAGCCCTTTAAATGCTTGCAGTGTATTTGCATCATCGTACCAAATTAAATTAGCGTATGGTGCATGCATTGGCAAAAATGCGAGTGGCCCACTTGGCGTAAACTGCTGCCATGTTTTTATTTGTTGCGGCGCATCGAGTTTAATTAATACCCCCATGCAATGCTGCTGATACTGCCAGCCGGTAATTCCTATATTAGCTTTAGCACGCAGCTGCGATTGTCCGCCATCGGCTGCAATCACTAAATCAGCGGTATAGGTTTGAGCTCCATACACAAGCGTAATTAAATCATCCGTTTGCTCTATTTTAGTAATAGGTGTGGCTTGCTTAATAACCTCAATTTTATAATGATCAAATTGCTGCCATAAACTTGCTTGAATTAAACTATTTTCAATTAAGTGGCCTAAATGCGTGGTGTTTATATCGGCGCAGTCAAACAATAAATTATCACCACCGCGCTCAAATGCCTCTAATTGTTGATAAGGCGCTATGCGGTTTTGCCTTAAAAGCGGCATTGCTCCTAATTCATCAAGTAAATTTTCTGAAAAACGATTAATAGCCGACACTCTAATATCAACCTTATCACTACTAAGAATCTGTGATGGGTCTATTAGGTGTTTTTCAATTATACGTACGCCAAAGCCCTGTTGAGCAAGCTTTATCGCCATAGCCGCGCCAACCATGCCACCACCAACTACTATCACATTATTTTTAGTCATGTTTTTCATCATTTTATTATTACTTGAGTCTGTTTTGATTGTATCAAAATTAATTTGTTTTATACCAGAGGATATCCCTAACCGCTGATTAAACTCGCCTCGTATTGATTTGAGATCACAAACATGAAAACTATACTTGGATCTGGACGGGTATCCAGCTAAAATACGCCTCCTTTAAGTGAGCATGCTTGCTCCTTAATCCTGTTTCAAGCACATTTTTGTGCCACTATCGAATTGAACACGAGGCTATATTTCAATGAGCAAAAAGCTGCATATTAAAACCTGGGGTTGTCAGATGAACGAATACGACTCTCAGAAAATGGCTGAACTTTTAGATGCCACCAACGGCTACCAGCTAACTGAAGATGCAACAGATGCCGACGTAATCTTACTTAACACCTGTTCAATTCGTGAAAAAGCACAAGAAAAAGTATTTCACCAATTAGGTCGCTGGAAGTTATTAAAAGACGACAAGCCAGATTTAATCATTGGTGTAGGTGGTTGTGTTGCCTCACAAGAAGGTGACTCTATTCGCCAACGTGCACCATTTGTAGATGTTATTTTTGGTCCGCAAACGCTACACCGTTTACCAGAAATGATTAAACAAGTGCAAGGCGACAAAGGCTCATCGGTTGTTGATATTTCATTCCCAGAGATTGAAAAATTTGACCGCCTGCCAGAGCCAAAAGCAGATGGCCCATCTGCTTTCGTATCAATTATGGAAGGCTGTTCTAAGTACTGTACTTTTTGTGTTGTACCTTATACTCGTGGTGAAGAAGTTAGTCGCCCAGTAGATGACGTACTACTTGAAGTTGCACAACTTGCAGAGCAAGGCGTACGTGAAGTAAATCTTTTAGGTCAAAACGTAAACGCATACCGCGGCGATACGCACGATGGCGAAATTTGTTACTTCTCTGATTTAATTCGTCTTATTGCAGCTATTGATGGTATTGACCGTATTCGTTACACCACATCGCACCCGGTAGAATTTACCCCAGATATAATCGACGTTTACGCCGATGTACCAGAGCTTGTAGATCACTTACATTTACCAGTACAAAGTGGTTCAGACCGTATATTAAACCTAATGAAACGTGGTCATACGGCAATTGAATACAAATCGACAATTCGTAAGTTACGTAAAATTCGTCCTAACTTAAGCATGTCGTCAGATTTCATTATTGGTTTCCCAGGCGAAAGCAAAGAAGACTTTGAAGCAACCATGAAGCTTATTAGCGACATAGGTTTTGATATGAGCTTTAGCTTTATTTACAGCGCACGCCCAGGTACGCCAGCGGCAGATTTGCCGGATGACGTAACAGAGCAAGAGAAAAAAGAGCGCTTATACTTACTACAAAACCGTATTACACAAATGGCGCAGCAAATTAGTCGTCAAATGTTCGATACAGAGCAACGTATACTTGTTGAAGGTCCTTCTAAGAAGAACCCTATGGAATTACGTGGCCGTACAGAAAACAACCGTGTAGTAAACTTTGTTGGCCCGCACACAGTGATCGGACAGTTTGTTGATGTACGTATTACCGAAGCACTACCTAACTCTTTACGTGGTGACTTAATTCGTACAGAATCAGAAATGAACTTACGACGTGAAGTAGCTCCTTCAGCTATTTTAACTAAAGCTGCAGCTGCAGAGCCAAAACCAGACACTGTTAACGAAATTGGCGTAGCTACTTTCGTTCCTTAGTCACACAATTAGCGCCAGTTAACGCTGGCGCAGTACTATAGGAAGCAATTTTGAGTAATCAGTTAAAAACATTAGAGATTTATTTAGAACCTGCCGATAACAAACGCCTTTCTTCTTTATGTGGCCCGTTTGACGAAAACATCAAACAAATTGAACGCCACCTGGCTGTTGAAATAATTCACCGTGACAACTTTTTTAAAGTAACCGGTAAACTACACAACTGCGCCGGCGCTGTAGAAATCTTAAAAAACCTTTATGTTGATACTCAGCCTGTTCGTGGTGTTTTAGGCGAAATAGAACCCGACGCCGTTCATTTAGCTATTACCGAATCAAAAGCCTTAGAGCAAGATGCATCCAGCAGCGCTTATGGCAAAGAAATGGTTATTAAAACCCGCCGTGGTGTTATTAAACCACGTAACGACAACCAAGGTGTTTATGTGGCAAATATTTTAAACCACGACATTACCTTTGGTATTGGCCCTGCAGGTACTGGTAAAACTTACCTTGCAGTTGCAGCCGCCGTCGACGCTCTTGAGCGCCAAGAAATACGCCGTATATTACTAACGCGCCCTGCTGTAGAAGCTGGCGAAAAGCTTGGCTTTTTACCAGGTGATTTAAGTCAAAAAATAGACCCATACCTGCGCCCTCTTTACGATGCTCTTTTTGAAATGCTAGGTTTTGAAAAAGTAGAAAAACTCATCGAAAAAAATATCATCGAAGTCGCACCGCTTGCTTACATGCGCGGACGTACTTTAAACGATGCCTTTATTATTTTAGATGAAAGCCAAAATACCACCGCCGAGCAAATGAAAATGTTTTTAACCCGTATAGGGTTTAACTCAAAAGCGGTGATTACAGGCGATATTACACAGGTCGATTTACCTCGTGGCACACGCTCAGGCCTTCGCCATGCAATTGAAGTGCTTGATGGCGTAAACGAAATTAGCTTTAACTACTTCAAAGCCCACGACGTAGTACGCCACCCTGTTGTAGCACGCATAGTTGAAGCCTACGAGCGTAACGACGAAAGCGAGCGACTTAAGCGCATTGAAAAGCAAAATGCAAAAGACGCACTCGCTGCTCTTCAACAGCCTACTACTAAAGAGTAATACTTTGACAACCGAACTTGATTTACAAATAGCCTGTGAGTTTGACAACCTCCCAAGCGAAGAACAATTTGCACTATGGGCCGACAAAGCCCTTAGCCAATACCGTGACGAGTCCGAACTCAGTATCGTTATTAGCGACGAAGCGCAATCGCAACAACTTAATAACGACTATCGCGGTAAAAATAAACCGACCAACGTACTGTCGTTCGAATTTGAAGCACCACCAGGCATAGATATTCCCTTGGTTGGTGATTTAATTATTTGCCCAGCCATTGTATTAGCTGAAGCAATTGAGCAAGAGAAGTCATTTCATGACCACTTTGCTCACATGGTTATTCACGGATGCTTGCATTTGCTTGGATTTGACCATATAAAGAGTGACGATGCTTTAGAGATGGAAAGCATCGAAAAGCAATTACTTGCAGAGCTAAACATAGCAGACCCATACCGGGACGATATTTAAATTAACGGAGCAATTAGACGCAATGAGCGACGGTAACTCGCAATCTAGCCAGGGTTCTTCTGGCAAAACGTGGTTGGGCAGAATAGCCCAAATGTTGCAAGGGGAACCCCAGAATAGAGAAGAGCTGGTCGAAGTTATTGCCGATGCGCAAGAACGAGACGTAATCGATCCAGAAACAAAAGAGATGATAGAAGGTGTGCTTGGCGTGTCTGAGCTTAAAGTGCGAGACATAATGGTTCCGCGCTCACAAATGATCACTCTTGAGATCGACAGCCCGCTTGAAGAACTAATTCCAATGATGGTTGACTCAACTCACTCACGTTTTCCAGTTGTGATTGAAGACAAAGATCATGTAGAAGGTTTTTTACTCGCTAAAGATTTATTGCCACTGATCTTAAATAAAGACGAGCATTTACCATCAATACGCGATTATTTACGCCCAGCAATGGTAGTACCTGAAAGCAAACGTGTTGATACATTGCTAAACGAATTCCGTCAGCAACGCTACCATATGGCTGTTGTTATTGACGAATACGGCGGCGTATCGGGCTTAGTAACGATTGAAGATATTCTTGAAATAATTGTTGGCGAAATCGAAGATGAGCACGACGAAGAAGAAGAACATCAAGATATTCGTCAACTTGCTAAACATGTCCACGTAGTGCAAGCACTCACACCTGTAGATGACTTTAACGAGCATTTTAAAACAGGCTACAGCACAGACGAAGCCGATACTATTGGCGGAACTGTACTGCACGCATTTGGCCATATGCCAAGCCGTGGTGAAACGATTGACATAGAAGGTTACCAATTTAAAGTAACCAACGCCGACAATCGTCGTATTTTGCAACTGCAAGTCACCGTTCCTAAGGCTGATGATAACGACAGTGAAGAAACTGCTAACTAGACTTACCCTATTAGCAAAAGATAAAAAAGCATGGCTCGCACTCGTTGCGGGCCTTGTTTTAACTTTTGGCTATGCCCCTTTTGAAATTTGGCCCATCGTATTTATTAGTCTTGGCGCCATAATTTTTTGCATTAATCCCAATAATACCGGTAAAGCACACGCAAAAACCGCCGCTAAATATGGCTTTATATTTGGCCTAGGCTGGTTTGGTGCAGGTATAAGCTGGGTACATGTTTCTATTGCCACCTTTGGCGGTATGCCGCTTATAGCGTCGCTCTCGTTAATGGCTTTTTTGTGCTCATACTTAGCATTATTTCCCGCACTTGCCTTTTGGGCAACTACACGCTTTGCTAGTGGCCCTAAAAGCTTTGGCGCATTACTAATTGCCTGCTTTGCAATTAGTGAGTATTTACGTGGCACCGTACTTACCGGTTTCCCGTGGTTAAGCTTTGGCTACACACAAACCGACGGACCTTTAAGGCTGCTCGCCCCTTATATTGGCGAGTTTGGCTTAACCCTCGTGTGTATCGCTATTGGCTTTGCACTATATAAACTTACCCAAAAAGATTTTAAAACCCCGGCGGTTACTGCGACAGCTGTTGCGCTTATTTTTACAGGTGCAAATACCACAGGCAGCATTCATTACACAGATAAAAACATGTCAGTATTGCTCGTACAAGGGAACATACAGCAACACCTGCGCTTTGAGCCAAGTGAGTTTTGGACCACAATGAGCAAATACCAAGACATGACACGTCCACATTGGGATGCCGACTTAATAGTATGGCCAGAAGCCGCAGTGCCTGAAATAGAAATGCTTGCCGATTCCTACCTAGCCAATTTAGACAGTGCCGCCTCGTTTAATCAAACCGCCCTTGTAACCGGTATTGTTGACTACCAGCGAGACACCAAAAATATATTCAACACACTTATTGTGGTCGGTAATAAAGAACGTGGCGACGAGCATGGGCATTACCATTACCTTGATAAAAACCGCTATCAAAAACACCAGCTACTACCTATTGGCGAATTTGTACCGTTTCAAGACTTTTTGCGCCCTATTGCCCCATTATTCGATTTGCCTATGTCATCGTTTACCCGTGGCGACAAAGTGCAAAACAACTTGCGCGCCAATGGCTATAACCTACTCCCTGCTATTTGCTACGAAATTGTTTTTGCAGATTTAGTACGCGGTAATTACAAAAGCGATTCCGACCTACTCTTTACAGTAAGTAACGATGCCTGGTTTGGTGACTCTATTGGGCCTTTGCAACACATGCAAATAGCCCGTATGCGCGCGCTCGAACTACAACGCCCTCTAGTGCGTGTTACTAACAATGGTGTAAGCGCCGTATACGACCCTATAAGCCACACACAACAAACCATGCCTCAGTTTGAAGCTACCATATTGAAAGCCAACATTAAGCTTATAAAAGGCGACAGCGTGTACAGCCAATACGGCAATGTGTTTGTGTGGGGATTTGTGTTGTTGATGGGAGTTGTTGGGTTTGGGGTTAGGTTGAGAAAGTGAATTAAAATTAATAGCTGTCGGTGGACAGCTATTTAAAAAAGTGTTTATTGTTGGGTTTCGCTTCGCTCTACCCAACCTACGCAAATTTACTTTTTAATCTAGCCTATGCTAAAAATATAACGAGCTTTGTTCTATTTTTAATGCTTGGTGTTGCTCAATATCAGGTTTAAAAAGTTAAACTCGACTGTAATTTATAATTGGATTTTCACAGATAAACTCACCACCTTTAACGGCGTACATCAATACAATATTGAGATTGAGCCTAAATGCCGACCGACTTTAACTTTATCGGTATGCGACTTTATTTCACTTACTTGCGGGAGTTTAATTAAGTATCAAATTTAAATGAGGTTAGCATACAGCATAGTAACATTTTATCGTAACCCGACTATTGGCGTCCTCGCTCCCAACTAAATAACTTTTTAGTCATAACTACTCGTTATGCTTTTTGCTTTCTATGGGGGTAGTTTACAGCAACTATCAAAACCACTTAAACTTTAGCTTTGCTGAGTGTACTCTGCTCACCTGTGGCCTCAGTAGATTACAATGAATATCAATATAGCTACTTTTATTTGGTTCTATAAAAATATCATCGCTTTTACCTAAACAATTACCAACAAACTTTCCGTTTTTATCGAATGTAGATGCTATAACACCACCTGCATATATGCTTTCATTGGTGATATTTTTTAACTCGGCAGTTATTCTTACTCGCCCATTTTCTTTAAAGATATCAGAAAGGGTAAGTTTATAATCACTATTTAAGTCGTCAGTGCCCTCCAATGCTTTATTTGATACCTGCTCTTTAAAGCCACTATCAACTTCTGCGGCTATTGTTAGCGCGTACACACTGATACCACCGAGTGTTGCTATTACAAACCCTATCCCCCAAAAAAAGCCCTTTATAGCCTCATTAAAATTATTACTCATTTAATTCCCTTTTAATTTTTCACTACTAAATTTCGTTAACAATATACCCAAAATTACTCCTTTCACTAACCTAGTATATAAATTAAGACTTATTTTTGTAATAAGCTTTTTAAACCATAGTACCAACTAAGCGCTGCCACCGTGCCATGAGTTTCTTCTTCAAAGTAACAGTTTATATATAAACTGTTACTCGGGTGCGCTTTTATTTTTTTAGCAAGCTCTAAGCCCCATTTATAATTAGCCTCTCCAATTTCACCAAAAGCTGCATTATTAGCAAAAGTAAAATATACATTGCCTTTAAGCTGCTTATTTATAAGCTGTTGCTCGTCAAAATAACGATTGAGATAATTATTATCCCAAAGATAGGTTGCATCAATAATTAAGTAATCAGTAAATAAAGAGTGATTGGTAAGTAAAACATAACTTGCGAACAAGCCGCCGAAGATTCCCCAATTAATACCTGCTTATTTGATGTACGGTAATTTTTATTAATGAAGGGAATAAGTTCTTTTTCAAAAAAAGCGGTGTAGTTTGCGGCATTGCCAATGTTTTCAAATTTTTCGAGTAGCTTGCCGTTAAAAGTCCAATCGACATTGGTAGGGGTAAAGTCGCGCTCTCTTATCGCATTTTTACTATTAGGAACAGCGACAATAATTGCTTGTTGAATTTGTTTTTCTAGCCGCTCAGTACTGAGTGCTTCAACAAGCCCCGCTAAGGCTTTTAAATGGGTTGGGTCGCCATCAAGCAAGTAAATAACAGGATATACTAGTTCGAGGTTTTGCTTGTAGCTTGGCGGTAAATAAACACTATAACTGCGCTGCTCACCTAAAATAATAGACTTAAGCTGATGTTTTTTTGCTAACACAATATTTTCTGACGCATACGAAGCAGTAATAAAATACAGATAACTAAACGCCATTAATAAAGCTTTCATAACCATCCTTGTAATTAATAAGAGCAAACTTAACTTTTTACAGTCTCTTCTACCGTTTCAAAATTTACAACTTGATTCAAGTTGCCTTTAATAACCACTGTTGCTGATATTTTATCTTGAATGGCTTGTCTGTTTGGGTCCCAATATATCTGTAAAAACCCTAACAAGCCTGTGGCAAAGCCTGCGCCGTAGCCGCCGTAGCGACCAAAACAATCTAATAAACCTAATGGCTCACCGCTTAAGGCAACCACACGAATATTACATACCTTTTTACCCGGTGTTTGGCCGCGCCAAAGTAACGAGAACAACGTAAAGTAAACAGCAGCCCAGCCAAAACCTAAGCCTAAGTCTTGAATAATGCCTTTGCTCCACTGCAAAATACTATTTGTGCTTGTTTGTGCAGGTTTTTCTTCTATTAACTGTGCAGGCTTTATTTCGTTATTTTCACTGAGCACTAATAATTGTAAAAGTACGGTAGCAAGTTGTGGGTTTTGTAGGTCATCCATTTCTGCTAATTTGGGAACTTGCCCAATTAAATTATCAAGCGCGTTTTGTTGGCAAGGTTGCTCACAGCTGTCATCGGCTGTTTGCGCTAAATAAGTATTTACCTGTTGTTTTTCTGTGGGAGTAAGCTGAATTTCATCTTGTATTTTTACGCCCTGAACAGCTAAACCTTGAACAGTGTTATCGTCTTCTAGGTAATCAATGCCAATTGAAAGCACAGTAAGTGCGCTTACAAATAAAATACTTGCTGCCGTTATTTTTAAGATTCTTCGCCACACATTCGACATTTTCGGAAGGTATTGCTGAGCTGTACCTTTATAAAAAGCCATTGCAGCAACAAATGCTATTAAAGCCGCGCTGAGTTTGGCTGCTAAAAATATCAGTGCAACATCAATAATAATCGCTAGTGCACGCTGAATAGGTGTAGCTAAAGGCAAGCCCAGTAAAGCACTGTCAATTTTAAAGGCGTAGGGTGTAATAACTTCTCGGGTTTCAGAATTTGATAATTCTAATTGTTCTATCTCTTTGGCTTTCATTTATTTTCTTGTTATTAAAATAGGTAACCCGGTTAACTTACGCGTTTTTTATTTTTTGCTCAAGGTAAAGCTATTAGAATCAATGCACAAAAAAGGGCTGCATAAAATGCAGCCCTTCATGTTTTTACTCAATGTTAATTACTTACTAGCAATTATACCGTTGGATAATCGGTGTAGCCTTGTTCTGCGCCACCAAACAAAGTGTCGGGGTTGTGGCTGTTAAGTGGCTTGCCTTGCTTTAAGCGTGCTGGTAAGTCTGGGTTTGATACAAACGGGCGACCAAAGCCAATCATGTCGGCCCAGCCTTCGCTAAGTGCTTTGTCTGCGCGCTCTTTGGTGTACTTACCTGCGTAAATTAATACTCCACTGTAGGCTTTGCGAATCGATTTTTTAAATTCAACACTCATTAAAGGTGCGTCATCCCAATCGGCTTCGGCTATATGCATGTAACCTACACCGGCTTTATTTAGTGCCTCAGAAACCGCTAAGTAAGTTTCTTCAGGGTTTTCGTCTACTGTGCCATTAAGAGTTGTTAACGGGGCAAGTCTTACGCCTACTTTGCTGCTACCAATTTCGTCGCTAACAGCATGTACCACTTCAATTAAAAAGCGTATACGGTTTTGCACACTGCCACCATATTCATCGGTGCGAGCATTTGATTTTGAGTCTAAAAATTGATTAATAAGGTAACCATTTGCAGCATGAAGCTCTATGCCATCAAACCCTGCATTAACTGCATTTTTAGCTGCTTGGCGAAATTCGCCTATGACATGCGTAATATCTTGTTTGCTCATTTCGCGTGGGAGTTGGGTGTCTACAAACCCCGGTGCGCCGTTTGTATCTACAAATACTTTTACGTCTTTTGCGGCAATGGCCGATGCAGAAATAGGCTGCACGCCACCAGTGTTGTCACTGTGGGTAACACGGCCAACATGCCAAAGCTGAGCAAACATCACTCCACCAGCGCTATGTACTGCGTTTGTTACTTTACTCCAGCCTGCAACTTGCTCATTTGAATAAATACCCGGAGTCCAAGCGTAACCTTTACCAAGCTGACTAATTTGTGTGCCTTCGCTTACAATTAGCCCGGCACTTGCGCGCTGTGCGTAATATGTTGCCATTAAGTCGTTAGCTATATCGCCAGGCTGTGTTGAACGCGAGCGAGTCATTGGGGGCATAACAATACGGTTTTTTAATGTTTTACCTGCAAGTTCTATTGGTTCAAAAAGTAATGTCATAATGCCTCCTAAGTTTGATTGCGCTCATAATAACGTAACCAAGCACATGCAAAAACAACAAAAACTGCAAAATAGTTTTGTTGTATCTGCAATAAAGCCACAAAGTAAAACACATTAACTTTAGGTGAACTAAATGTATTTTATTGACTCTTAACAGCACTATTAAGTTGAGGGTTTGATGTGAATAAAGGGAATGCATGGCCGTGGGTTATCTCGTTGTGTATACACGCTATTGTGTTGTACTTTTTGTTTTCGCAATCTATTAAAGTTGCGCCGCCAAAGGAGGAAAAAAACGCAATAATACAGGCCTATGTTACGGTTAATTTAGCAAGCCTACCTAAGCCAAGCTCAGTTGTTACAACAACCAATGCGCCTGATATAAAACCTGTAAACACTAAAACTGATGCACCAAATTCAGCAACCTCTAACACTACACCTATAAAAAAAGATTCTACAAAAGCCAAAGTAAGGGTAACTAAAAAAACGCAAGCCAAAACCATCACGTTACCAAAGGCACAAACAGAGCTTAAAAAAGACCCTGTAAAACCTGTTGAAACCCTGGTAGCGGCGCCTTCAGAGCCTACGACAAAAGCTTCTCAAACATTTAAAAAGCTAAATCCATACGCGCCGCTATTTGGCTCTCCTGTAAATAATATGACTCATAAAAAAATGGTCTCCTTTGGTGAAGATAAAAGCTCTGAAAATGAAGAGATAAACAATAAGCCCACAATTAAAACACCAGTAAAATCTGATAATTCAGAAGTTATTAACCAAAATACAACAGGCACACGACGATTAGAAAAATTTAACGGTAAATGCTATTTAATTGATACTTCAACCGTATTTGGTAGTAATGGCATGCCTCAAGGTAGCGGTAAACCCTGTCCTGAGGATAAAACTGATAAAGAAATTATGTTTGAAAAAATCATGAAAAAATGGAGCCGTAAAAATAATTAACTTTAAATAAGTGAACAAATAATATGTTTATCCGTATTGATAAGCTTAAAGTAATTAGGAGTAAGCCATGATCACCAAACAACTATCCTCACTTTTTGTATTTAATTTATTAGTTGTAAGTGCACAAGCTAATGCAAACCAGCGCTGGTACGTTGTTAACGACTCAGTAATGGGCGGTGTATCTAATAGCCAAGTAACACAAACTCAAGAAAGTTTGCTTTTTACAGGCAATGTTTCGCTTGATAATAACGGCGGTTTTGCATCAATACGTACAGAGCTAAGTACACAAAGCCAAAATACTAAAGCTATAGCGCTGCGTGTTAAAGGTGATGGACAAATCTATCAGCTTAGGCTCAGAACTACCAATTACCTTGATGGCGCAGCGTACACTCACTCATTTAAAACAGTAAAAAATGAATGGGTAGATATAAACTTTGCTCCGAGTGATTTTACTTTAACGTATCGCGGCCGCGTGCTTGAGCAACAACCGATTATTGATTTTGACGATATAAAACAGCTAGGCTTTATGATTGCAGGTAAGCAAGAAGGTAAGTTTAAACTTGAAGTGGGTAAAATTGAGTTTAAAAGCTAATCAAGCAGCAAGCTTTGGCATTGAGCGGTGTAATCATGAGCGCGAATGGTTGCGCTACTTTCGGTGTACTATTTAGCCCTACTAGCAAAAAGCCCCACTTTATTAAAGTAGGGCTTATACCAATTTATTAAACTAACTCATTGCTTACTTAGTGCTTTGGTTATCTTGTGAGAGCGCAATAAGTACAAGCGCCGCATTTAGACGAGTATTTAAATTATTATAAATAGTCATTCCAAACACACCGATAATACAAACTATTAAACCCATTTGTAGGTTAACGCTCATCTCTAGTAAAAAAACAGCTGCAACTAGTAAGCATAGCGCTAATGCATAAATAATAGATTGAAAGGTAAAGTTAATATCACCTTTGGCTATTTTAAGTAATTCATCTTTATTCATAATTTACTTCCTTGTTATTTAATCACTAAGACTCAATTGCCAGTAGCTCTACTTCAAAAATAAGTACTGAGGCAGGAGGAATACTCCCTACACGTTTTTCGCCGTATGCTAATTGGTGCGGTACATAAAAAATGTATTTATCACCTGGGCTCATCAGTTGTAAGCCCTCAGTCCAACCTTTAATCACTTGGTGTAAGCCAAAGCTAATCGGTGTTTTACGCTCTACTGAGCTGTCAAATACAGTGCCGTCGATTAGTGTGCCGTGGTAATGCACGTTAACCATACTTGTTGGGCTTGGTGTGTTTTCACTCTCACCTTTATGCAGTATTTTGTACTGCAAGCCAGAAGCTGTTTCTACTACACCTTCTACTTTTGCGTTAGCGGCTAAGTAATCGGCCCCTATTTGTGCATTTATGCCTGCTTGTTGTTTTGCTTTTTTACTATTTTGAAATATTAAAAAACAAAAAATGGCGATAACCACCGCCAAAATTATATTGATCATTATTAACCTTTTTCGTTATCTAGTTCTTCGTCTTTTTCGTCATCGTTATCGCCATTAACTATGTCGGCAATTTCTTTAAGGCGAGCAAGCGCAATTCCGTTTACTGAGTTTTCTGGATACTGGTCATCAATAATATCGCCAGCTTCTATATCCATTAACAGGTTAAGCGCTTGGTCTACGGTTTCAACTGCGTAAATATTAAATTTACCCGCTTCAACTGCATTAAGTATTTCATCATCAAGCACTAAGTTAACTTGGTTTGATTTAGGAATGATAACGCCTTGCGAACCTGTTAAGCCACGCATTTTACACAGTTTGAAAAAGCCTTCTATTTTTTCATTTACGCCACCAATAGCCTGTACATCACCATGTTGGTTAATAGAGCCTGTCAGTGCAATTGATTGGCTAATAGGTAGGCTTGTAATAGACGAAATAAGCGCACACAACTCTGCCAAAGATGCACTATCGCCATCTATATAACCGTAGCTTTGCTCAATAGCGATATTAGCGCTAAGCGTTAAGCTAAAGTGCTGCGCGTATTTATTACCTAAATAACCGGTAAGTAGCATTACCCCTTTTGAGTGAATTGCTTTACCAAGCTCGGCTTCACGTTCAACATCTATTACGCCATCGGCGCCAGCATAAACCGTTGCCGTGATACGCGCAGGGGTACCAAATGAGGTATCGCCAATGTGTAATACGGTTAAACCATTTACTTTACCAATGGCTTGGCCGTCGGTTGCAATAAGTGTGTGACCTTCTTTTATATCGCTTAGCATGTTTTCACTAATTTGGCCGGTACGGTATTGCTTACCTTCAATGGCTTCATCAATATGATGCGCATCTACAACAGTTAATTTATCTTGTTTTGCGTAGTAACTTGCCTCTGCAACTAATTCAAGTACATCAGCAAAGCGCGCAGAAAGCTTATTGTGATGCTCTGCTTGGCGGTAGCTAAACTTAAGTAAACGCACCATAGCAGCTTGCGTGGTAGTGCACTTTAATGTTTGCTCGCAGTACTCGGTAACTTTAGTTATAAATTGGTACTGTAATTTATCGCTACTTGGTAAGTAGTAATCAAAGTCAGCTAATACTCTAAATAACTCTGCAAACTCTTCATCGTATTCACCTATGGTGTAATACAGTTCACGCGAGCCTAATAAAATAATTTTCACGTCAAGCGGTATAAGCTGCGGGCGAAGTGTAAAACTACTGCCTACTGAGCTATCTTGATACGGTAAGTCGTTTTTAATTTGATGCGTTTTAAGCGAAAGTTTTAAACCATCCCACACTTGAGGGTTAGCCATCACCTTTTCAGCATCCATAATTAAATAACCGCCATTAGCACGGTGCAATGCTCCCGGCTGAATAGAGCGATAACTGGTAATTAAAGACCCTTGCGATGTGGAATACTCAATTTTACCAAATATATTACCAAATGTTGGATTGGGCTCGTACACAACGGGTGCTGCATCGTCTTCTTTAAACTCAACTAAAATATTAGGTGCAAAAAAGTCGGTAAGCATGCCTTTACGATCAAAGTCTTCTTTGCTTTCTTCGCTTTCGTCTTCGTCATCGAGCCACTCAAGTACCGCGTCTATAATTTCAACGCGTATATCTTTTAAATAACGCAGTACACCAATATGAGTTGCATATTTATGTTCTAAGTCTTTTAAAAGCGGTTTGGTGGCCTGCTCTGCAGTCGACTTTTTAAGATTACGCTGTTTTTCTTTTGATTCGCGCTTCCAGCGTGGCAGCTCAATTAACGCTTCTATTAATGCATCTTCTAGCTTTTCAATTTTTTCAAAAAACTCTTCGCGTAACGTTTCTTCAAGTTCGCCAAATTCGCTATCGCTTAATTGTTTACCATCTACAAGCGGTGCAAACCCAACTGAATTTTTTTCTTCGACTAATGCAACACTTTGCTCAAATGCCGCAATTTCTACTGCAGTAATAGCGCTGTCGTAGGCATCGTTAAATTCACGGTCGATTGATTTTTTTTTGCGTTGGTATCCTGGGTTATCAAATGCAGCAGGAAATGTGTCGAGCACTTCATCTAAAAATGAATCTATGTCGTCACTAAGTTGCTTACTTTGCCCTGCATGCATAAACAGCGCGATAGGCTCTCTGTGGTCATCGTAATTATTTACGTATAGCCATTCGTTTGGGGTTGGGCGGTCTTTTGCGTGTTGCTTAAGTTTATCTTTAACAAGCGTAAAGCGCCCATGGGCAGCCTCGCCCATTACATAAACGTTGTAACCAGGTAGTTCCATCCCTAAAGAGAAATCTAAGGCACTTTGGGCGCGTTGTTGGCCTATAAATGTTAGTTGCTCGGGGTATGGATTGCTCATACACGTATGTACGTGATTAGTAGAAATACTCGGTGCGAGCTTTGAAACAGATAGTGGCAGCAATTTTTTCGTCATTCTAACTTCTTTTTTTACCAACATATTCGCTGGCCTTTGGGCGTATTAAGTGGCCCGCAGCCACTTAATAATTATATTTAAGGGTGCAGCGCCTTACGACTAAAATAGATTCCATCACATTCAATACACGGTGTAATTTGTGTCGCGTGATAAACATCGTAACTATGGGTGCAATTCTTACATACTAATGTGCCCATGGCTATCCATTCGCCTGCGTGATACACACCATTGTGCTTAAAATCTTGACTAAGAGATTGCCACTCAAGCTGAGTTTTATCTTCTATGTGCGAAAGCTCAAACCATAAGGACTCTTTAAGCTCTTGCCATGCAAGCGAATTATAGTGCGATTCGTTTTCTTGGACATGTTCTATATCGCGCTGTAAATAACTTTTATATAAAGCGTATCTTTCTTGCCCTAAATCTTTAAGTGCCTGCTCAGATTCAACAAATCGAGTAACTGCGTCTTTTACTTCATGATCTTTTACATCTTTTAGCCATTTGGTTAAATCGCCAAGCCATGCTTTATAATCTGCCATTTTTTACTCCTTCAAAATTGCTGTTAAATCACCCTATAACTTAGATAAGTATAGGTTAACCTGAACTGAAGGTTAGAATTTATCAAAACCGCGTTTTTGACGCTGTGAATAGCACTTTATTTGGGGTATCCTAATGGCAATTTTTTATTAGTTTGCAAGAAGTCTGGAACCATAGATGCAAGAGCAATATAACCCGCAAGATATAGAGTCAAAAGTACAAAGCTACTGGGAAGAAAACCAGGTATTTAAAGTCACTGAAGATGAGAGCAAAGAAAAGTATTATTGCCTTTCTATGTTTCCTTATCCGAGTGGTCGACTGCATATGGGTCATGTACGTAACTACACCATTGGTGATGTTGTTTCTCGTTTCCAGCGCCTGCAAGGCAAAAACGTAATGCAACCTATGGGTTGGGATGCGTTTGGTTTACCTGCAGAAAACGCTGCTATTAAAAACAAAACAGCACCTGCTAAGTGGACATACGAAAATATTGACTACATGCGTACACAGCTTAAGCAATTAGGTTTTGGTTATGACTGGGATCGCGAAATAGCGACGTGTCATCCAGAATACTACAAGTGGGAGCAGTGGTTTTTCACTAAGCTTTACGAAAAAGGCTTAGTGTATAAAAAAATGTCGACGGTTAACTGGGATCCAGTGGATCAAACAGTATTAGCTAACGAGCAAGTTATTGACGGTCGCGGTTGGCGTTCAGGCGCTGTGGTTGAGCAAAAAGAAATTCCACAGTGGTTTATTAAAATTACCGACTACGCACAAGAACTACTTGACGATTTAGACAAGTTGGAAGATTGGCCAGAGCAAGTTAAAACAATGCAGCGTAACTGGATTGGCCGCTCTGAAGGGTGTGATATTGAATTTAAACGCACCGATAACGACGAAACTTTTAGTGTATACACAACTCGTCCAGACACCTTTATGGGTGTTACGTATGTTGCTGTTGCTGGTGGTCACCCTATTGCACAAGAAGCCGCTAAAAATAGCGATGCTGTTGCAATGTTTGTTGAAGAATGCAAAAACACCAAAATTGCCGAAGCAGACATGGCAACAATGGAGAAAAAAGGCATAGCAACAGGCTTTTACGCAACTCACCCATTAACGGGCGAGCAAGTACCAATTTGGGTCGCTAACTTTGTATTAATGCATTACGGCTCAGGCGCTGTTATGGCGGTACCTGCACACGACCAACGCGATTTTGAATTTGCAACGGCTTACGGCCTAGATATTAAACAAGTAATTGCACCGGTTGAAGGCTCAGGTCTTGAAGTAAACCTTGAGCAAGAAGCATTTACCGATAAAGGCGTACTTGTAAATTCAGGTAAATTTGATGGTCTTGATTTTGACGCCGCGTTTAAAGCCATTGCCGACAAGCTTGAAGCACTCGGTGTTGGGGAGCGTAAAGTAAACTTCCGTCTACGTGACTGGGGTGTTAGCCGTCAGCGTTATTGGGGCTCTCCAATCCCAATGCTTAGCGACGAAGAAGGCAAAGAACTTGCAGCAACAGAAGATATGCTACCAGTTCGCTTACCAGAAGATGTGGTAATGAATGGTGTAACGTCACCTCTTAAAGCAGACCCTGAATGGGCTAAAACAACAGTAAATGGCGCACCTGCGTTTCACGAAACTGACACGTTTGACACCTTTATGGAATCATCTTGGTACTACGCACGCTACTGTAGCCCACGCTACGACGAAGGCATGCTAGATCCAGCGGCTGCTAACTATTGGTTACCAGTAAACCAATACATTGGTGGTATTGAGCACGCTATTTTACACTTATTGTACTCGCGATTTTTCCATAAATTATTACGTGACTTTGGTTTAGTAAATTCAGACGAGCCGTTCGACCGCTTACTTTGTCAAGGTATGGTGCTTGCTGAAACATTTTATCGTAAAGATGAAAAAGGCGGCGATGTATGGATTTCGCCAAGCGATGTAAATACCGAAACCGACGACAAAGGCCGCGTAACTAAAGCATGGCATAAAGAAGACGGTGAGCCGGTATTCTCATCAGGCATGAGTAAAATGTCGAAGTCTAAAAACAACGGTATAGACCCACAACAAGTAATTGCCCAATACGGTGCAGATACAGTGCGTTTATTTATGATGTTTACAGCACCACCAGAGCAAACGCTTGAATGGTCAGACTCAGGTGTTGAAGGCGCACATCGCTTCTTAAAACGTGTATGGAAATACGCAGTAGACGTTAAAACAGTAGGTTACCAAGCACTTGATAAATCAGCGCTCACTAACCCGCAAAAAGTATTACGTCGCGACTTACACAAAGCAATTGCTAAAGTGACTGATGATGTTGAACGTCGTCAAACCTTTAACACCGCTATTGCAGCCATTATGGAGCTTTCTAATAAGTTATTAAAAGCACCACTGAGCGACAAACAAGATGTAGCGATTGCTAACGAAGCACTTGAAGCATTAGTTATTATGCTTGCACCTATTACTCCGCATTTATCACATGAGCTTTGGAAAGAGCTTGGTAAAGAAGGCGAGATTTTAGATGCGCAGTGGCCAAAAGTTGACGAGTCGGCTCTTGTTGAAGATGAAAAACTAATCATCGTACAAGTAAACGGCAAGCTTCGCGCTAAGTTAACAGTGGCAGCTGATGCCACTCAAGAGCAAGTAGAAGCCCTTGCGTTTGCAGAATCTAACGTAACTAAATTTACGGATGGCGCAACTATTCGTAAAATCATTTACGTTCCAGGTAAACTACTTAACGTGGTAGCTAACTAATATGGCTGCATTTAACGCCATTAAAAATGGACTAGCCTTAGTGCTAGTCTGTTTTTTGTTATCAAGCTGTGGCTTTCATTTAAAAAAAGCCTCTAGCTTGCCTGATAACTTAAAACAGCTAACACTTGTAGGCGATGATGAAAAATCGACTTTATTTACTGAGCTTAAAAAAGAGCTTAAAGCCAGTAACGTAGAGCTAGTATCGTCAGCTAAAGATAAAGCCCAATTGTATTTACGCAAAGAAAGTATTGAACGCCAAACTCTTTCGCTGTTTCAAAATGGTCAGGTTGCTGAATACGAACTTGCTTATGGCGTGTCGTATGTAGTTAAACTCCCAGGCGAAAAAGCGATAGAAAAACGTTTTGAGCTTTACCGTAATTACCAAGACGATCCGGATCATGCATTAGCAAAAGCAAAAGAGCTTGAGCTACTCATTAGCGAGATTCGTGAGCAAGCCAGTCGTCGTATTGTTAGAGAGCTGTCGCAACTATAATGCGCTGCTACGCTAATCAACTACCGAGTGAATTAAATAAAGGGCTAAAGCCCTTTTATTTAGTATTTGGTGAAGAGCCTTTTCAAGAAGCGCAGTGCGTACAACAAATTCGCGACTGTGCTAAGCAACAAGGTTTTGATGAAGTAATTAAGTTTACTTTAATGCAAGGATTCGATTGGCAAGAAATCATAGCCCAGTATCAGAGCATGTCGCTGTTTAGCGCCCGCACTATTATTGAGCTTGATTTAAACCAACAAAAGCCTGGCGTTATTGGCAGCAATACCTTTAAAAAAGTAGTTGAGCTGGTTAATCCCGATACTATTTTAATTGTTAAAGGCGCTAAAGCCAGTCAAGAAGTACAACGTGGTGCATGGTTTAAAGCCCTTGATAAACTAGGCGTGTTCGTACCTTGCTACCCACTTACCGGCTCTCATGTAAAACGATGGCTTGATGAGCAATGCCAACGTTTATCACTTAATATGCAAAGCGACGCCAAAGTAAGCTTAATAAATGCCACTGAAGGCAACTTATTAGCCTGTTTTCAGGAGCTTGAAAAGCTCTCGCTACTACACGGCAATGCATTAATTACTCAGCAACTAGTTATGCAAGGGCTGTTAAATCAAGCCAAGTTTGATATTTTTGATTTAAGCGATGCACTATTAAATGGCCACGCTAAACAAGCTATAAAAGTACTAAACAAACTTGCCAGCGATAACACCGAAGTGGTGAGTATTTTGTGGGCTATAACCAAAGAGCTTAATACACTTATAAGTGTGCAACTTGGTTTATTAAATGGCGAACCCATAGCAAATTTATTTAAACAAAAAGCAATTTGGAAAAACCAACAAGGTCCAGTTCAAAACGCAATTAACCGTTTAAATATGCACACACTGGAACAAATAAACAGTGATGTTGCGTTGTTTGATGCCAGTTACAAGCAAGGTAATTTAATTGCACCTTACCAAGCGCTTGCTCATATTTGTATTAAATTTTGCCAGCCGCTCAACATTCCTATGCCGTGCCACGCGGTTAATTAATAAATAATGGGTGTTAAATGATCGCAATTTTTGGTGGCACTTTCGACCCCGTCCATTTAGGCCATCTAAATATGGCGCAGCAATGCGTTAATGCGTTTAATTTAGATACGCTTTATTTTATGCCCTGTGCACTCCCTGCACATAAAGCAGCTCCGGGAATTAGTACGCAGCACCGTATTAATATGCTCAACGCAGCTATTGCACCTTATCCTCATTTTGAACTCGATTTAAGAGAGCTTAACCGAGCTGGTCCATCGTATTCGCTACTTAGTTTGCAAGAACTTCGTAAAGAGCACCCCACTACACCTATTTTATTTTTAATTGGTATGGACTCGTTTAACAATCTCGATAAGTGGTTTGAGTGGAAGGCAATAACACAGCTTTGCCATATTGTGGTGTACCAGCGCCCAGCTCAACATTGCACTGTAAAAGGTGAGCTCAAAAGCTATATGCAACACGCAAATGCTGGCGAAGTAGCGGCACTTAAACACTCACTTGCAGGTAAACTTTATTTTTTACCGGGCGAAATGCTCGATGCGGCCTCAAGTACAATTCGCAAGCAGCTAAAAAAAAGTAATAAAAAGAATGAACTATTGCCCGATGCAGTGAGTCATTACATAGAAGTGCATCAGCTCTATCAAATTGATGCTTAAAAACTCCTAGCGTGTTAAAATGCGCGCCATTAAATTTTTAAATTGAGACAAAACCTTGGATTCAAAACAACTACTCGCCTTTGCTATGGACAAAATTGACGATATGAAAGCGCGTGACATCGTTCATATTGACGTAACTGAAACATCAGATATTACAGATTACATGGTAATTTGTTCTGGTACTTCTAAACGCCACGTACAGTCAATTGCCGATCACTTAGCAAAAGAAGCGCGTCATGCAGATTCAGAGCCACTAGGTTATGAAGGTGAAGGCGACGGCGAATGGGCACTGGTTGATTTAGGTGATGTGGTTGTACACGTGATGCAAAACGAAGCACGTAGCTATTACGATCTAGAAAAACTGTGGGGCTAAACGCTCACTCATTTTAGACAATGCTTGGAAGTAATACGTGAAAATACAAATGATTGCTGTTGGTACTAAAATGCCAGCATGGGTAGAAACGGGATTTGCAGAATATCAGCGCCGTTTCCCTAAGGATATGGCGCTAGAGTTAATCGAAATTCCAGCCGGTAAACGTGGTAAAAATGCAGATATAAAGCGTATTTTACACATTGAAGGTGAAAAAACATTAGCGGCTATTCCAAAAGGCAATCGTATTGTAACGTTAGAGGTAACAGGGAAAGCACTGGATACTCACCAACTTGCTAAAAATATGGAAAAATGGCAACTCGATGGCCGCGATGTAAGTTTACTTATTGGCGGACCTGAAGGACTTGCTCCAGAGTGTATTGCAGCGTCTGAGCAAAAATGGTCGTTATCTAATTTAACATTGCCGCATCCTTTGGTGCGTATAATTGTTGCAGAGAGCCTTTACCGAGGCTGGAGCTTAAATAACAACCATCCTTATCATCGCGAGTAACCCCTTGCCATGCTAAAACATAGACCCACTATTCGTGACCACTCCGCAGAAGCAAACTTATTTGCTAGGCGAGCATTCGTGGGTTTTGTTTTTGTATTAGGATTAGTCGCAGTATTGCTTTCTAATCTTTATACTATTCAGGTCGAAGATCACCAAGACTACCAAACCCGCTCCAACGATAACCGCATTAAAGTTATTCCTATTGCACCCAACCGTGGTTTAATTTACGACCGTAACGGTGTGCTACTTGCTGAAAACAAACCTGTTTACAACCTTGAGGTCATCCCCGAAGAGGTAGACGACCTTGACGAATCGCTTGATCAAATAAGTAAAATAATTGCGATTACAGAGCAAGACAAACAAGACTTCTTAAAAGATATAAAACACACCCGTCGTTTTAAATCACAAGTATTAAAAGCTCGCTTAGACGAAACAGAAGTGGCGAAGTTTTCGGTTAATCAACATAAATTCCCTGGTTTTAGCATTGAGGCACGCCTTGCACGCTACTACCCATTTGGCGACACACTAACGCATGCGCTCGGTTACGTTGCCAAGCTTAATAGAAAAGAGCTAAACCAATTAGAACAAGAAGACCGTGCAACCAATTACCGCGCTACGCACGACATTGGCAAACTCGGCATAGAAAAATATTACGAAGAAACACTGCACGGTAAAGTAGGCTCACAACGGGTAGAAGTTAATAACCGTGGCCGTGTAATACGCACCCTGAGCATGACCCAACCGCAACCTGGTAGCGACCTAGTACTTACTTTAGACGTGGGCTTGCAACAAATAGCACAACATGCGCTTAAAGATATGCGTGGCGCTGTTGTAGTTATGGACGCCAAAGATGGCGGCGTGCTGGCACTTTATTCAAACCCAAGTTACGATCCAAACTTATTTGTACACGGCATTAGC
Organism: Pseudoalteromonas sp. SG43-1; assembly: GCF_014164415.1. Lineage (NCBI taxonomy): Bacteria > Pseudomonadati > Pseudomonadota > Gammaproteobacteria > Alteromonadales > Pseudoalteromonadaceae > Pseudoalteromonas > Pseudoalteromonas sp. SG43-1. The sequence continues at coordinate 32,264 of NZ_JACJFD010000014.1, read as the reverse complement.
AGCAAAAATTATAAAGCGCTGCTTAACCAAGACCGGCCATTAATAAACCGTACTACGCAAGGTCGTTATGCGCCGGCCTCTACGGTAAAGCCCTTAATGGCTGTATTAGCGCTTGAAGAAAATATAGTAAATGAAACAACATCAATGTGGGATCCAGGCTTTTTTGAAATACGAAACGTAGAGCATAAATGGCGTGACTGGAAACGTTGGGGCCATGGTCATGTAGATGTATACAAAGCCATTGAAGAGTCGTGCGATACCTATTTTTACGATGCGGCTTATCGATTAGGCATTACTAAAATAAGCGATTTTATGGCCCGTTTTGGCTACGGTGATTTGTCAGGTATTGATATTCACGAAGAAACTACTGCTATTCTACCTTCAAAAGAATGGAAAGAAGGACGCTTTAAAGAGTCTTGGTGGCCTGGTGACACAATTTCTGTAGGCATTGGCCAAGGTTACTGGACTGCCACACCAATTCAAATTGCAAATGCAACTAACATATTAGTTAATCGTGGTATTAATCATCCCCCTCATTTGGTGCAAGTAATAAAAAAAGATAGCGACATAACGCAAATTAACAACGAAGAAAAACCTCCTGTTATTTTAAAAGATCCGCGCCATTGGCAAGTATCGTTAGATGCAATGCATAATACAGTACAAAAAATATCAGGCACAGCCCACAAAGCATTTAAAGGGACTAACTACGACTCGGCTGGTAAAACCGGTACCGCGCAAGTAGTTAGTATTGCCCAAGGTGAGCGTTACGATGCAGAATCTCTTAAAGAACGCCAACGCGATAATACAATTTATGTAGGCTTTGCACCTTATAGCGATCCTAAAATTGTGGTTTCTGTTGTATTAGAAAACAACCACGGCGGCATTCAAATAGCTCGCCAACTTATGGATTACTACTTTGCAGCCAACCCTGTTAATCTTGCAAGGAACGAGACACCATGACCGCTTTGCACGATAAACGCTCTATTTGGATGCGTATGCACCTCGACCTACCGCTGCTTATTGCACTACTTATAATGATGGCTGGCAGCATAATGGTTGTTTACAGCGCAAGCGGGCAAGAGTCTTCTATGATGATTAGGCATATGACCCGCATGGGCGGTGCGATTGTTGCTATGATTGTTTTAGCCCAGTTTTCGCCTGCCACGTTAAAGCGGTTAGTGATCCCACTTTATTGTGTTGGGTTATTAATGCTAGTCGGTGTACTTTTATTTGGAGTAAGCTCAAAAGGCGCGCAGCGTTGGCTCAATTTAGGGGTGACACGGTTTCAACCTGCAGAATTAATGAAGTTGGCAGTCCCGATGATGGTAGCTTGGTATATAGGTAGAAATCACTTACCACCTCGCCCGCTACATTTAATTATTGGTTTTATGATTGTAATGCTCCCTACATTATTAATTAAAGAACAACCCGATTTAGGTACCGCTATACTTATTGCAAGCTCAGGTATATTTGTATTATTTTTGTCTGGGTTGAGTTGGCGTTTAATAGGGTTTTTAAGCTCGATTGTAGCGCTTGCTGCATGGCCATTTTGGCACTACGGTATGCACGATTATCAAAAACAACGTGTACTCACCTTTTTAGATCCTGAGAGCGATCCGCTTGGTTCGGGTTATCATATTATTCAATCGAAAATTGCTATTGGATCAGGCGGCATAGAAGGTAAAGGCTGGTTGCTTGGTACACAATCGCAATTAGAGTTTTTGCCAGAGCGCCACACCGACTTTATATTTTCGGTTTTAAGCGAAGAATTTGGCTTATTCGGCGTATGTGTTTTACTTAGCCTGTACTTATTTATTATTGGTCGTGGTTTATACATTGCTGTTAATGCACAAGATGCATTTGGTAAATTGCTCGCAGGCGCACTCACCCTCACCTTTTTTGTATATGTATTCGTAAACATAGGCATGGTATCGGGTTTATTACCTGTTGTAGGCGTACCACTACCACTGATTAGTTATGGCGGCACATCAATGGTAACGCTCATGGCAGGATTTGGCATTATTATGTCAATCGCGACAGATAAAAGGATGCTTTTAAAATAATGCGACACACGAATCAGTTTATATTTACTACATTATTAATTTTACTTTTAAGTGCTTGTAGTAGTGGGCCAAGTAGCCGTTATAGTATGCGTCATGATGCAGCGCCATTAAGAGCTCCAACTACACTTGAGATGCAAGACGCTATAGTTACCGAAACCACTAAAAGTGCTAGCGCTAGCCGCCCATACACAGTGCTTGGTAAAAGCTATTCGCCCATGCTTGATGAGACGGGTTATAGTGAGGAAGGCATTGCCTCTTGGTATGGTCGTAAATTTCATGGTTATCACACCTCAAATGGTGAAACGTATGATATGTTTGCCATGACCGCAGCGCATAAAACGCTGCCACTACCTAGCTTTGTTAAAGTAACCAATACAGCAAATGGTAAATCGGTAATCGTACGCGTGAACGACCGTGGCCCATTTCATGACGATAGAATAATTGATCTTTCGTACGCAGCCGCTTATAAGCTTGGCTACTACACCCATGGTACAGCAAAGGTTAAGCTAGAGGCCGTTACGCTTGCGGGCGCAACTGCGCGTCAAACCTATATTCAGGTAGCTGCAGGTAGTACACTTGCTAATATTGAAGCACTTGCCAGCACATTGCGAGAGCAATACAAATTACCAACAAATATTGTGCAAAAAGACGATATTTACAGATTGCATTTAGGGCCAATAAAAGACACCCCTCATGCAGACGAAGTATTAAAAAAATTAAAACAAAATCAATTTCAAAACGCGTTCTTGCTTTACACTCAGTAAGACTAATACCCAAACCAGCCCAAGATGCTCGCATCTCGGGGTAGTTTGGGTATAAAATGGCGTAACGCGAATCTTTAACTTTAACCATTAATGAGTATGATGAAATCTATTAAACATAAAATCCTCAAAGGTGTATGCGGCCTAGTTTGTACAGCCGCCGTATTCTCAGCCAGCGCCCAAATTATTCCGGCACCACCTCAAGTTAATGCGAAAGGTTATTTTTTAGTCGACTTTACAACTGGTAAAGTTATTGCTGAAGGTGAAGCCGATACACAGCTAGCACCTGCAAGTTTAACTAAAATGATGACCAGTTATGTAATTGGTACTGAAATTAAAGCAGGTAATATTGCCACTACCGATATGGTAACGGTAAGCGAAAAAGCATGGGCTAAAAACTTTCCAGAATCTTCAAAGATGTTTATTGAAGTAGGTAAACAAATTAGTGTTGATGAGCTTAACCACGGTATTATTATTCAATCAGGTAATGATGCATGTGTAGCAATGGCTGAGCATATTGCTGGAAGCGAAAGCGCATTTGCTGATTTAATGAATGCCCATGCTGCTAAATTAGGCATGAGCAACAGTCACTTTATCAACAGCCACGGCCTTGATACTGACGAGCACTTCACAACTCCACGCGATATGGCGACACTTGGTGCTGCTCTTATTCGTGATGTGCCAGATGAATATGCACTTTATAAGCAAAAGTCATTTACTTATAACGGCATTAAGCAATATAACCGTAACTCATTATTATGGGATGAAAGCTTAGATGTTGACGGCATTAAAACAGGGCATACATCAGAAGCTGGTTACAGCCTAGTTACCTCAGCTACTAAAAACGATATGCGTTTAATTGCTGTTGTTATGGGTACTTCAAGCGAACGAGCTCGTAAAGTAGAAAGTAAAAAGCTACTTAACTATGGTTTTCGTTTTTATGAAACAATTACTCCGTACAAAGCAGGCGATAGCTTTGCAGAACAACGTATTTGGATGGGTAACAAAGAGAACGTATCTTTAGGTATTTTAGAAGATACACCAATTACTATCCCACGTGGTCAGCATAAAAACCTTAAAGCTAACTTTGAGCTAGATAATACGCTTGAAGCACCACTTGCTAAAGGTACTAAAGTAGGCACGTTATTCTTACAACTAGAGGGCGAAGATATTGCTCAATACCCACTAGTTACACTTGAAGAAGTGGAAGAAGGCAGCTTCTTTAGCAAAATTTATGATTACTTACGCTTACAGATCATGCAGTAATTTATATCTCCCCTATTAACTAGGTAACTAATTTAAACGTCTCCACTGTGAGGCGTTTTTTTTTGCTTGAAAAATGTTAGAATGCGCCCCATATAAGCAAGACTGCTAATTGCCTATCTGTATTAAGCTTCAAGCTTGCATAGAGTCCACACTTTTGTATGAGGAGTCACCGTCGTGGTTCAACCTGTTAAAGATACTAAATTTGATGAGTACCTAGAGTACCCTTGCCCATTTACATTCAGAATAATGGGTTTAGCTAACGTAAACTTAACTGATCAAATTTTAGCTAAGTTACAACCAATAGCACCTGGCGATTACGCCCCTAAAGTAAAACCAAGCAGCAAAGGTAATTACGAGTCAGTAAGCCTTGTAGCAACAGTTACTAGTGGCAAACACATTGAAGAAATTTACAACGTGATCAGCAATATTGATGACGTACGCCACATGCTTTAATCCATAGTTGAGATTTGTTGTGAACGAAAACACTTTGATCGTACGCCAACTGGGTCGTCAGCGTTATATGCCAATTTGGCAAAAAATGCAGGACTTTACCGACACCCGTGATGAAAATACGCCAGATGAAATTTGGCTTGTAGAGCACGAGAGTGTATTCACCCAAGGTCAGGCTGGTAAGGACGAACACTTACTAGCTCCTGGCGACATTGAGGTGATTAAAGTTGACCGTGGCGGGCAAGTAACTTACCACGGCCCAGGCCAGCAAATGATGTATGTATTATTTAATCTACGTCGTTTAAAGATTGGTGTACGTGAACTGGTTACTTGGCTTGAAGAGTGCATTATTGAATCACTCGCCGAGTATGGTATTGAAGCTTATGCTAAAGCTGATGCACCAGGTGTATACGTTAATGACAGTAAAATTGCATCCCTTGGTTTAAGGGTTCGTCGTGGTTGCTCGTTTCATGGCTTAGCATTAAATGTTAACATGGACCTAAGTCCATTTTTACGCATTAACCCATGTGGTTATGCGGGCATGAATATGGTGCAAACTAAAGAATTAGATGGTCCTCAAAACCTAGAAAGTGCGGGTGAAGGATTGGTGAAACACATGATCAAGAAGCTTAATGCAACACAGATTAAGCATACTGAAGGGTTTGAAAACGAATGAATAAACCAGTCAAAATGGAACCAGGTGTAAAACTACGCGACGCAGAAAAAATGGCGTTGATCCCAGTAAAAGTTTTACCTACAGAAAAAACTGAAATGTTGCGTAAGCCAGAATGGTTAAAAATTCGCTTACCTAAATCAACCGATCGTATTGACGGTATTAAAAAAGCGCTACGTAAGCATGGCTTACACTCGGTATGTGAAGAAGCTTCGTGCCCTAACCTATCTGAATGTTTTAACCACGGTACAGCTACCTTTATGATTTTAGGTGCTATTTGTACTCGTCGTTGCCCATTTTGTGATGTTGCTCACGGTCGCCCATTAAAACCTGATGCCACTGAACCTGAAAAGCTAGCACTTACTATTAAAGATATGAAGCTAAGCTACGTTGTAATCACTTCAGTTGACCGTGATGATTTACGTGATGGTGGTGCACAGCATTTTGCAGATTGTATTCGCGAGATTCGTAAACATAATCCAACTATCACTATCGAAATTTTAGTACCTGATTTTCGTGGTCGTATGGACCGCGCACTAGAGATATTAATCGAGACGCCACCAGATGTGTTTAACCACAATCTTGAAACTGCGCCACGTTTATACAAACTAGCTCGTCCAGGTGCTGACTACAAATGGTCATTAGAGTTACTTCGTCGCTTTAAAGAAGCTCACCCAGAAGTAAAAACTAAATCAGGCTTAATGGTTGGTTTAGGTGAAGAAATTAGCGAAATTGAAGAAGTACTTCGCGATTTACGTGCTCACAACGTTGACATGCTAACTGTAGGCCAATACCTACAACCTTCTAAGCATCACTTACCGGTTAAGCGCTACGTGCCACCAGTAGAGTTTGACGGCTTAAAAGCGTATGCAGACGAAATTGGCTTTACTCACGCGGCTTCTGGCCCGTTTGTACGTTCAAGCTACCATGCTGATCAACAAGCAGCGGGTAAAGAAGTGAAGTAATCACTTTTATCAAAAAATTAAAAAAGCCGTTAATGATGCATAATCATTAACGGCTTTTTCATGCTAATTGATAAAATAGCTTACTGCGCTATCTTACCTTTTGTAATAGATAAATCAGCAAACCTAACACGTTCTTCATCAGCGCGAAGGCTGTCGGTTTCAACAATTGAGCGGTAAATTCCCCACTTAGGACGAGCAAAATCATCATCACTAAAGCCGCGCCACATATCTATGTTTTGCTCGCTTATATTAAATATCTCTGCATTATCGCTTAAGCGCGTTAACGTCATATCAAACTTGCCATTTTCACTAAATGTAGCTTGTACAAATACCTCGACCCATTCATCTGTAATGAGTGACCAGTCGGTTTCAATGAGGTTTTTATCAAGCCCTGTGCTGTTACCGTTTTCATCAAAGCCTGCACTATATCGCACTTGCAACTGATTACCTGTGCTGTTTTTTTGAGCCCCAGAGAGCGTAATAATAGGCTGGTCGTCATTACCATTGGTGTTGTCGTTGCTATCATTTCGGGCTTTTATTTGAAAAAAATGGCTAAACTTACTCGTAAGCTCAAGCTCGCTGCTTACTTTAAATTTCCAGCTATATTGAAATGTCTCACCCTCAAACGCCAGTGTTTCTTGTGGTGATTTATCGTAGGTCTTTATTTCGTTACGTTGTCTATCACTTACGCCTTTGTCTTTATCTTGGTCATCATCTCGGTGAGCTAAAAAGACAAAATGGTTACCAATTATCGTATCGGTATCTTCAAGAATATGGACAACACTTTGATGATTGCCAGCATATAGGTCTGGAGATTCAATTGACCCTTCGCCGAAGGCATTTTCAATAAGTGTGTATGCGTCAAACCCCGAATTAACGCCATCTGATCGCAATAAAACGTGTGATATTTTCTCAAAGCCATCAGCTTGAGCTATTGGTGCACCTACAATTGTTATGATAATTTGTGCGCTAGTACCATCTACAGAGTTTACTGTTATTGTATCTTGTAGTGTTTCACCTTCACTTAAAGATGTTATTGATGCGTTTAAATCGTCAAGTGTGTATGACCAATCTCCACCAGCATTTAAGCTAAAAAAACCATAGCTTGTAGCGCTATTTTCTTGTGCTACAAAAGCAGCTTCACCTGATTGTTGATCCGTAATAGTTAACGAGCCTGTTATTGCATCATTACTATCGCTAATAACTTCACCTAGAGTGTTACCAGCAATTGTTGCAGGAGTTTGTGAAGAAATCGCTTCATTATTTTGCGCCGTAGGATCAGAGCCTGAGCTGCCACAACCAGTAACTAAACAAGATAGAAGTATAGCTGTAACTGTATTACAGGGTTTAAGGGTATATTTAGACATGAGTAGTTCTGTGGTTAATAGTAAGTTAATTAAATATGAATTTACCAATTTATTGTGCAAATAACCACAATTCAATTACCAATTAACATTACCAATTTAATGATATTTTAAATTTAATTATAAAATCTATTATTTTCAAAGTGATACATAAAAATATTTCTATAGAGTGTTTATTTATATTTGTTTTAAAATAAAATTAGGTTAAACCTGAGTTACTTGAGATAATTAATACTGACATAATTATTTAGGTTCATTATGAAACTATTAGTTCGTAACTTGTCTCGTGCTACCACTGAGCATGAGCTTCGTACTTTATTTGCAGAGCACGGTAAAGTGACTACCTGTAACTTGGTACTTGATAAAGAAACTGGCCAATCTAAAGGTTTTGCCTTTGTAGAAATGCCAAACGACATAGAAAGTAAAAGCGCAATTACTGCACTTAACCAATCTAATGTTGATAAAAGTAAGATCCGCGTAAAACTTGCAGACGCATAAAGCTAACTGCAACCTATGCGAAAAAACCAGCTAATGCTGGTTTTTTGCTTTTAGTGCCAAGTATTGTATTTAAGCTTTATATTTAGCTAAAAAAACTAAGCGGTTATTAAATCGCTTTTTTTATACTTATAGTGCCCAGTATTATAAAAGAAGCAGACAGCACAAAAAATGTCTCCTGCTCAGCTAATATTGCAGCAGTAAAAAATGCAATGCCACTAGCTATAAATACCCACTTTTTTACATTGGCCCATTATGTGCTCCTTTAGATTGTTCGTTATTTATACGCCTTATAAAATCAATCTGCAATTGAATGAAAAGTTCTCTATAAAAATTCGACATCGCTGCGGTGCTTCCTTTATATTGAAAGCCTAATTAAATAACAATATGAAGACTATGGCATCTACTCTTTTAAAAAGCGCTAGCCTGAGCTTGCTAGTTGCACTCTTTGGCTGCTCAGAGCCTGCAAGCGAGAAAACTCCATTAGAAAATACAGCAGGTGTAAGCCTTAGCAATATTAAACAGCATATTAAAACGCTAGCCTCTGATGACTTTGAAGGCCGAGGCCCGCTTACTCATGGTGAAGTAAAAACCGTAGGCTACTTAAGCGAGCAATATAAAGCGCTGGGTTTAACCGGTGCTTATAAAGGTAAATACTTACAGCCTGTAAAAATGGCAATGGTGACAGCTAATCAGGATATGCAGTTAAAGGTAGGTGATTTAAGCTTTGAATCAGGTAAAGACTTTACCGCACGTACCGAGCAACTTCAGCCATTAATTGATGTACGCAATTCTGACGTTGTATTTGTTGGCTATGGTATTAATGCACCAGAATATAACTGGAATGACTATAAAAATATCGATGTAACTGGTAAAACTGTGGTTGTGCTAGTTAACGATCCAGGCTTTGCTACTCAAAACGACGCCCTTTTTACTGGTAATGCAATGACCTACTACGGTCGTTGGACTTATAAATATGAAGAAGCCGCTCGCCAAGGTGCAAAGGCTGTATTTATTGTTCATGAAACAGCACCTGCGGCATATCCTTGGGGCGTAGTTGAAAGTTCAAACACCGGCACTAAATACACGTTAATGGATAACAATTTAAACGCGTCTAAATTACCGGTTATGGGCTGGCTAACACTTGATGCGACTGAGAAAATGTTTAACGCCGCAAAGCTTAACTACCAATATTTAAAACAAGCAGCATTAAATGATGACTTTAAAGCGACGCCACTTAACTTAAAAGCAAACCTTGCCTTTAAAAACGAAGTATCACATGCCAAATCGCATAACGTAGTTGCACAAATTACAGGTAGCGAATCACCTGACGAATACGTTGTTATTAGCGCTCACTGGGACCATTTTGGTACTAAACAAACTGATACCGGCCCTAAGATTTATAACGGCGCGGTAGATAACGCTTCAGGCACTGCAGCCACGCTTGAAATAGCACGTATAATGAGCAAAATGAACAAGCAAAAACCATTTAAACGCTCAATTATTTTTGCTAACTTTACAGCAGAAGAAACGGGGTTAATTGGTTCTGAAGAATTTGCATCAGGTGCGGTTGTACCTACAAAACAAATGGTCGGTCTATTAAATATTGATGGCATGAACGTGCTTGATGGCACTGACTACATTTTACAATACGGTAAAGATTTATCGACAATGGAAAACTATTTAGCAAAGGCTGCAAAATCACAAGGCCGTGTTGTTAAAATGGATCCTCGCCCGCAAAATGGCTTGTTTTTTAGATCAGATCATTTCTCGCTTTCTAAGCAAGGCGTGCCTAGTTTATTATTTATGAGTCTGGGTGATACCGATCCTGAGTACATTGCGCATAAATACCATAAAGAAGCAGACGACTACTCAGCTGATTGGTCGTTAGGTGGTGTTAAGCAAGATATAGATCTTATTGTTAATATAGCCACACAGCTTGCAAATAATGGCGATTGGCCAAAGTGGACGAGCGAGTCTGACTTTAAAGCCAAACGCGCACAAGATAAGCAATAAATAGCTATTAAATAGTTATGTAATATAAAAATCCTCCTACTTGGAGGATTTTTGTTTTAAACGAGCGCGCATTAATAGCGTTTCGGCCTTTGCCCCTAAATAAACATAAATAGCCAGTGCAATTAAAAGCCCTACCACTGCCAGCATCATCGCTATGGCAGGCATTAAATATTCCGATTGCCCCAACGCCGCTTTAAACATAGTTAACAGCGCCTCAATTGATATAGCAATCAACACAGTAGAGATAAACCGTGTAATAGTGCGCCGCGTAGACGAGTGCCTAAAAATATCCTTATGCATCAGGATTTCTTCTTCGAGTATTGTTTTACCTAAATCGAATACTGCTAATGCTAGGGTGATGTAAATAATGATACTAAAGGGTTCAAGTGGGTCTGATGAGGTATCTACATGAGTTAATAGAGCGTATATATCACTAAAAACGATATTTAGTAAAAATAATACTAAGCAAAATAAGCACGCCACAATAATACCGTAACCCGCCTTGAAGTAAGGCGACATATTAGCGCGCGCAGTATCACCCATTACAAACTCAATAAGCTGCGTTAAGCTCACATCAACAACCAAGTAATTTTGATTATTAATTGGTTTTTTTAGCTCTTTAATCGCCGATATACATAAATGGTTAGTCGCTATAGAAATATAGGGATCAGTAAAGCACACTTTATCACTTGCTTTAGCGTTCAAAAAATAGGGTCGCTCACTTAAATCTTGTTGATTACCACTTTCACCTAATTTTTTGCTGTATGCGCGTTTAAAGCAGACGTTATTACCCTGCTGCAAACCTTCTGCATTTAAACAATATTGTAATTCTAAAAATGGGTACTGCTTAATCAGATAGCGAGTATCACGTTCTTTAGTTAATCCGTCCTCAATACTCATTAAAATAGATTCAAGTAAACTGTGTATTACATGCTCATATTCGTGGTAGCGCTCAACACTACTGATATAACTCATTCGCGCCATTTTAAATACTCATTAACCTAAGTTATAAATAGATTTGCAAGTTTAAAACCAACAATAAAATAACTTAACAATCAGTAACTTGACACTATTCAAACTCAAGTTTTGCACTACTTTGGTGACTAAATAGTAATATATTAAATTAAATGCACAAAAAAGCAGCTAAGTATTAATTACTTAGCTGCTTTGTGAGTATGACTGGTAAGGTTCTACATAGAGCTTATTACTGAACCTTCGAAAACTCTTCTTTAGATAACTCGCCATTTCCATCTGTATCTAATTGTTCAAAAAGCTGTACTAGTTGCGAGTTTACTTGGGCTTCTGTTTTGCTAATTACGCCGTCGCCATCTGTATCAAAAGAATCAAAATCTACCGCAGCAAACGCCGCTGAAGAAGAAGCTAGGGCTACAAGAGCTAGAGTTTTATGTAATGTTTTCATAATCGTTTCCTTAGGCTTTGGGCCTGATTAGGGGTAAGAAGTCCTTTTCAAAGATCCTTTAGGAGTAAAATGTCTATAAATTAATATTCAAAAAAATCATTTTCTGTCGGACCACCGCTACTTTGAACATTCAGCTCGTCAAATTGCTCTATCACTTGCACCGATTCTTCAGAGCGACTAATTGAAGCGTTGTCGTCTGCATCGCGTGTTTCAAAGTCTGTGTTTGCAAATACTACTGACGAAGAAACAATAGCCATAAGTACAAATGTTGATTGTAGCTTTTTCATAATTTAATCCTTCAAAAGTATGCGGTGTCCTAAATAAATTTGCTCTATAGTGCTCTCTAGTCACTTCCTGGTTATTCTTTTTAGTAGGCTCCCTTGCCTACTTAGGTTGTCTTTGGCAACTCAGAATTTAGATAACATCACAGAGCATTAACTGCTTAAGGCTTTAATTTTAGGCCTTAGAAAACTCATCTTCAGATAGCTCACCATCTTGGTTTATATCGAGTTCTTCAAATTTGCTTAAAAGCTCAGCATCTACTGAAGCTTCGGCTTGGCTGATTGCGCCATTACCATCTACGTCTAGCGTATCAAAATCTGTTGCTGCAAAAGCCGCTGATGAAGAAGCTAGCGCCATTAGTACTAATGTTGATTGAAATGTTTTCATAATAGTATTCCTTCATTGGGTTGTTGCGATTAAGGCCTTTGGCTTTCATCACGTTTTGCTTAATACACTGTAGGTATTACAACTTCGGTGCCACTTTTTATTTATTATTTAAAAACAATGTGTTAAATGATATAAAGCGAGAAAAGCTTAATTTGCGGAGGTGTTATTGTTGCTATTTAGCAACAGTCATTTAACTAAAAATAATAAACCATTATAAATCAATTGGTTAAGTTTAATTAAAAAGACACACTTTTGCTAAAAAGCCAATAAGGGGGCGTTTAGGTTAGCCTTCAAAATAAACTGAATATGAACATGGAAATTACATAGGATTTATTTCCGGCTATTAAATAATTAATTTATTTATAATCAGTAAGTTATATTGTTTTTGAAATTTATTATAAAAATTTTGGAAAGATATTTTGAAATTAACTGTTTTGTTGCCAAATGGCGAATTTATTTAGGAAGGTTTCAATGCTAAAGCTAAGTTGTAGCATTCAACTCCTAATTTAATGCGCTGTAAAGCACAGGTTCGCTTAAATTAAGCAAACCTACATCGTGTGCCAGCTATTGGAGTGAAGTAAATTATATAGATTTAAACTACTTCCACCCTTGCAGCCACTTTTGGTTATCTTTTAAATCTCGCCAACTAATTGGATATTGATTTTTTGACATAACAGCCTCAGTAATACATTCAATTACATTGCCGTCTTCATCAAATTCCACCTCAACAATAATGAAGTGTTTTTCTTTATTTATAGCAGGTATTGCGGTCCATTTACTATTCAATAATTTTTTAGGGTTTAGTTTATTCATTTAATGTAACCACTCCTACTCATAGCTTATATAAGGCAACTATACGACCCCAACACCTACTTAGTTCAGACTACTCTGCAACTAGCTTGCCTTTGTACATTTGCATTTGGCAATGAAAGTCATACTCACCGGCTTCAAGCGCAGGTAGTTTAACCGTATTGCCATCACCCATTGCCAGCGTTTTACTTATATCAAGCTGTGGAAATACCACTGTTTCGGCGCACGGCGCGCTGTCTTTTCTATCAAAGGTAAGTACAACCTCTTTGTTGGCTGCCACTTTAATGTGTCCTGGCTTATAAACACCGTTATCAACGACTATTGTTTCTTTGTTGTCATCACTTTGTGTTTGCTCTGGTTTGTATAGCCAAAACCAATAAATAATTGCAGCTATTAACAGTGCACCACCTATATTAATCATCAACATAATGTACTCCTTAGCTTAAATTACGATTTATTTGGTTTGAAAAAACGTAAGCGATTAGCGTTACTTACCACTGTAAGCGATGAAAGTGCCATAGCTGCACCTGCAACAACAGGGTTAAGTAGGATGCCAAAAAATGGATACAACACGCCGGCTGCAATCGGAATACCCGCCACGTTATAAATAAAGGCACCAAATAGGTTTTGTTTAATATTTGAAATAGTTGCATTACTCACTGCAATTGCATCAGCAAGGCCATGTAACGAACCACGCATTAAGGTAATGTCTGCACTTTCTATTGCAACATCGGTACCTGTACCAATTGCAAATCCTACGTCGGCTTGTGCAAGTGCGGGAGCATCGTTAATACCGTCACCTGTCATACCCACTATTTCACCATTTGCTTGGCGTTTTGTTACTTCGTTTACTTTGTCATCGGGCATTACTTCTGCAATAAAGTCATCAATACCAACTTGTTTAGCAACGGCTTGTGCAGTGGCTTTGTTGTCACCTGTTAGCATAACTAGGTGGATACCTTTATCTTGCAGGCGTTTAATAGCTTCAACTGAATCCTCTTTAATTGGATCGGCTACTGCAATAATAGCGTGGAGCTTATTATTACTTGCAAAATACATGGGCGTTTTAGCATCACTGGCAAGTGTTTGAGCTTGCTCGGTGGCATCATCAACGGCCACGTTGTATTTATCCATTAGCGCTTTATTGCCAAACAACAATGTTTGCCCGTCAACACTGCCAGTGACACCTTTACCTGTAATTGCATTAAAGTCGGCTAATTTACTTAAAGCTAAGCCCTGCTTTTTAGCGTGTGCCGTAATTGCTTGGGCTAGTGGATGCTCTGAGCTACTTTCAAGGCTTGCAACAAGTTGCATTACTGTATTTTCATCACTGTTATTAAAGGTAACTACATCGGTAACTTGCGGTGTGCCTTGAGTAATAGTGCCTGTTTTATCTAAAATCATGGTGGTGATTTTAGATGTTGTTTGCAGCGACTCACCATTTCGAATTAATATTCCTGACTCTGCAGCTTTACCAATACCCACCATAACCGACATAGGGGTTGCGAGTCCTAGCGCACAAGGACAAGCAATAATAAGTACAGTGGTAACTGCAACAACGGCATAAGCAATTGATGGCTCAGGTCCAAAGTTTAACCATACAAGGCCTGCAAGCACCGCAATAATCATGACTGTTGGTACAAATATTCCTGATATAACATCAGCTAAGCGCCCTATTGATGGCTTTGAGTTTTGTGCACGCTTTACCATATTGATAATATTGGCAAGTGTGGTTTCGCTACCAATGTGCGTGGCTTTAAATAATAAAGTGCCACTTTTATTAATACTTCCGGCAACGACTTTGTCGCCCGTTTTTTTGCTTACAGCCATTGGCTCACCAGTAAGCATTGACTCATCAACCGTACTGCTGCCTTCAATAACATCGCCATCCACAGGGATTTTTTCACCCGGGCGTACGCGTACTTCATCATTTTTTACAACATCACTAATGTCGATGTCTTGCTCTTGACCATCACGAATTACGCGTGCAGTTTTTGGTTGCAGGCCAATTAAGCGTTTAATTGCTTGTGAGGTGCGCCCACGTGCTTTTACTTCAAAAGCGAGCCCTAAACTAATTAAACCGATGATCATCGATGATGCTTCAAAATATACGTGTCTTGCGACTTGTGGTAATAAGTTTGGTGCTATTACCACAAACATTGAATACAACCACGCAGTACCTGTACCAAGCGCTATTAATGTATCCATATTGGCAGCATGGTTTTTGAATGCCTGCCATGCACCGTTGTAAAATTGTTTACCTGATATAGCCATAACCACAAGCGTGACTATACCCACTAAAAACCAGGCTATTCGTTGTGTGTCGGTGGTCACACTCATATCAAAAATAAGCCCGTATATCATTAACGGTGCACCGAACCCTAACGCTAATATCATATTACGCATTAGCTTTTTGTAATGTGCCTCATCCGATTTTGCTTTTTCATCAAGTGCATCTTGATCAGACTCGTTACTCATTGGCTTAGCTGAATAACCAATGTTTTCGACTGCTTTAATAAGCGTGCTTTCGCGGGCTTTACCTTCTACACGTACTGTACGCTGTGCAAAGTTCATTTCTACATTTTGCGCACCTTGCACGCTATTAAGGGCTTTTTCAATTTTAGCCACACAACTGCCGCAATTAGCGCCTTCAATAATAAAGTTTTGCGCGGTGTCTTTTGTATTAGTCGTCATTACGCTGCTCCTTATTTGCAGAATCGTTTATTGGATCAACAAAAGATTCTATTAAACTACACACGTCACTGGCATTTGCACCATCGGCTGATGTATCCCATTGCGCCAGAGCTGCATGCATTCTATTTCGTAATTTTAATGTTTCTTGAAATAGTGCTTCGGTTTCTTCTAGGCGTTTAGTAATGAGTTTACGCGTTAACGGACAAGGACAATTCCCCTGCTCAGACTCGCCTATAATTTGTTGAATATCTTTGAGTGAAAAACCAAGTTGACGAGAGCTAATAATAAACTTTAAACGCTGCTGGTCTTGCTTTGTATATTCTTGATAACCATTTTCTTCACTGCGTATTGGATGAAGTAACCCAATTCGTGTGTAATGACGAACAGTATCTGCAGTCACGCCCATTAACTTGGCAAGTTGTTTAACATACATAATTTAGCTCCGTCGTGTTTCAATAGCTTCATAATAAACCTAGGTGCAACACATAGGTCAATGGCTATTTTGAAAGTAACAAAATAATACTAATTGGCTTAATTAAGTGCTCTATTTAAGACAATAAATCGAGTGGATAACAGAGCAAAGGTTTCGTTATTTAGTTGTTATTATTAATTGCCCCTGCATCCATGCAGTCGTATCTCAAAAATGTTTAACGCAGTTAGCGCCGTACTTAATCCCTCAAATTGATTAAGTATTGTTGCTCATTGGCATAATGACACAAACATAATTAACTTAAGCTGATATTGGCCGTGTATTATCTGAAGGGGATGTAATTTAGCAGAGAAGCGCCTAAGTAAGGCGCGTATTAATCTAAGGCGTGTTAATCATTGGTGATTTAATTTATGCAGACTGTTTGGTCTTTAGGCAAGGCAGAGCCTATGTTGTGTGGTTATCCCCCATAAACAGGCGATAACGCAGCATAAATACCAAACATGCGCTGCCCTAGTTTGATTCGCTACGGCTTTGCTCTAATTCGTCGCTTAGTTGCTGCGCCAAAGTTTGTATTTTAGGCATAGCATCTTTCATTAAGCTTTGTGACATTTGCATAGACTCTTGCATTACAACAGGCATTTTTTCGAGTATTTTTTGCCCTGTATCTGTTTTATAAAACGCTAACATATCGGCAATTTCTTGCTCACTAAAATGCTTGTCGTATACATTGACCATCATTGGCTGCATTTTAGCCCAACTCATCTCAGTTTTTAATACCGTCGTCATGTCGCCGTAGTACTTATCAAAAATTGCTTGCTCAGAAGGCTTAACACCCATTTGGTCTGACATGCCTTTCATCATACCTTCAACCTGGCCGTACATAGAATCAACCATTGAATCTAAATTCATTACACTAATGAGTTCATCTATTTTTTGCTGCTTAGTATTTTGTTCAGCATATAAACTACTAGAAAAAATCAGTAATGATAAAAGTAGTACCTTACCCATAATAATATCCTTTCATATAAATAATTAATTTATAGTCACATGAATAGTTTGTATTGTAAAGGGTACAAGCAATCATTAAAAAGGCCGAATAAAATAAATTTATTCGGCCTTTTATAAATTACTTTTTG
The DNA here is from genome assembly GCF_014164415.1 of Pseudoalteromonas sp. SG43-1. Taxonomy (NCBI): domain Bacteria; kingdom Pseudomonadati; phylum Pseudomonadota; class Gammaproteobacteria; order Alteromonadales; family Pseudoalteromonadaceae; genus Pseudoalteromonas; species Pseudoalteromonas sp. SG43-1. Next base: position 15,052 of record NZ_JACJFD010000014.1, on the reverse strand, counting down.
CGTTAGTCGTCTTCTACATTATCTAGGCCTTTAGTGCCTTCTTTGGCTTTTAGCTTATGATGAATAGCTGACTTTATTAGCATGTAACCACTAATCGGTGCTGTAATTAGTAAAAATATAGTAATGAGTATTTCTTTAACACTTAGGCCATGCTCTGAACTTGCAAAATAAACCATAGCCGCAATTAACATACTCGCCATGCCTAACGTGGTTGCTTTAGTTGGTCCATGCAAACGCATAAAAAAGTCAGGTAGTTTAATTAAACCTATTGAGCCAATTAAAATAAACGTACCACCAAATAACAATAATATTGATACAACCCATTCGCTGATCATGTTTTCACCTTATTCAATTATATCGCCACGTAGTAAATACTTACACACTGCAACCGTACTTATAAAACCTAGCATGGCAATAAGCAGTGCAGCTTCAAAATAAAGCCCTGTATCCATACTAATGCTGTATAAAATAATCAGTGCGATGACGTTAATGTACATAGTATCGAGCGCTAAAACACGGTCAGGCACTGACGGACCGATGATCAATCGCCATAAGTTAAGCAATAATGATAAGCCAATCATCGAAAAAACAATGAGTAATACAGTATCTAACATTGAAATATCTCCTTTAGTGGAGCTTCGTAGCGTTGTTTTATTTGTTTGATAAGTGCTTCTTCATCTTTAAGGTCAAGCACATGTATTAATAAGTAGCGTTGCGTTGGCTCTTCACCTTCAGGTAACGACTCAGCAATTGGATAAACCTCTGCACTCACAGTACCAGGTGTAAGCGATACACAGCTGGCCAATATGGTAATTGGCATGTCGTGTGTTAAATCTATCGGTACTTTTATAAATGCCGGACGCAATTTTTTTGATGGTCCAAGTATAAGTAAAGCCACTTGTAAATTTGCAACAACAATATCGTACAGCACTATAAGTAACTGCTTAAGCGCCAAGCCTGGCTTTAAAATCAGTGGCTGAGGGTCTCGAAACGAAAAACTTAAAATAGGGATAAGTATCGCAAAAATAGTCGCTAATACTAAGTGCCCTACCGATACGCTATTGTTTAACAATAACCAAACCATAAACAAAAATAAGCTACGAAATGGCGTTGGTAACCAACGAAAACGGGCTTGTAATCTCATCACATGCCTCCTTTAAGTACAGCATTAATACCGCCGCTTAGATCATGTAACTGAGTAGCAGCATTTAGCATATATTCACTTATTGGTCCGCCCAAAATAACGAGCAATGGCGAACATGCAAGTAAAGCTATAATTACAGTTACCTGCAACGGGTGTGCACTTGCACAATCGGCATTTTCGCTACTTTTGCTTCTATGCTCCCAGAACAAAGTTGTGCCAGCGCGCGAAAGCGCAACTAACAACGCAAAACTTGTTACTAAATATACTGGCCAAAATAGTAAAGCTTGCTCACTGTTTAATGTCGCTTTAAGTATCCAAATTTTACCTACAAAGCCTGACAGTGGTGGCATACCAACTACCGTTAAAGACGCAATAATAAAGCACACACCTAATAAAAATGGCTGTTTTACAGAGCGACCTGCTACTAGTCTATCGCCAACTTTACCGCGCTGGATTGAAACTAAGTCTGCTAGTAAAAATAGTGCGGCACTAACAAGTGTTGAATGCACTAAATAATATAAAAGTGCAGCAGTGGCATTTACATTTTGCAATGCTATTAGCGCAACCAGCGTACCTACCGATACTAATACTAAGTTAGAGGTGAGTTTACGTAAGTCTTGTGCTGCCATCACACCAATTGCACCTACTATAATGGTCGCAATTGCTAAGCCCCAAAGCCAAGGTTGCGCCATGTGTTCAAGCGCTCCGGCTTGTTCACCAAATATCACCGTATAAACACGAAGCATAGCGTAAACGCCTACTTTAGTCATAATCGCAAACAATGCAGCAACCACAGGTTTAGCACTTGCGTAAGTATTTGGAAGCCATAAATGCAGAGGTAATAGTGCGCCTTTTAAAGCAAATACTATTAATAGCAGTAAGCCGCCTGCTTTTGCTAGATATACATCATCACCTGTAAGTAGTGATACCTTTTGCGTCATGTCTGCAATATTAAGCGTACCAAGCACACCATACAAAATACCCAAACCAATTAAAAATACGCTTGAGCCAACTAAATTCAATATTACATATTGCAATGCCGCGCGAGTATTTTGTTTATCACCTGCGTGCATTAACAATGCATAAGATGCAATCAGTAGCACTTCAAAAAATACAAATAGGTTAAATAAATCGCCAGTTAAAAACGCGCCATTTACACCTAATATCAAAAAGTGAACAAGTGGGTGATAAAAGCTGCCTTTTTCATCATCGCCAGCACTACCATATAAAATAGCGCCCAAACCTAAAAATGAAGTTAACGTAACCAATAAGGTAGACAACATATCGGCTACTAAGACTATTCCAAATGGTGCAGACCAATTACCAATAGCGTAAACGTTAATACCTGTATTATTAACATGTACAAGTAAAAGCACACTAATGGCAAAAGTAGCTATTGCCATTACAATTGAAACTAAGCGGCGAATTTTAACGCTTTTACCACATGGTGGCAGCAATAAAATAACAGCCGTCAGCATAGGTAATAAAATAGGGAGCGAAGCTAAATGTTGGATCATTTTTGCTCCTTATTATCTGCAGAGGTGTTGGGCACATAACCATCAACATGGTCGCTACCTAAATCGGCGCGTCCACGTATTGCCAAAATAACCACGAATGCGGTCATCGCAAAACCAATAACAATAGCTGTAAGCACTAAAGCTTGAGGTAGAGGATCGGCGTATTCTGTACCAGTACCAAGCACTACCGCTTTATTAATAGTAAGACGACCTGCTGAAAACAAAAATAAGTTAACAGCATATGAAATCATAGTAAGCCCAAGTACTACAGGGAACGTACGAGCTCTTAGCAGTAAAAACACACCGCAACTGACCAATACTCCAACGCAAGATGCGTACAATAATTCCATTAAATATTTACCTCTTTTTTCTGGGTATCTGCCGTCATATTACCTAAGCTTGCCAAAATCATTAGCGTAGCGCCTACAACCGTTAAGTAAACACCTAGGTCAAATGCAATCGCGCTGGCAAGCTCTGTTTTACCGACAAACGGAATATCAAAGTAGTCAAACCAAGTTGTTAAAAATGGCTTATCAAAGAACCAGCTACCCACACCAGTGAACAGTGAAATACCAATGCCTGAAGCTATGATTTTACGATAATTAACATCAAAACGTCCGTTTATCCATGCTGTACCATGCGCCATGTATTGCAAAATAAACGCGATTGACGTTACCAGTCCAGCAATAAAGCCACCGCCAGGTAAGTTATGTCCGCGTAAGAAAATATATGCAGAAACCAATAACGCAAGCGGTAATAAACTTTGTGAAATACTCGCCAGTAAGATTGGATGGCGCTCTCGTGCCCATGGGCGCCCTTCGCTGTCACTTGCTGGCATAAATAATGGGATTCGAGAAAGTACTTTAAATATACCTAATGCGGCAATGCCTAATACGGTAATTTCACCAAGCGTATCAAAGCCCCTAAAGTCGACTAAAATAACGTTAACTACATTAGTACCACCGCCACCAATTTTAGCGTTAGCAATAAAGAAGTCTGAGATTGAATCTAATGGACGTGTAAGTAATGCATAACAGATACTCGCTATAACTACACCTAAAGTAGAGGCAATTCCTAAATCTCGAAGTACACGTAATGAACTTGATTCTTTTGGCGTATGCTGGGGCAAGAAAAACAATGCCAGCATAAGTAAAATAATAGTAACAACCTCAACAGTTAACTGTGTAAGCGCTAAATCTGGAGCAGAAAAACGTGTGAACACAACCGATACCATTAACCCTACGATTGAGAGCATTAACAACGATACCATTCGAGAGCGATGCCAAATAACGGTAGCAAGAGCACCAATAATCAATAAGCCCGCACCAATTGCATTGTGCACATCAACAGGGGTAAGTGGCATGCTGCCAGCAAGTTGTTGCATTTCAAATAATGGCCAACCGGCACACAGTAAGACTACCGCTAACATAATTACTAGGTAGCGCTGCAGCGATCCATTTTCGATACTGCTTACCTTTGACTGACACCAGGCAACAACACTTAAAATTACACGTTCAAACGTTTTTTTAGCATTTAAAGGTGGTAATGATGCTTGAAACTGAAATAGATATTTACGATTAATATAAATAAATAAACCGCCAGCAATCGCCATTGCACTCATTAGTAGAGGCAAGTTAAACCCGTGCCAAATAGCCAATTCGTAAACTGGCATTTCTTTTCCAAGTACAGCTAAAGAGGCCGCAGACAAAATGCCATCAATTGTAAAGTGTGGGAACATACCCACTAGCAAACAAATCACAACTAATATTTCTATTGGTACACGCATATAACGTGGCGGTTCGTGCGGCGTGCGAGGTAAATCAATTGGTTCACCATTAAAGAACACGTCATGAATAAAGCGAGCGGAGTACGCAACAGCTAATGCACCTGCAACCGTTGCCAGTACTGGAATTAACCACGACATAGAACCAAGCACTTGCTGATGCAGCGTTTCTGCAAAAAACATCTCTTTAGACAAGAAACCATTAAGCAATGGAACCCCTGCCATTGCAGCCGCCGCGACCATTGCAAGCGTTGCAGTGTATGGTAAGTATCGCCACATACCATTTAATTTACGCATATCACGCGTGCCTGTTTCATGATCGATAATACCAACGGCCATAAATAACGACGCTTTAAACGTTGCATGGTTAATTATATGAAATATAGCAGCAACAGTCGCAAGCTCAGTATCAAGCCCGAGTAATAGCGTTATTAAACCCAAATGGCTTATTGTTGAGTAAGCTAACAATCCTTTTAAATCGTGTTTGAATAATGCTATGTAAGCACCAAACAACAGCGTAGCTAAACCTGTTAACCCAACAAGTAAGAACCACGTATCGGTGCCAGCTAAAGCAGGATGAAAACGTGCTAATAAAAATATACCGGCTTTTACCATGGTTGCAGAATGTAAATACGCGCTCACTGGCGTAGGCGCTGCCATTGCATGAGGAAGCCAAAAATGAAATGGAAATTGTGCCGATTTAGTAAACGCACCCAATAGCACCAATACTAATGCTACTTCGTATAAATCGTGAGATTGAATTATCGCTTTACTCGCTAGGATAACATCTAGGTCATAACTACCAACCATATCACCTAATAGCATTAAGCCTGCAAGTAACGCTAAGCCGCCCGCGCCTGTTACAGCAAGAGCCATACGAGCACCCTTTCGCGCTTCAGACTTATGCCACCAAAAACTAATTAATAAAAATGAGCTGATGCTCGTTAATTCCCAAAACAACCACAGCTGAATAACATTGTTAGACATAACAATGCCAAGCATTGCGGTCATAAACAGCATTAAATAACTATATAACTTAGCCATTGAGTCGTTGGCACTGAGGTAGTAACGCGTGTAGAGGATAACGAGCAAGCCTATGCCTAAAATCATAAACATAAACAATAAACTGAGGCCGTCTAACCGCAGAGATAGGTCGAGCCCTATTGACGGGATCCAAGCGAAAGAGTAACGAATGGTTTCGCCCGCTAAAACTGCAGGTGCATGGTATAAAGTTATTCCCAAAGCCGTTAAAGGCGCAAGAGCCGTTAAACTAGTGCTTAAATTGCGGGATAACTTACCTGTGCATGCAGAAATAACACTGCCAATTAAGGATAACAAGGGTATCCAGAGCAAAGTCATAATGTAGGGCCTTTTATAATCATAAGTTTATCAGGGCATCTCTTTTTAATACTAAGGGATGCTTTTACTGCCTGTTTTTAAACGACATTAATGACTATAGTTATACTGAAAAACACTGATTTTGTCTATAAAAAGCGGTTCTGTATGGGTGTTTTTTAAACATGAACTAACAATTTATTAAGCCTACAAAAACAATTAATTAATAGTGATAATTGTTAATTTAATATGGCCTTATTTGCAAATGTAAGCGCGCTGGAGTGGCGATAAGAATTACCATTGGTCATATCTAAATGCTTCAACCAAATCTCTCTATACTGCGCCGAGAGCCCTAACTGCTGATATTGCATAATAGACCAATTTTCACTAGGTTTATATGCAACACCACCTATCTGGCAACTCTTTGCTTTATGCCAGCCTATTGGGGGCGACTCATCATGAGAAATAAATAAATTAGGTGCCACAAAACCTGTTTTTGCACACAACCATGCTTGTTTAGTTTTAGGCAAAGCATATTCATCTTCAAAACCGTTAAAATGCATCAACTCATGCAAAAACACACTGTATTTTGCTTTTGAGTTTATTAGCATTGTTCCTTTAGTAACATTAGCCGTTCCATCTTTTGGCATCATTACTATAAAATCAAAATTGTTAGGAAGCTGGTTATTTAGTTTAGCTGATTGCCAGTCACACTTTGCTATTTGATTAGTGCTACTTTTACACTCAAGCATACCTGCAACGTAAACTGGTTTTGAAAAGCAAAAAATATTTTCACGGGGCTCTGGCTGTTTATTATAAGCATTAATAAACTCTGTGAGTTTATATAAGCCACTACGATGATCGCTCATAGCCAGCACGTTAAACATACATTGCTTATTAGGTTTACTTATATTTATTAAAGATGAAAAACCAAGGGCGTGGATAAACTCACTAGATACTTTACTCTGTGGTGTTTTTAACTGAAGTTTTAAATGATTTAGCACATCCCCTGCTGGTAATTTGTTTTTACTAGCGAGTAACTTTAAATCGCTCCAACGTGAGTGCTCAAGTAACTTTGTTGCTAATATTTTACGCTCTGGGATTGTTAAGTCATTTAATGCTGTGAGCCAAAATTGTTTTGCAGTATCGCTCTGACTGTTTTTTATAAGCTTAAGAGAATACATATATTGGGCTGAAGAAATTTTACTGCGGGCTAGTATAGCTAAAGAGGTATTTGGTAACTGCTCTAAATGATCAGAAAAATAACCAGGTGATTTCCAATAACTTTGTAGCACATTAGCTTTTGCGTTTAAAACATGCCAAAAGCCAATAGCGCCTAGGTGATTACTCGAGCCTGTAACTAACAAACAACATAGTAATACACCTATTAATTTAAAACGCTTAACTTGCGTCAACACCTTGCATCAACTCAAGCTCTAAACGCGCATATTTGTACTCAATAAACTCGTGTACATTAGTTGCTAGCGCAAGCCTAAAATAGTCTGATGCTAAATACAGCTCACCTGCTGCTTGATGCATTTTAGCTAAATAAAAATAAGCTTCGCATAAACGCTGCGCATATTCTTGCTCAGTTCTAACACCATCACTAATGCCAGATAAAAATGCATGTTCACTCATATCCCCCGTATAAAGAGAAATTAACTGGTACGCCCATTGTGACTCATCAAGCGCAGTGGCATTTTGTTTAAGTGCATCAAGCGCAACGGCTTTATCCTCTTGTGCTTGTGCTAAATAAACCCATAAAACTCGGTACGGATCTTTTGGAGAGCGAGCTAAAAATTCATTAAAATCATTTTTAGCAAGGCCTGCTCTGTCGCCGTAATACAGTGCGATACCACGATTTAAATAGGCGTATTCATGCTCTTCATCAAGTTCTAGGGCAGAATCGAAAAACTCATAGGCTTTTTCATACTGCTGCATAAGCGTATGTTGAATACCTAAAAAATTATACACTTCAGCTAAATCAGGCTTAAGCTTTACTGCGCGATTAAAATCAATACGCGAAAGAGTTGTCATACCTAGACTATCAAAAAGTACACCACGGTCGTAATAAAGCTTAGCTTGTTGTTCTTCGCTTAAGTCGGCTCTATTTAATAGCTCTGAGTAGCGTGCAATAGCAATTTCACTTCTAAAGTCAGAAGCTAAAGGTGCAGTAAATGGCACATTAACAATCGGGGTTGGTTCTGATTCTGTTGTAGTTTGGCAAGCGCTTAAAGACAAAATAGCAAAAGATGCCAAAGCTAAATGTTTGAGTATCATTAAAATCCTTAATACCAAGATATATCGCGATTAATATAAGACAGACCTTGTCCAATAAGGTTTCATTAAAGCATAAAAAAAGGGGCTAAACAGCCCCTTTTTTACTATCTAGCTAATATAACTAGATTAATAAGTTAGCAATTACGCGTCAGTTGGCGCGTCAGTTGGCGCGTCAGCTGCAGGTGCTGCTGATTCCATTGCTTCTTTAATACTTAGACGTACACGGCCTTGACGATCTACTTCTAGTACTTTAACTTTAACTTCTTGACCTTCAGAAAGGTGATCAGCCACGTTATTAACGCGCTCAGTACTAATTTGAGAAATGTGTACTAGACCATCTTTACCAGGAAGAATGTTTACAAACGCACCGAAGTCTACGATACGTACAACTTTACCTTCGTAGATAGTACCTACTTCAAGTTCAGCTGTTAATTGCTCAATACGGCTAATTGCATTAGCTGCACTTTCGCCATCTGTAGCGGCAATTTTAATTGTACCGTCGTCACCGATTTCAATCGTTGTACCAGTTTCTTCAGTAAGCTGACGAATAGTTGCGCCACCTTTACCAATAACTTCAGCGATTTTCTTCTGTGGGATTTTCATTGTGTATATGCGAGGAGCAAACATTGATAGCTCTTCAGAAGGAGCAGAAATCGCTTCATCCATCACTTCTAAGATATGTAAACGTGCAGCTTTTGCTTGTTTAAGCGCAATTTGCATGATTTCTTGAGTGATACCTTCGATTTTGATATCCATTTGAAGTGCAGTAATACCTGCAGCAGTACCGGCAACTTTAAAGTCCATGTCACCTAAGTGATCTTCATCACCTAAGATGTCAGAAAGAACAACGAATTTATCGTCTTCTTTAACTAGACCCATCGCAATACCGGCAACAGATGCTTTAATTGGTACACCCGCGTTCATAAGTGCTAGAGAAGTACCACAAACAGACGCCATTGAAGAAGAACCGTTTGATTCAGTAATTTCAGATACTACACGGATTGAGTAAGGGAACTCAGTAAGTGTAGGCATTACAGCTGAAATACCACGCTTAGCAAGGTTACCATGGCCGATTTCACGACGCTTAGGAGAACCAACAAAACCAGTTTCACCTACACAGAATGGAGGGAAGTTGTAGTTAAGCATAAAGTGGTTTTTATGAGTACCAGTTAAATCGTCGATTAACTGTGAATCACGTTCTGTACCAAGTGTCGCTGTTACTAACGCTTGAGTTTCACCACGTGTAAAGATAGCAGAACCGTGAGTACGCGGTAATACGCCAGTCATTACGTCTAGTGCACGAATCATATCTGGTTCACGACCATCGATACGTTTTTCGCCAGCAGCTATACGGCCACGAACGATTTTCTTCTCAAGTGAACCGAAGATTTTGCCAATTTCTTGCTTGTCTAAAGACTCGCCTTCAGCAAGTTCAGCTGTTAATACTGCAACAACTTCATCTTTAGCTTCACCAAGAGCTTCTTTACGCGCTACTTTATCAGTGATTAAGTAAGCTGCGCCTACTTTTTCAGCAGCAATAGTTGCTACTTTATCTTCTAGTGCAACATCTTTCTCAGGTGCAGTCCAATCCCAAGTAGGCTTGCCTGCTTCTGCTTTAAATTCTTCGATTGCAGTAATGATCGCTTGAGATTGCTCATGACCATATACAACAGCGCCAAGCATTACGTCTTCTGCAAGTACGTTAGCTTCTGATTCAACCATAAGTACCGCTTTATCAGTACCGGCTACCACTAAATCAAGTTGGCTTTCTTCAAGCTCTTTTAATGTAGGGTTAAGTACGTATTCGCCGTTGATGTAACCAACACGAGATGCACCAATTGGACCACTGAATGGGATACCAGAGATAGCAAGTGCTGCTGAAGTACCAATCATCGCAACCATATCAGGTTGGATTTCAGGGTTAACAGAAACAACAGTAGCAATAACTTGTACTTCGTTTACAAAGCCGCTTGGGAAAAGTGGACGAATTGGACGGTCAATAAGACGTGCAATAAGAGTTTCGCCATCGTTAGGACGACCTTCACGCTTTAAGAAACCACCAGGGATACGACCAGCAGCGTACATACGCTCTTGGTAGTTAACTGTTAGTGGGAAAAAGTCTTGACCAGGTTGTGCTTCACGCTTACCAACAACAGTTACTAAAACTGAAGTGTCGCCAATGCTTGCAAGTACAGCGCCATCTGCTTGACGAGCGATTGCACCAGTTTCTAGAGTCACTGTATGTTGACCTAGTTTGAATTCTTTAATAATTGCTTGCACTTAAAATATTCCTTAAATGTATTCTAATAAGTTGTCATCAAAGTACCAATTACAGTACATAATTGTATTCAGTTGGAAATCAATTAAGTACTACAATTGGCAATGATGTGAATAATTGCAGATAAACCTTTTTACCTACGCGCATAGTATATACCAAAGCTACTTCAAAATGCGAGTCTAGGGTGTGTTGATCTTTGTGGATTGAAATTTGTTCAATCTAGGGGCGATTTAATCACGGCGCGAGATTTGTAACCTAGTGGGCTAAGTAAAAATCGAGTAACAAAGAGTTAATCGCCCCTAGGATGAACCCGCAGGGCAGCGCATGTTTGGCATTAATGCTGCGTTATCGCCTATTTATGGCGAATAACCACACTACATAGGCGCTGCCTTGCCTAAAGACCAAACATACAGCTGCAAAATTAATCACGAAAGGTCAACACACACTAGCTACTAGATTTAAGCTGGGCTAATGAGTGGGTAAATACAACGATGCTTGATAAGCTATGAAATAGGAGTTTTACAATATAATTCGATAAGTTTATAAATTTGTTTTATTTTCAAACACAAATTTTAGGCACAAAAAAAGGAGCTAAAAAGCTCCCATTTCTATAATCTAGTTCTTAACGACGTAGGCCAAGTTCTTTGATTAGTGCAGTATAACTAGTGATATCTTTACCTTTAAGGTAATCAAGTAGTTTACGGCGAGTGCTTACTTTACGAAGCAGACCACGACGTGAGTGGAAGTCATGCTTGTGATCAGCAAAGTGACCTTGAAGCTTGTTGATATCATAAGTAAGTAATGCTACTTGTACTTCTGATGAACCTGTATCGCCTTCTGCACGTGCAAATTTAGCAATGATATCGATTTTTTCTTGATTGCTTAGTGACATAGTAACTCCAAAAATTAAATTTAAAAGGTGTCTTAGCCGATCACTAATTCAGCCAAAACGATTAAGCCGGCGTATTCTACCAACTGTGGGAATAACTACAAGTTAATTATTCCCATCTACAACTAATAAGCCACTGCTGGGCACACTAATTGCTTATTCAGGCTTTACGTAATCATCTTGCTGGCTAGCAAGACCACGTTTAACCTTTAAATGGCCACTTGAGTTGCGCTCGCCAGTACCAATAAACACACCATCCGCAACAACTTTAATTGCCCCCTCAGGTAAAGCTTCAGGTAACTCGACTGCTTGCCCATGACTAAATACTTTGCCCTGCTCTTTCGAAATTTCAATAACAGGTAAATCAGTTAAAGCAGTGTCTATAGGTAATAACAACGAGTCTAAATAAGTAGAAGGCGCAAGCTCTTCTGCTTTCGCTTTAGCAAGCAACGCTTCAATTTCATCAAGCGAAACCATTTTATCTGCCGGATACTGACCAACAGCAGTTCTGTGAAGCATTATAACGTGTGCGCCACACCCTAGGTTTTCGCCCAAATCATCAACGATTGTACGAATATACGTCCCTTTTGATACATGAGCCGTCATTTGCAATACGTTGTTTTGTTCATCAAATTCGTCAAACGATAAGCTAAACACATTTATTTTTCTGCATTTACGAGGGACTTCAATACCCTCTCGTGCGTACTTATATAATGGTCTACCTTGATACTTAAGTGCTGAGTACATTGATGGATATTGATCTGACTCTCCAACAAAAGCTGCAATTTCTTTTGTTAACTGCTCACGCGTCACATTCACATCTTTCGTGCTTACGATTTCGCCATCAGAATCTGATGTTGTTGTACGCTCACCCAGTTTTGCACGAACGATATAGGTTTTATCTGTATCGAGTAAAAACTGCGTAAACTTAGTCGCCTCACCAAAACAAATTGGCAGCATACCTGTAGCAAGCGGGTCTAAAGCCCCAGTGTGGCCAGCTTTTTGTGCAAAATAAACACCTTTCGCTTGCTGCAGAGCTTTATTTGATGAAATGCCTTGCGGTTTGTTTAACAACAAAATACCGTCAACTGCACGGCCTTTACTGCGCTTTGCCATCTGTATCAGTGCCTTCTTCGCTATCTGTATCTTCTACGTGCTTAGTACTTTGTTCACTATCTGAAATATCAGCATCAACACTTTCTACATCTTCATCGACATGCTTTGCGTTATCTTCGCGGATAATAGAATCCACTAAATTAGAAATACGCATACCTTCCATCAGTGAATTATCAACTACAAACTTTAACTCAGGCATTATACGAGCACGAATACGCTTACCAAGTAACGAGCGAATATAACCCGTTGCTTCATTAAGTACTTTAGCGCTTTGCTTAGCTGCATCTTCATCTTGTGTGTTAAACACAGTGATGAAAATTTTGGCATAAGATAAATCACGCGATACTTCTACCGCTGACACTGTCACCATACCTAAGCGTGGATCTTTAATTTCGCGTTGTAAAATTACAGCAATTTCTTTTTGGATTTGCTGTGCAACACGATCAGTGCGAGAAAATTCTCTCATTGCATTTGTCCTAAAATCATAACTTATTGAAATTTAATAATAAGCTAATTAAATAATGGATACACAAATGGGGGCTAAGCCCCCATTTATTAGTTTAGCGAGCTAACAATTAAAGAGTACGTTGTACTTCAACTGTTTCAAATACTTCGATTTGGTCACCAACACGTACGTCATTGTAGTTCTTAACGCCGATACCACATTCCATGCCGTTACGAACATCAGCAACATCGTCTTTAAAGCGACGAAGTGACTCAAGTTCACCTTCATAGATAACCACGTTTTCACGTAGTACACGGATTGGAGCGCTACGTTTAATAACACCTTCAGTAACCATACAACCAGCAATTGCGCCAATTTTTGGAGACTTGAATACGTCACGAACTTGCGCAAGACCAATGATTTCTTGTTTAAACTCAGGTGCTAGCATGCCTGACATTGCTTGCTTAACTTCTTCGATTAAGGCATAAATTACGCTGTAATAACGAAGGTCTAAGTTTTCAGTATCAATCACTTTACGAGCAGAAGCATCAGCACGAACGTTAAAGCCAACTACAATTGCGTTAGACGCTGCAGCTAGTGTCGCATCAGTCTCAGTAATACCACCAACACCAGAACCTACAATCTTCACTTTCACTTCATCAGTAGAAAGTTTAGTTAGTGAATCAGAGATTGCTTCGATAGAACCTTGAACGTCTGCTTTAAGTACCACGTTAACTTCAGAAACATCACCTTCAGTCATGTTAGTAAACATGTTTTCAAGCTTAGCTTTTTGTTGACGTGCTAGTTTAACATCGCGGAACTTACCTTGACGGTATAAAGCAACTTCACGCGCTTTACGCTCGTCTTTAACAACAGTTGCTTCGTCGCCCGCAGCTGGAATACCAGAAAGACCTAAAATTTCCACTGGAATAGATGGACCTGCCGACTTGATGTCTTTACCGTTTTCATCGCGCATTGCACGAACACGGCCATACTCAAGACCACATAATACAATGTCACCTTGGTTAAGCGTACCAGATTGAACAAGTACTGATGCAACTGGACCGCGGCCTTTATCAAGACGAGATTCAATAACAACACCTGCAGCCATACCTTCGGTAGGGGCAGAAAGCTCTAAAAGCTCAGATTGCATAAGTACGGCTTCAAGAAGGTCATCAATACCTAGACCAGTTTTAGCTGAGATATGAACGTACTGCGTATCGCCGCCCCATTCTTCAGGGATAACGTCTAGCTGAGCTAGTTCGTTTTTAACGCGATCTGGATCTGCGCCTTCTTTATCCATTTTGTTTACAGCAATGATTAAAGGAACGCCAGCTGCACGTGCGTGCTGTACCGCTTCTTTAGTTTGTGGCATAACACCATCATCTGCTGCAACCACTAAGATTACGATATCTGTCGCTTTAGCACCACGAGCACGCATTGATGTAAATGCAGCATGTCCTGGAGTATCTAAGAAGGTAATCATATTGCCGTTTACATCAACATGGTATGCACCAATATGCTGTGTAATACCACCGGCTTCGCCAGAAGCAACCTTCGCAGAACGAATGTAATCTAGAGTCGATGTTTTACCATGGTCAACGTGACCCATTACAGTTACTACTGGAGCACGAGGCTCTGACTTACCATCTTCATGGCGGTCGTTAAGTACTGTTTGCTCTAATTCGTTTTCTTTAACAATGATAACCTTGTGACCCATTTCTTCTGCAACTAGTTGTGCAGCTTCTTGGTCAATCACTTGGTTAATAGTAACCATGTCACCCATTTTCATCATTGTTTTAACAACTTCAGCGCCTTTAACAGCCATGCGTGATGCAAGCTCAGCTACTGTAATTGTTTCGCTAATACGCACTTCATTTTTAACATCAACAGTTGGTTTTTGGAAACCATGCTGCAGCGATGCTGGTGCTTTTAATTTAGACTTGTTACGGCCTCTTGACGCTGCAAATTTATCTTTTGCTGGCGCTTTTTTCTTTTTCTTAGCACGGCGAGTGCCTTGCTCATCACGAGCATCGGCAACATCTTCTGCTTCACGTGCATAAGTTGAAGTCGTAAGATGGTGATCCGCTGTTTCTTCGCGTTTCTTACGTTCTTCTTCTTCTTTCTTCCAGCGTGCTGAATTCTCTTCAGCTAGATTTCTTGCCTCTACTGCTTGGCGTTTCGCTTCTTATTAAGCTTTCTTCAATGCGGCCTCTTCTGCTTCTTTTTGCGGACGCTCAGATTCTATGCGATATTTCTCAGACT
>NZ_JACJFD010000013.1:36023-106538 GCF_014164415.1 Pseudoalteromonas sp. SG43-1 | reverse complement strand
ATCATTTTGCGGGGCTAAACGTGTCGCTACCTGTGTTAAAAAATTCTCATTTACGACTGCATGGATGCAGAAGGTAGAGCAATGCAGGAGCAATTGCCGAGAACAACTAAATAGCGAATTTTTTGTCTAGCTATCAACACGTTTTTCCATCCTCAAAATAGATCACTTAATTAAGCGAATTGGTATATAGCCTCGTATAAGCCCCTTTTTTATTCAATTATTTTTTCATTCCTTTTAAACCTTTTCGAACTGTCATTACGTCTAACTTATCAATACACTTAAATAGCAACTCAACAATAATAATTAAAAGGCGGCATCACGGATGTTACACGTTAAACCCGAACCAACGCCTTTGTGCGAAGCTGCACTCATTGAGCGAGTTAAATCGGGTGATCAAGGCGCATACACAACGCTTTATGAGTTACATATAAAACGAGTATACGGTTTATGTTTACGCTTATTAGCAGACCAAGCACACGCCGAAGACGCCGCCCAAGAGGTATTTGTACAGGTATGGCATAAAATAGCATTGTTTGATGGGCGTTCGCAGTTTTCTACTTGGCTATATAGTGTTGCCAGTAATGTAGCGATAAGTTACCTGCGCAAGCAAAAAAACTGGTTACAAAAAGTAGTAAGTATTGAACACAGCGGTATGGATGAGCAATCAGCTAACGACTGCAAAGGCTTAAATGGCCTCGATAAGTTAATAGTAAGGCTTCCTGAGCGCGCACGTATGGTATTTGTATTATTTGCTATTGAAGGTTACAGGCACGAGGAAATCGCGGAGCAATTAGGTATGGCTGTTGGTTCAAGTAAGTCACAATATCATCGTGCTAGGCAGTTATTACAAGAGTGGTATGAAAATGAGTAAACCAAACTTTAACGACTACTTAAATAAGTCATTAAACACGCTTGATAAAGAAATTACGCCACAAAAAGATTTATGGGCGGGGATTGAGCGAGCAATTGTTAATAATAAGCAGAACCCAAACAGCACTATTATTTGGCCAAAACTAACGGCAATAGCAGCGTGTACTGTGGCTGCTTTAATTGCTGTTAATATATTTGTTATAGCACCTGAACCACAGCCCGTAGTGGCTATAAGTGATTACTTTTCGGCTCAAAAAAATAGTTTGTTAGTTGAATACGAAAATAAAGAAGCATTAACCACTAACTGGCAAACGCAACTACAAGAACTTGAAGAAGCTGAGCAAGCAATAAAGCAAGCTCTTGAAAACGAACCACAAAACCAAGCGCTACTGACAATGTTAGCGCAAATATATCAACAACAACTTGATTTAATTAACAAGGTGCACGCGCCACGTTGGCAGCACATTTAGGAGTACGATATGAAAGCGATTTTATTAGGACTGAGCTTATTTCCACTGGCGGCATTTGCGGGTGAAAAAATAGATAAGCAAATAGACGTACCAAGTGGCGGCACTATTTTTATTGAAAACCAACGCGGTGATATACATATTACAGGCTGGGATAAAAACGAATTTAAAGTATCTGGCGAGCTTGATGATAAAGCACAGGGTTATGAGCTTAAAACAAGTGGTGATAAAACACAGTTTATTGTAAAAATGCCCCGTAAATCAAATTGGGGTAATAGTGGTGACGGCTCAAACCTAACTATATTTATGCCTAAAAGCAGTAGTTTAGCGTTTGCTGGCGTTAATGTATCGGTGACTGCAAAGGAGCTTAAAAATGGCGCAGAAGTTGATGTGGTTAACGGCGAAATTACGGTAGATGATATTACTGGCAACATTAAGCTCACCACTGTAAATGGTGATGTAAACGCTGAGAACTTAAACGGGAATATTCAGTTTGAAACCGTAAATGGTGAAATTAACGATAGGCAATCAAGTGGTGAGCTGCGTTTTAGCGCTGTTAATGGTGATATTAAATCAACTTCAAGCGCTAATGATGTACGCCTTGAAAACGTAAATGGCGATATAGAATTTACGCTATCGACTATTAAAAACCTACGTATTAATACGGTCAATGGCGAAGCAGAAGTACAGATTAACGAGCTTTTAAAAGGCGGTGATGTACGTTTTGAATCAGTAAGTGGTGATGCCGACTTTTATTTCCCACAAAGTGTATCAGCAAAGTTTGAAATTAAAGCCCATGCTAATGGTAAAATCATTAACAAAGTCAGTAGTGACAAAGTCAGTAAAGCTAAATATGGCCCAGCCAGTGATTTAGAGTTTAGTATTAATGGCGGTAATGCAAATGTCGAAATGGATACCATTAGTGGACGAATAGAGCTTCGTACCAAATAACACTCATTCCCCATCACGATTACAAAAAGCAGGAAAGATTTCCTGCTTTTCTATTTGCACAGCCCCTGCAAGTCGATAGAATAGAGCCATTCAATTTTACTACTGTGAAGTTATGGCCAAACCAGATAAGCAAGTCGATACTCTTAAAGTTCCTCCCCATTCAATAGAAGCTGAACAATCTGTTTTAGGTGGCTTAATGCTTGATAACCAAGCTTTTGACCGCGTAGCTGAGCTTGTTGTATCACAGGATTTTTATACCCGCACGCACAAGTTAATTTTTGAGGCGATGACGGCACTTGCTGAGATTGGCGATCCGATAGATTTAATCACTATTTCTGAAAGTTTAGAAAAAAATAATAAACTTGCAGGTATTGGGGGTTTTGCTTACTTAGCCGAAATTGCTAAAAATACGCCAAGTGCAGCCAACATTGATGCCTACGCAAACATTGTACGTGAGCGTGCTGTTGTACGTGAAATGATTGGCGTGGCAAATGAAATAGCCGAAGCGGGTTTTAATACCGAAGGGCGTACTAGTCACGACCTACTCGATTTTGCCGAAAGCAAAGTATTTAAAATTGCCGAGCAACGTACAAAAAGTACGGAAGGCCCGCAAAGTATTCATAACATACTCGAAAAAACCGTTGATAAAATAGAAGAGCTTTATCAATCGCCACAAGATGGTGTAACGGGTGTAAGTACAGGTTATGCCGATCTTGATAAAATGACGACGGGCCTGCAACCGTCTGACTTAATTATTGTTGCAGCGCGTCCTTCAATGGGTAAAACCACCTTTGCGATGAATCTTGCAGAACATGCCGCAATGACTCAAGACAAACCCGTGCTAATTTACTCGCTAGAGATGCCTTCAGAACAAATTATGATGAGGATGTTAGCGTCTCTTGGCCGTATTAACCAAACTAAGGTACGTACAGGTCAGTTAGATGATGACGATTGGGCGCGACTTTCATCAACAATGGGCTTGTTGATGGAAAAAGGCAAAATGTATGTTGATGATGCCTCGGGCTTAACACCTACCGATGTTCGCTCTCGTGCACGTCGTATTGCGCGTGACCACGGCGGCATTAGTATGATCATGGTCGATTACTTGCAGCTAATGCGCGTACCTAGCCTTGCTGATAACCGAACGCTTGAAATTGCTGAAATTTCGCGTTCACTTAAATCACTAGCAAAAGAGCTAAAATGTCCGGTTGTTGCGCTTTCGCAGCTAAACCGTACGCTAGAGCAACGTGCCGATAAACGCCCAATTAACTCAGATTTACGTGAGTCAGGGTCGATAGAGCAGGATGCCGATTTAATCATGTTTATTTACCGTGACGAAGTTTACAACGAAGACAGTACTGATAAAGGTATTGCTGAGATTATCATAGGTAAACAACGTAACGGCCCAATTGGTAAAGTGCGTTTAACATTCCAAGGTCAATTTTCTCGCTTTGATAATTACGCGGGACCAGCGGTAGATGACGATTACTAATGCGCTTAGCGACTGCTGAAATTAACTTAACGGCACTTGCGCATAATTTAGCGCAAGTTAAGGGCTTTGCACCTAACAGCAAAGTGATGGCGGTGCTAAAAGCAAATGCTTACGGGCATGGATTAGTAACGATTGCGCAGCATTTAAATAATGCTGACGCATTTGCTGTGGCACGTATAGATGAAGGGCTTGCCCTTCGAGCTGGGGGCTTAACAAAACCAATTGTTTTACTAGAAGGCTTTTTTAACAAAGCCGACTTACCGATTCTGCTCGCCAACAATTTTCAAACTATTATTCACGATGAGTACCAATTAGCGGCGCTTGAAAAAGCAAAGCTAGATGCACCAATAACATGCTGGTTAAAAGTAAATACAGGTATGCATCGATTAGGTATTGCGCCAGAGCAGTTTGAAGCCTTTTATAGCCGCTTGCAAAAAACACCTAACGCTAAAAATACCGTTAATTTAATGACCCACTTTTCGTGTGCTGATGACGTTGATAATGCTAAAACGGTTCAGCAAATTACGTTGTTTGATAATTTAGTGAATGGTATTGACCAAGCGCATTGTTTATCAAATTCGGCTGGTATTATTGCCTGGCCGAGCGGTCATGGCGATTGGGTGCGTCCTGGGCTTATGTTATATGGTGTATCGCCAATGGCAAATAGTATTGGGCAGCAACACAAATTAAAACCAGTTATGCGCTTAACTACGCGCGTAATTGCAGTGCGAGATGTGCCTGCTAATGAGGCTGTTGGGTATGGTGGTCGTTGGAAAAGCGATAAACCAACCAAGTTAGCTGTTGTAGCTATGGGTTATGGCGATGGTTATCCTCGGCATGCTAAAGAGGGGACACCGGTAATAATTGGTGAGCAGCGTTATGGTATTGTAGGTAGCGTAGCTATGGACATGATCAGCGTTGATATAGGCGCTAATGAGCATAATATTAAAGTTGGCGACAGAGTCACTATGTGGGGCCCTGAGCTACCAGTTGAAGAAATAGCACTGTGCGCTGATACTATTCCTTACGAGCTATTATGTAATATTACACCACGCGTAAGTTATGAGTATCAGCCATAGTTAGTTTTTAGCGTATACCAATTGGGTATAATTACTCTTTTATAAAGTAAATGTCGCTAAAGCCCATACGGGCAAATTCTTGGTCGCGAAAGTTACGAACAGAAGCAGACCCTTTTGAGGTCATTTCTATTTGGCGTACCATATTTAAGTAATTTGTTAAATCAATACCCTCGGCAGCAGCAATAGCTTGATACATGTCGTGGTATTTATCTTTTGCGAAGTTAATTTCGCGCGGTTGGTTTTTAAATGTATACGTTATTCTGCGTGCCATAATAAGCTCAGTTAAATTGAGTGTTAGTATAATTTTACACTGTATTGAACTGGCATTGAATGATTTGTTTAAATCAAATAATTAAAAAGTAGAGTTTAAAATGAAATTATCAGTAGAGATCAGTAAATATCCACTTCACCAAGATTACATTCCGTTTATTAAAGGCTTTATTGACCGCTTAAACGAATACGAAAATTTAAAAGTGATTACTAATACGCTATCAACGCAAATTTTTGGTGATTATGATTTAGTAATGCAGGTGTTAAATACCGAAATTAAGCGCTCATATGAAGAATTTGGTAAAGCTATTTTTGTATGTAAGTTTCTCTCTGGCGACTTATCGTCTGAATAATCTATAATACCAATCTGCATAAATCTTTGATCAATTTAACGAATTAAATTGCACTATAACGTCGTTAAAAATTTTTTATTTAGAACAACTAGATACAAAAATTTTTGCCTAGTTTTAGCGTGATTTTCTTAACGTTAAATAGACCCCGTATATAAGCAGATTGGTATAACAAATGGCGCAACTAAACGGTGATTGCATAATATGGACTTTTTAACACAAACCTTAAGCGGTTTTACAGCAATGTCGCATTGGGAATACATTGCGGTAGGATTGTCGATGGCGTACTTATTATTGGCAATAAAGGAAAGCTTATGGTGTTGGCCGGCGGCATTTTTTAGCACGCTCATTTATACAATTATGTACTGGAATGGCGCATTGCTCATGGAGTCGTTACTTAATTTTTATTATATGTATATGGCTGTGTTTGGATGGGTTGTATGGAGAAAAGGCAAAGCTGAAAATTTAAATATTACATCGTGGTCGATAAACCGTCATGCTGTTTTAATTAGTTTAACAACCGTAGCTGCAATTACAATTGGTTACGTTATGCAAAACTATACGCATGCCGATTTTGCTTATCTTGATAGTTTCACAACGTGTTTTGCCGTAGTAACTACTTACTTAGTTGCTAAAAAAGTCCTCGAAAACTGGCTGTACTGGATTGTAATAGATGCAGCTTCCATGTATTTATATTATGAAAAAGGCTATTACCCAACGCTTGCGCTCTTTATATTTTATACCATTATGGCCGCGTGGGGCTTTAAAACTTGGTACGAAGAGTACGAACAAAGCCAAGCTAAGCCGCTAGCTCAGCTTTAATTAATGATTGAGCATAATCAGCTAGTAAAAATGTGTAGGGCGTTTATAGAGCCTACTAGCGTTACTTCAAGCGAGCGACTACTAAATGGTTTTAGTAACGATAATTTTTTAATACGTACCAAACAACAAGGGTATTTATTAAAGTGTTATAAAAGCCATTGGCCAGCCATAGGACTTGAAGCACAGCGTTTTTTAAGTGAGCTTAATATATGTCCTGCGCCTGTTTGGCTCGATAAAAAGAATAGCCGTGCGGTATTTAATTATATTGAAGGTAATACAGCGCAATCGGATATAACGCTTAGCTTTATTAATAAACTTGCCCAAGTACATAATTACAAAGCGTCTACCGCGCCAATGGATATAGCTAAAGAGCTGCATTTTTATCAAAGCACCGGCGTATATACGCAATATAAACCTCAAATAGAGCAGGCACTCAAAGTAGTTGCAGCCATGCAATTTGATGAAGGCTTTTGTCATAATGACTTGGTAAAAGATAACATTATTGTAAATGCTTCGGGCATGTATTTAATTGATTTTGAGTACGCGCAAACTAACGATGTATATTTTGATTTGGCAGCCCTTGCAGTGAGCTTTAATCTTAATGAGAGCAGTGACAGTACATTGTTAAACAACTATAAAAATAGCGTTGATAAAACAAGCACGTTTTACCCATCAATAGATAAGCTAAATTACTATAAACTGTTTTTTTTGGTGTTATGTATTGCTTGGTATGAGGAGCGCAACATAACTAGTAAATCTATAATGTTACGTGCGCAGCTAAATAAACTTGTTACTAATACTTTTTTATAAAAGTTACAAACCACCAAAGCGTTCAGCGAGCTCTTTGTACTTTGTTACTTCGGCCGCATCAAATTGTGGTTCGCCATTCTCGTCTTCAGATTTAGCAATTAATAAACTTTCTCTAGAGAGGCGTTTTACACGCTCTACTTTTACACCTAAAAATTCAGCGACTTGCTCAGTAGACATTAAACTCATCATTATTTCCTCGTATTAAACTAATCCTCACAGCGACAATCATAATTTTAATGTTACTAAACCGTTACTGTTTCTTATCTAATAAGAATAAATAGCGTGTTTTTAAGCCTTTGTGAAGTGTTTTATTTAAAAGAGTTTAATTAATAAGCATATAAGCTGATCTTACTGGTATTTATTTAAAGATCTCTTTATCATTGCGGGTGCTAAAGCACTGATATCGCGAGTTGGTGTGGCGGCAACAAATGTGCTCTCGTGGTGAAATGGATATCACGTGGCCCTCCGGAGGCTGAGTTGTAGGTTCGATCCCTACCGAGAGCGCCATTTGCTTTTATATGTATTAATTATCCTCTCTATATTACCTAGCTTCTTATTAATTACTCTTGTATTTAAAAATGCATTTACTGCAAAAACTTTGAAAGTTAATTTTAAAAACAGCTTTCTAGTTATTTATACAATGCAAAATTAGCATCCAAAAATCATGTTGTAATTATTTGCATATAAGTTTTAGTGATAAATGAGGAAGACCGATTTAATGTTAAATAGTCAATTAGAGATACTAGCTCAAGGACACGCTTATCTTGAAGGTGTAACTAAAGAGGACTATTCCCAAGTCATCACTCCTAACTTTATTAGCTCGGCTGGAGCTCATATGCGACATATTATCGATCATTATCAATCTTTAATGACCGGCTTTAGCACGCAAAAAGTAGATTATGATTGCCGCTTAAGAGGAGGAGATATTGAAAACTCTCCAACTGCTGCAATAAAAAAAATTGCCGAAATAACAACGTGGATTGAACAGCTAAGTCCAGATGATTTTAATAAACCGTTATCACTTTCAAGCGAAGTTTCAATTAAAAGCAAAAATGTACAAACAGTAACCACATCACTTGCGCGAGAGCTTATTTTTGTAGGCAGTCACGCTGTGCACCATTACGCGATGATTTCACAAATTTCTTTTGCTCAAAAGTCGCAGCTCGATCAAAGCTTTGGTTTAGCACCAAGTACAGCTACTTTTTTAAGAGAAAATAGCCAGCCAGCCAGCACAACCAAAATCGATGCAAAATTAAAATGTGCACGTTAAGCTACTTTTTAACTGATGATGGCTACGAGCTATTTTTTAATCGCGATGAGCAAAAAACACGAGAAACGGCAATCGCTCCAAGTAAGCACCAGGGCAATGCAATTTTCCCCATTGATCCGCAAGGAGGAGGTACTTGGCTTGGGGTATCGCATTTTGGGCAAACACTCGCATTATTAAACGATTACCAAAGTGTATTTGATATAACTGCGGTAAAGCATAGTAGAGGTTTGTTAATCCCTCATTTACTGAGCAATAAAGCCCCTGCATTGTACCAATTACAAAACATGGATTTATCGGGCTACGCGCCTTTTAAGTTATGTATTTTTCCGGATGGACTATCGATAAATAACAATAACGTGGTTTTTGTTAGGTGGGATGCAAAGCAGTTGATCCACTGCCAAGTTGAACCACTTGCTACGTCATCAGGTGTTGAGCTTGAAACGGTGACACAAAAACGTAAACAACAATTTAAGCAACTTATTGATTTAAGACATCCTGAAAGTGAGCAGTTTTTAGCGTTTCATTACAGTAAAGCCGAACAAGGGCAATATGGCGTAAATATGCTAAGGGAAGATGCAATGACGGTCAGTATTAGCCATATTAAAGTTGGTAACACTATACGTTTTAATTATTTTGATAAGCAGTCTCAGCTCATTAGTAGCATTGGTTGTTTAAAAGTGGCTGCTGCTTAACTAAATATTTTTATAGCTGTTACATAACTAAAAAAGTCGACGCAATTAATAGCGTCGACTTTTTTTGCTCAATTTTTACCTGCTATATTAATACAGCAGGTAAAAATTATGAGTGATTTATATAATCATCCTTTTTATCACCAAGGTAGAGCTTAAGTAGCTTTTCAGGCGCACTTGGTAGGTGCACACTTAAAAGTAATCCTGGCGTTTGATTAAAGTTGCTATCAATGCCCATGCAATGAAATTGAGCGCCTAGCTTATGGTATTGCTTTAATAAAATCGGTATGTCTTTTTTATCTTCTTCTATTCCCATAACCAATGCTGATACATGGCTTATATTTAACGTGTGGTCATTAATAAAGTATTCAAACTCTGGGTGGAGCTTATTATTAAAAGGCGTATTGGCGCTAACACCTTGTTTATTATTAACCATTGCATGGTCAATAATTGCAACAGAACGAGGGTCATAAAGTTTACTTAATGAAACCGTGCCATATAAAGTCCTATAGCGTGGATTTTGCACCATAAACGCACCAATCCCTTTAAATAGCAGTAATAAACCATGGTAACTGCCCTGATGTTTTTGAACTATAAACGATCGACCCATTTCTAAGCACGGCTGTTGCTGATTAATAAAAGAAGGTTCAAAGTTAAACATTTGCGATAAATAAAGAGCGCTCACGTCGCTATTTTTTTGTAATAAATCGGTTTGTCCAATTCTATAAGCACCAATAATTTCTTCATTTTTATGATCAAAAATAAACAAATGCATGTAAGTCGCATCAAACTTATCTGTGTCGCATGGCTCGCCACTTCCTTCGTTTAATGTGCGAAAAGTTATTTCTCTGAGGCGTGTTATTTCAGTAACGCAATTAGGTATTTGCTCTTGGTAGCCGTAATAAACTGAGTAACCTTTAAAGTCGACTAAGTGCTGCTCGCTTGGCAAGTTAGCAAGCTCATTTTTCATTTTTGTTTTATCAACTTCCTGCATAATGGCTTTGAGCTGTGTTGATTGGTTATCCTCTTGCCAAGGCGTTACAAAGCGCTCATCGTTTAAGTAACATTGCAAGCGCGCAAGTGCGTTTATGTCGTCAGTTTTTTCAAACTTATTTAATAATTTGGGTGTAAGTAAATTACCAGCGCTTAAGCTAATAGAGCTTTTTTGAATTTTAAGTAATTCGCGTATTAGCATTAATAATCTAAATCGGTAGTAAACACGCCCCAAGTTATAAAAGGTTGAGCTATTCTGACCGCTAATAAATACAGGCAATAAAGGAGCTTGTGTTTTTAAAGCTAGTTGAGCGGCTAAGCGATTCCATTGCCCGTCAGTTACACGCTGTTTTTCTGATTGAAAAAATGACACTCTTCCCGCAGGAAAAACCACAAGTAAGCCATCATTTTTAACATGACTAAAACACTGTTTTATTGCGCTGGTATTAATGGCTGCTTTTGGTTTTAGTGGGTTAGCAAAAATAAAATAGTCTTTAATTTCTTTAAATATTTTTAAACCCACGTTAGCCATTACTTTTGTATCGCTACGATAATGGGTGAGTAAATTTGCAATTATTACGCCCTCAATCATGCCATAAGGATGATTACATACCACTATGCAAGGGCCATGCTTTGGTATTTTGTCAATAACACCTTGTGCACCAAGCACATTTATACCTAATACATTTAACAGCTTTTCACTAAACTCTTGTTTATCTAAACCCGATAAATTATTAGAGAGGTATATATCACGCAGCTTATTGATGCCCAATAGGCTATCGAGCAGCGGAGCGGCTATTTTTAGTATATGACTCAAAGGAGAAACGGTGTTTATTGCCGCTACACTTAAGTTTGATACGGGGTGGTTTAATTTTGTCATATACGTTGATGCTCTTAAATTTTTATAGCTGTTGTGTATATTTAGACCGAGGAAAAACCACATTATGTTCAAATTAGGTTAATTAAGTTTGTTTAAAAGCGTAAAAATAATACTCAAATAGTCTTTTAAGTGCTAAATGGTTGTAGGTTATTAAGAAAATAGAAGAGGGTTTTAATTATCCATAAAATAAGGTTACCCACTACAGCTAATAAGAGTGATACAGCAAGTAATCCTTTGTAGTTATATATCACTACTTATAACTCAAAAACTAGACTTTTAAGCTTAATTAATGCTATTTAAGGTACATCTACTTTAAATGTAAAAAATCTCACCTTTATGCTAATTACTTTGCCCGTGTCTGAGCTCACCCCTGGTATGTACGTTGATAGCGTTACTAAGCAACACGAGGGGATCAATAGCATAAAAATTAAGACCAGTGGCTTGGTGCGCGACAAATCTATTATTAAGCGTTTAGTGTCTGAAGGGGTGCTCGAGCTGCTTATAGATTTTACTAAAGGTGATGCGCCAGTTCCTGCCAAATATAAGCCCCAAAGCGCACCTAAAACATCTAATAGCCAAAAAAAAGTAGAAAAAACATCTATAGCTATTTCTATCGAACAGGAGTTTGCTAAAGCTACTGTAAATTACGATCAGCATGGCCGAAAGTTACAATCATTATATGGCGATTTAACATCTGGCCTGAGTGTTAATATAAAAGTGCTTGATGAAATTGCCAGCGAGATAGTCAGCTCAGTTTTTCGTAATGCTAACGCTATGACTATTCTTACTCGTATAAAAGACAAACATAGCTATAACTGGCGGCATATGATCAACTGCGCCATTTTTACTGCTGTATTTGCTAAATACTTAGGGTATGGAAAAGCTGTTGTACAAGAGCTTGCAATGGGGGCGTTACTTCATGACTTGGGCCAAGCTAAATTACCGCAGGGTATATTTTCCAAGCCAACTAAACTAAGTAATAACGAGCTAGCAGCAATTAAAAAGCATGTTGCCCAAGGTTTAGGTTTAGTTAAAGGTGAGAAGGGTATAACTCCCCTTATGCTCGATATGATAGTAAATCATCATGAGCGTTTAGATGGCTCTGGTTATCCGCGAGGCCTGCAGGCTGAAAAGTTAAGTCGCCCGGCGCGTATAATGGCAATTGTAGATGTGTACGATGCTATGACAGCCGATAGAATGCACCAAGAGGGTGATGAGCCTATTAATGCATTACGCTACTTATTAGCCAATAAGCACTTGTTTGATGGTGAGTTAGTTCAGCGCTTTATAAAGTGCTTGGGGGTCCATCCGGTAGGAACTATTGTAAAATTAACGAATGAACGTTTAGCCTTAGTGCTTGAAGGGAACGTATTAAATCCTATTAAACCTAAAATTAAGCTATTTTATAATGCTAAGCATAATCATCATGTTACACCTAAAGACATAGATTTAAGTGAGCACACCCAAGAGCTTAAAATACTAGCGAGTGTTAAGCCTCTTGATTATCAGATTAATTTGTCTCGCCTGCTAAAAGAGCATTTGTTGAACTAGTTTTACTGCATTGCCTTTTTTTAGTTTGTTTTGCAGAAATAAACGCACCCAAAAAACAACTCCCCATCAGTGTTAACCATAGCAAAGTACCTAACTCTACATGCAATGCAAAACAACAAAGCGCTAAAGAAATCAACGCATTTAACATTGCCCCTAACCAATAATGGTTTACGGGGTTATCGCATTGTCCTGCTTGAGTGCATGCGCAGTAGTTTGCTTTGTAAAAGCAAAATACACTCGCCCCACAAAATATTAGCCCTGTAATAATAAATAAAATGATCACAGTTTTACTTCCTTTGCGATTTTATAGTGAGTGTAATTTGCTATATATTTCAAGTCAATCTAAATGATAATTAATTACAATTAGAGCTTTAGCTCTAATAACACATTTCTCATCCGATGAGTTTTAAATAGTTGTTAAAATGTCGTTAAATAACATGTTTTTTGCTGTTTTTTGACGCATTCATAGAGTTTTTTACAAAAAATTAAGGTAGTGTAGCAAAGTTTCAAATCCTAATAACAACACACATAGTACCCAGACAGTCAGTTTGGTTAAGGACTCAACAATGAAATTTTCTAAAACTCTTATTGCAGCTTCGCTTGCATTTGTTTCAGCTGATAGCTTTGCAGCTGCGTTTCAATTATCAGAGCAAAATGCATCGGGTTTAGGCCGTGCATACGCTGGTGAAGCTTCTATCGCAGACGATGCGTCTGTAGTTGCACGTAACCCAGCACTAATGACTTTATTTAAAGATAAACAACTAAGTGTTGCTGCTATTGGTGTAATTCCAGATGTAAGTATTGAAGGCGAAAGTACTAATAACGGTATTGACCCAAGTGCATTAGATGACGACAGCATTGCACCAAGTGCTGTAGTACCTGCTGTTTACTTTACTATGCCTTACAACGATAAAGTATCGATTGGTTTTGGCGCATTTTCTAACTTTGGTTTATCTACAGAGTTTAACGACGAATACGTTGCTGGCCAAATTGCTGGCGAAACAGAAATCTTTACTGTTAACCTTAATGCAAGCGTTGCTTATAAAGTAACTGAGCAATTCAGCTTTGGTATTGGTTTAAACGCTATTTATGCTGATGCAACTGTTATTCGTAAAGTGGGTGCTAATGCAAGCGGTATTGATTTTGGTGCTGATGCTGTAAACCTTCAAGGTGATGATACTGGTTTTGGTTTAAACGTTGGTTTAATGTACCAGCTAGATGATAACAGCCGTTTTGGTTTTAACTATCGTAGCGAAACAGACATCACATTTGATGGTGACTTCTCAAACGATCTACCAGCAGCTATTGGTGGTACAGGCGGCGCTAAGCTACCAGGAGCTGTTGATCTAACACTACCAGCTATTGCTGAGTTTTCTGGCTCACATCAGTTAGATGATAAGTTAGGCCTACATTACAGTGTATTATGGACAGGTTGGAGCAGCTTTGAATCACTAGAAGCACAAGTAACGTTACCAACTGGTGATAAGTTTGTTGCGTTTGAAAAGCAAGAGCAGTTTGATGACTCTTTCAGATACTCTGTAGGTGCTGATTACCAATACAACGAAGATTTACTACTTCGTGCCGGTGTTGCATTTGATGAGTCTCCAGTATCACAAACGCACCTATCAATCTCTATTCCTGATACCGATCGCTTTTGGTTCTCGTTTGGCGGTAACTACACAATTGATCAAAACTCTAACGTTGACCTTGGTGTAAGTATCATCCGTGGTAAAACACAAACGTTCACAGAAGCTGATGACTCGGGCAGCCAGTGGGGCTTCGAATCTAAAGGCCACGCGGTATTACTTGGCGCTCAGTATAACTACAAGTTTTAATGTAGAAGTGTCTCGTGGTTAATCACAGGGCACAAAAAAGCCGCTCACTTTAATTAAAGTGAGCGGCTTTTTTAATGCCTATTAAATAGTGTTAATAGGCATTTTATGAAAGCTTATAAGCTTTCTATTTTAGTTTTTTGCTCAAGTAGCTTAGTTTTAGCATCGCTAAACTCAGCCAGTTTTGCATTTTCTTTTGCAAGTACGGCTTCAGGTGCGTTATTAACAAACTTTTCGTTAGCGAGTTTGTTTTGCACTTGTGCTAGGCCTTTTTCTGCTTTTTCGAGTTGCTTATTAATACGTGAAAGCTCGGCTTCTACATCAATTAAGCCCGCCATTGGGATCATGATCTCAAGGTTGCCAACATAAGACGTTGCACATGCAGGTGCGTCGTCTTTGTTTTCAAGCATTGTAAACTCTTCAATTTTTGCAAGTGATGCTAAAAATGATTTGTTTTCTTCAATGCGGCGCACGTCGTCGCTTGATGCATTAGCAAGTAATACGCTAAGCGGTTTACTTGGGCTAATATCCATTTCACCACGAATATTACGAATAGCTAAAATGAATTGTTTAACCCACTCTAAGTCGTCCATCGCTTTAGCATCAACGCTTGCTTCATTATATACAGGGAACGGCTGAACCATAATGCTGGTGTTTGTTGTTTCAAGGCCTGCAAGAGGTGCAACACGTTGCCAAATAGTTTCAGTGATGTACGGCATCATTGGGTGCATTAAACGCAGTAAGCTTTCAAGTACGGTAATAAGTGTATTACGTGTACCACGTTGCTGTGCTTCATTACCTTTAAACAATACCGGCTTAGTTAGCTCTAAGTACCAATCACAGAACTGGTTCCAAGTGAATTCGTAAAGCGTGTTAGCAGCTAAGTCAAAACGATAGTTATCAAGGTGTTCAGTGTATGTTTTAACTGTTGACTCAAATTGACCTAAAATCCAGCGGTCAGCTAATGAAAGCTCTTTTTGTGCATCGTTTGCAAAACCACAGTCTTGCTCTTCTGTATTCATTAATACGTAACGGCTCGCGTTCCATAATTTATTACAGAAGTTACGGTAACCTTCAAGGCGGTTCATGTCCCAGTTAATATCACGACCGGTAGATGCCATTGCAGCAAGTGTAAAGCGAAGGGCGTCGGTGCCGTGTGCCTCAATACCGCCTGCAAATACTTTACGCGTATCTTTTTCGATTTTAGCGGCAAGTTTTGGCTGCATCATGTTACCAGTACGTTTTTGTACTAGGTCTTCAAGTTCAATGCCGTCAATCATGTCTAGTGGGTCAAGTACGTTACCTTTTGACTTAGACATTTTATCGCCATTGTCATCACGTATTAAGCCCGTTACATACACGGTTTTAAACGGAACTTGTGGTTTGCCATTTTCGTCTTTTATAAAGTGCAGCGTCATCATAATCATACGCGCAACCCAGAAGAAAATAATATCAAAACCAGTTACCAGCACATCAGACGGGTGGAAGGTTTTTAAATCATCGGTATTTTCTGGCCAACCTTGTGTAGAGAACGTCCAAAGTGCTGACGAGAACCACGTATCAAGTACGTCTTCGTCTTGGCTTAGTGTTACGTTATCTGCAATGTTGTTTTCACGGCGAACTTCGGCTTCGTCGCGACCAACAAATACATTGCCTTCACTGTCGTACCAAGCTGGGATACGGTGACCCCACCAAAGCTGGCGTGAAATACACCAATCTTGTACGTCGTTCATCCACGAGAAGTACATGTTTTCGTATTGCTTAGGTACAAATTGAATGTCGCCGTTTTTAACAGCGTCTTTTGCAGGTTCAGCAAGTGGGGCAACACGTACATACCATTGGTCGGTAAGTAGTGGCTCAATTACCACACCAGAGCGATCGCCGTAAGGAACCGTTAAACCATGGTCTTCAATTTTTTCAAGTAGGCCTAGTTCTTCAAATTCAGCCACAATTGCTTTACGAGCAGCAAAGCGATCAAGGCCGTGCAAGCGCTCTGGAATTGGCGCATCAAACTCAAGCTCTTTGCCGTCAAAGGTGTATGTCTCACCTTGGGTAAGAATAGCGGCGTCTTTATCGAAAATGTTGATCATCGGCATTTGATGACGCTTGCCCACTTCGTTATCGTTAAAGTCGTGCGCTGGGGTTATTTTTACACAGCCCGTGCCTTTATCTTTATCGGCGTGTTCGTCAGCAACAATTTTAATACGACGATTAACGATGGGTAATAAAATCTCTTTACCGATTAAATCTGTGTAGCGCTCATCATCAGGATTTACTGCAACACCTGAGTCACCCAACATGGTTTCAGGACGTGTTGTTGCTACTACTATGTAGTCTTTTCCGTCTTGTGTTGTAACGCCATCAGCTAATGGGTAACGTAAGTTCCACATGTGGCCTTGCTTGTCTTTGTTTTCAACTTCAAGATCAGAAATAGCCGTGTGTAATTTTGGATCCCAGTTTACTAGGCGCTTGCCTCGGTAAATTAGGTTTTCTTTATGGAGGCGTACAAACACTTCTTTAACAGCTTCAGATAAACCATCATCCATGGTAAAGCGTTCACGATCCCAATCAACCGATGCGCCAAGGCGACGAAGCTGCTTAGTGATAGTACCGCCAGATTCTTTTTTCCATTCCCAGATTTTATTAATAAAATCTTCGCGGCCTAAATCGTGGCGTGTTTTGCCTTCTTCGGCATGCAGTTTACGCTCAACCAACATTTGCGTTGCAATACCTGCGTGGTCAGTACCTACTTGCCATAATGTGTTGTTACCTTGCATACGTTTAAAACGCGTTAGGGTATCCATTATTGTATCTTGGAAGGCGTGGCCCATGTGTAAGCTACCAGTGACATTTGGCGGCGGGATCATAATTGAATATGGTACGCCTTGGCCAGATGGCTTAAAGTAGCCTTTTTGTTCCCAGTCTTGATATAGAGACTGTTCAATATCTTGCGGATTGTAGGTTTTATCCATTACACAGAACCTTAAATAAGTACTTAAATTAGTTGGTTAGTTTGCCTGATTGGCTAGCTATTAATATCTTGCGTGGTGAGATTGGCACCGAGTTGGCGTAGCTTTTTAAAACGCTCGCGGGCTGCTTGCTTAGCAGCTGGTTCTACGGGTACAAAATCAAAAACTTGGTTAAACCGACGAATGTAATCCGGTAACTGAGTAGCCAAGTTAATTAAAACTTTACGATTGCCAACAGGTGGCGTAATACCAATTTCTACAGGTGCGCCGCCTTTAGGGCCTTCACCTTGTAAATTATGTGGCACAAAACTATCTGGATCGAATGTCCAAATTATTTCATCAATGGCACAGGCTGCTTCGTTATCGTTAACACAAATAAACACACGCTGCCCATTTCGATACTGATCGGCTGCAATTTGAGCTGCCAATGCAAAATGATCGTCAGCCTTCGCTTTAGACTCATCTTGTTGCTTTAGAACGAAAAATTTAGCGTTCATGTTCATTGTATCGGGGTTTCCCATGACATTGAATGTATACCAAATTGATATACACAAATTAAGAGGCAGATTTTGCCATATAACGGGGTTTGCTTCAATTAATACACAAATAAATAAGGCGCCAAATGGCGCCTTATAAATAGCTAAATAGATTATTAATCGTGCGTAGCTTCGCTTACACCCGCTCGATTTAATAAATACTGAGTAAGCATAGGAACAGGACGGCCCGTTGCGCCTTTTTTAGCGCCACTGCGCCACGCTGTACCGGCAACATCTAAATGTGCCCAATTATACTTTTTAGTAAATTTAGATAAGAAACATGCCGCAGTAATAGTACCCGCAGAGCGTCCACCTAAGTTCGTAAAGTCAGCAAATGGGCTTTCTAGTTGATCTTGATAGTCATCCCATAACGGTAACTGCCATGCACGGTCGCCACTTTGCTCAGACGCTTTTAATAAATCGTGCGCAAGTGGGTTATGGTTTGATAGTAAACCAGTAGCATGCGCGCCAAGGGCTACAATACACGCGCCAGTTAGCGTTGCTACGTCAATAACCGTATCTGGATTAAAGCGTTCAACATATGTTAGTGCGTCACATAATACTAAGCGGCCTTCAGCGTCGGTGTTTAATACTTCAACTGTTTGCCCTGACATTGTTGTTAAAATATCACCTGGACGATACGCATTTGAGCCAGGCATGTTTTCACAACCCGCTAAAACACCAATAACGTTAATCGGCAATTGCATTTGTGCAAGTGCACGCATTGCGCCAATAACGCCTGCTGCTCCGCCCATGTCGTATTTCATTTCGTCCATGCCTTCGCCTGGTTTTAATGAAATACCGCCTGAATCAAACGTTAGACCTTTACCAACAAGTACAATAGGGGCTTGGTCATCAGCGGCGCCTTTGTAGTTAATAATCGACATAATCGATTCGTTATCACTACCTCGGCCAACAGCTAGGTAAGAATTCATACCAAGTTCTGCCATTTGCTTTTCGTCAATAAGATCAACAGTGATGTTGTCAAAATCAGTTGCCAGCTCTTGTGCTTGTTCACCTAAGTACACAGGATTACAAATATTTGGTGGCATATTAGCTACGTCTTTACATAGCTTACTACCTGCTGCAATGGCTAAACCATGCTCAATAGCGCTTTCGCCAATAGTTAGTTCGCGTCGTGTTGGTACGTTAAACACCATTTTACGCAGTGGACGGCGAGGGTCTACTTTTTTACTTTTCAGTTGGTTGAACGTATATAAGCAGTCTTGCGTTGTCTCAACTGCCTGACGTACTTTCCAGTAGGTGTCGCGACCTTTAACGTGTTGCTCTGTTAAAAAGCAGACTGCTTCCATAGAGCCCGTTTCGTTTAAGGTATTAATAGTTTTAGAAATGATTTGTTTATATTGCTTATCATCAAGCTCACGCTCTTTACCACAACCAACAAGCAATATGCGCTCGCTTAATACATTAGGTACATGATGCAATAATAAAACTTGGCCTGGCTTACCTTCTAAATCGCCACGGCGAAGTAAATTAGAGATATAACCATCACTAATTTTATCGAGTTGTTCACCAATGGGGGATAACCTACGTGGCTCGTAAACGCCAACCACAATACATGCGCTGCGCTGTTTTTCTGGGCTACCACTTTTTACGTTAAATTCCATTGTTACTCCTGGTTTTGAGTCGTTTAAGTTACTAAGTTGGGGCTAAAAAAGTATTTTCTAGTCTTATCTACGTAACTTATGTAAGGATAATTCTTATTTTAGCTGATTTTGTTAGACTCTTACTGTGTAATTGAACTTTATATGCTTAAGGGCTACTAATGCAACATTATATCGTGCACTTAGGTAGGATAATTAATTTTGATGGCTTATAATAATAGCCTATTTGCCGGTATTAATTGGGTAAAATAGCTATTTAACTATTCAATTCTCACTATCGTAGTGAAATTCCATGTTTAACAGGGGCGAGCATTGCTAATTTTCCGTTATTTGACCGCTGAGGTTTTAAAATCGCAGGTCGCCGTATTTTTAACTTTGATGACAATATTTTTGTCACAAAAGTTAGTTGGTATTTTAGGTGATGCCTCTGAGGGCAGCATTCCTGCTAAATTAGTGCTATCGATGATTGCACTAAAACTTCCACAACTAGCCTCGCTAATACTTCCGCTGAGTATATTTTTAGGCATTATTTTAGCCTACAGCCGTATTTACGCCGATAGCGAAATGACCGTACTTAAAGCCTGTGGCGTAAGTGAATGGTATGTTGTGCGCGTAACACTTATATCAAGTGTAGGGCTTGCTATATTAGCCGCAGCACTGACTATGTATATAGCGCCGTGGGCAAGCGAGCAAGAGTATCAATTAAAAGAGCAAGCCAAAGCCGATGCGGGGTTATCTGCACTCAGAGCTGGGCGGTTCCAAGAAACCGGTAACGAAAAAGCCGTGGTGTTTATTCATAATATTGAAAAGGGTGGCAAAGAGCTCAATAAGGTATTTGTTGCACAGTTACCCGATAGCGAAAAAGGCAACCTAGCGCGCTTAGTATATGCAGAGCAAGGTGTTGTGGTTGAAGCCCTAAATGGTGAGCAACAGCTCGTGCTAACAGACGGTAAACGTTACGAAACAGATGGCACAACGCCTGCACTTAACTTAACAGAATTTGATGGTTACAGCGTACAAATACGAGAACAAGAAATAGAGCATCAACGCCGTAAATTAGAGGCTGTGCCTACTAATCAATTACTCGCCATTAATACTCCTGAATCTATTGCTCAATGGCAGTGGCGACTCGCTATTCCATTATCAATTCCGTTACTTACCTTACTGGCAGTACCGCTAAGTGTGGTTAATCCTCGCCAAGGTAAATTTGCAAAACTAGTGCCTGCTATAAGCTTGTACTTAGGCTATTTTATTTTACTAAATGCCGCTAAATTTGCAGTTGAAGATGGCAAAATTCCGCCTTCAATTGGCTTGTGGTGGATTCATCTAAGTGCCTTATTTATAGGTGGGTTATTAATTATAAAAGGGCGACCGTTGGGCGCTTGGCTTAAAGCCGTTGTAACTAAGCGGGAGTTAGGCTCATGATGAAAACGCTTGATTGGTATTTAGGGCGCAGTATTTTACAAACTACCGGCTTTGCATTGTTGGTACTTGTTGGTATTAGCACCTTAATTAAGTTTATCGACCAGCTAAAGTCGGTAGGGCGTGGCAGTTACGATTTAATGACCGCAATGCTTTACACGCTTTACACAATACCTGGCGATTTAGTGGTGTTTTTTCCGATGGCTGCGCTAATTGGTGGCTTAACGGGTTTGGGGGCACTTGCCTCAAACAGTGAGCTGGTAGTGATGCAAGCGGCTGGTATGTCGCGCTTACAAATAATTGGCTCTGTGATGAAAACGGCCATATTTATGGCTGTATGCATGATGGCACTTGGCGAATGGGGTGCACCTGAAGCGCAATTACACGCCAAAGAAATGCGTAACCAAGCAATACATGGCGGCGATGTATTTAACACACAAAAAGGTGTATGGGCTAAAGACGGCAGCAATTTTATTAATATTGAAGATGTTGACGAAAACGGCAGGCTCAATGGGGTACACATGTACCACTTTGACAAATCGTTAGAGCTTACCCAAATCACTAAAGCAAAAGATGCACTGAGCCGAAAAGAAGGCTGGCTACTTCGTGATGTAAATAAGGTTATTATTACGAGCGAAAAAACCACAACAGAGCAACTACCAGAAGAGTTTTACCCTTCACAATTGACCGCTGAAAAATTAGGGGTTGTTTCGGTAAAACCAGAGTCACTTTCATTTACTGGGCTTTGGTCGTATTTAACTTACTTAGAGCAAAACGAACAAGACACCAGTACCTACGAGCTTGCTCTGTGGCGTAAGCTTATGCAGCCTGTATCTGTAGCGGTAATGCTGCTGGTGGCGCTCTCGTTTATATTTGGCCCACTGCGTACCGTTACTATGGGCGCACGTATTATTATGGGTGTTGTAACGGGGATTGTGTTTCACTTAACTAATGAAATATTTGGCCCTGTAGTTATGGTTTACCAAATACCTGCCATTATAGGGGCGGTATTACCCAGTATTATATTTATAGGTTTTGCGACATATTTGATGAATAAACGGGTATAGAGTACCTATTCAAAGCATTAAAAAGGGTGACCAGTGGTCACCCTTTTTGCTTTTTAATTTCCAGTTTTGGAAAGCTGGTATTAATCAAGCTCACTATAAATACGTCTGTTTTCTTCTTTAGTAAGTGCAATAACTTCTGTTTTAGAGATGTAATCTTGCAGTGCTTTTTTGTTTTTAAAATCGACTAACACCACCAAATTACCTAGACCGAGTAAAGCGCTAACGCTGCGGATAATTGATTGCGGCCAGCTAATTAAATTACCTTCAAGAGTTTGTACTTTTAAACGCCATGCACGCATGCCAATGGTTTGCCCGCTTTTAGTCCAAAAGTAGCCAAAAAATACTAAGCTAACAATAATTAAAAGAGCGGTACGAATACCCGAAAGAAGATTTGAATTTTGAATAAATGCAGATACATCCTCTGCGCCATTTAAACTAATTACATCGAGAGAAATAAGCCCCTGTACTGCAAATAAATACAGCACTACAGTTAACATCGCAAACGCAATAATGGCTAACGTATCGTAGACCAACGACGCAAAACGGCGCCAAAAACCAGCACGTGGAAACTCACCCGACATAAATACACTCTCACTATTAATATGCGAGCTAGTTTAACAAAAAAGCTTACAAATACTAAGACATGTTAATGTTTAGAGAGAATTGATTTTATTGCTGTAAATTACTACCTACGGAGGGGAATGAAAAAGACCCTACTATTTACAGTAAGGCCTTTTAATTTATAGCGAGTTTAACCTAGCTTAATGGCAAGGTATTTTATGTCGTCACCACTTATTTGCGGTAAAAAATAAATATCGCCGTATTTAAAATACTGCTGTGAGTTAATTATTACGGCCTGTGCTGTCTGAGGCAATGAATCGTAAGTTTGGCCCAAGCTATAGTCATTCACATTACCCACTTTTATTGCCTGATTAAGGCGAGTTGATGGCTCATCAACAACCGTATAACCATTATTATCTGCAATGTAGTACACATTTTGATAAGTGTAGTAAGTCGTATTATGGTGTTTAAAATGCCTGTAATTTCTTGGTAGCGTATTTATACGCAGGCCTCTAGGTGGTTTAACAACATGGTAGCCTCTTTTAGCTTTACGGTAATAAAGGCCGTCGTTAAACGTAAACGAAATACCATTAAATCTGATTGATGCGCTATTGCGTGGTAAATGGTTTATAAATCGATTTTGTCTGTAAGCGACTGAATTGTGATGGCTTGTTAAGTAGTTATATTTTCGCTGGTTGGAGCGGTATTGTTCACGCTTTTCCTGTTTGTACTTAGCAAGTTTACGTTTTTCTTGCTTACGGTCTTCTCGTTTTTCTTTTTTATGCTCAATACGCTGCTTTTTTTCATGGCGGCGTTCATCGCGTTTATATTCAACACGTTTGTCGTGATCGCGTTTAAAGCTTTTATCATTCTCTCGCTCGTTTTGTGCTCCAAGCGCAGAGCCTGATACTGCGCCAATGGCGAGCAGGGCAGGTAGTAAAAAAGTAAGTTTCATAGTATTGCCTCGTTTATGTTTTTACATAACTGGGTTTAATACTAGCGGCTCAAACTGAATGTTAACTGACATACAACAGCAAACGGAGTTATGCTTACAGCTTTTTACATTTTACTGACGGTTCTTGACATAATCTCTAGTTTTTGACGATTATAGGAACGTTTTAATATACCAAAATGATTAGTCGTGTCATAAAAAATGGCTATTAAATTAGTAATTAAGCCTTCCTTGGCTTTGCTGGTTAATTACTTTTGATAAAAAGGATAATCGCTATAACCTACTTCAGTACCGCCATACATAGTGGCTGCATCAGCTTCGTTAAACGTCCAATTATTTGCTATACGCTCTGGTAAATCAGGGTTAGCTATAAATGGGCGACCAAATGCAAATAAGTCACCGTAACCTTCACCTAAAATACGCACTGCTTTTTCTACTGTGTATTTACCTGCATAAATAATGCGCCCTGAAAATTCAGCTCGGACTGCTTTATAAAATTCTTGTGGTAAATCGGGAGCGTTATCCCAATCAGCTTCCGCAATCGATAAGTAAGCAATACCTGCTTGCTCAAGCACTTTAACGGCCTGGATATAAGTGTGATGAGGGTTTGATTCAACAAGTCCTAAATACACTCGTGTTTGATCTGTGCTTTCAAATAAAGGAGCAAAGCGAACACCTAAACGATCAGAGCCTACAACGTCACTTACCGCTTCAACTATCTCTTTTAAAAAGCGCAGGCGATTACTAAGCGTTCCACCGTATTGATCGTCACGGTTATTAGTATGCTCAGAAATAAACTGATTAACTAAATACCCGTTAGCACAATGAAGCTCCACACCATCAAAGCCAGCTTCTAAAGCATTGCGTGCAGCTTGAGCGTACATGTTTACCAGTTCACCAACCTCAGTAGTACTTAATGCACGAGGCTTACTTGGGTCAGCCAATGCGCCTTCACCAGGTGCGGTTTCAATAAATACTTTTACATTGTCAGCAATAATATCTGAAGGGCCAACCGGTTTACCTGAATTTGGTTGTAGTGTGGCGTGCGATACGCGCCCTACATGCCAAAGCTGAGCAAAAATAACGCCGCCTTTAGCGTGTACTGCATGTGTTACTTTTTTCCAGCCTTCAATTTGTGCTTGCGAGTGAATACCTGGGGTCCAAGCGTAACCTTGCCCACGAGGTTCTATTTGTGTGCCTTCGGTAACCATAAAACCAGCCGATGCACGCTGCGAGTAATACTCAGCCATTAATTCATTAGGAATATTGCCAGGCTGAGTGCTGCGAGAGCGAGTAAGAGGAGGCATCACAATACGGTTTTTAAGTGTAAAAGGGCCAAGCTCAATTGATGAGAATAAAGGGGCGGTATTAACTAATTCTGATTTCATTTTAAATTCTCTTATAAAGCAAACAAAGGCTTAAATAGTGGTTAAGCAACATTGGCAGCATAGAGATTTAAGGATACAATTTGAAACAACACTTTTTTGTGCAGCATACAATTATGAATGGTATTAGTCGGCTCGATATAAAACAGTTAAGAGTACTCAGTAGCTTATTAGAACTGCAAAATCTTTCGCAAGTAGCCAAAAAAATGGGGTTAACGCAACAAGCCATTAGTGAGCAACTACGAAAGCTACGAGATTTATTTGACGATCGCTTGTTTATACGCCAAGGCAATAACATGGTTGCTACTCCTAAAGCGCAAGGACTCAAGGCGCCTGTTAATCATATTTTAAAGCAATTAGAGTCGTTACTAGAGCCCGAGCAGTTTAGCCCGCAAACTTATAAAGGTGTGTTTACCATAAGCGCAACCGACTACGCCACGCAGGCCTTATTGCCACAATTATTTAATATTACCCGCCGCGAAGCGCCAGGTTTAAAGTTGATTGTGCGCGACTTTGCATCAGATAACGTTAATCAACTTATAACGGCAGGCGAGCTTGATTTGCTGATAAGCTTTCCAGAATTTATACCCGACAACCTTTCTTATATCACTTTGTTTGAAGAACAACATTTGTGTATTACCGGTATAGGTAACACGACTTACACTGAACCTTTGAGTTTGGCGCAATTTGCAAAGCATCCACAGCTAGTGGTGTCGCCATCTCGTGCAAATTTGCGCGGATCGCACGATCAGTGGTTTGAAAGCCAAGGGCTAAAACGTAATATTGTAATGTCGGTACCAAGTTTTTCTGCGGTGCCCGACATTTTACATACAACCGATATGCTCGCGTTTTACCCATCAAGATTATTACCAAACAGCAAAGTTAAACAGCTAAAAATAGAAGCTCTGCCCCCTACATTTAAAGTAATAGCCGCATGGCATCCGCGTACTAATAACAGCCCTATTCATAAATGGTTGATAGAGCAATTACAAAACTTATAACGATATAAAACATCTAAAGTGACTACTTTTTACTGTTAAATTAGCAACCCAATATTTAGATTAAATCATTTAACCCCTCCTTAACCCTCGACCTAATAAGCTATGTGTAATAGTACGAATTAGGCATAGTTAAATGGTTTATTTTAAAAAGCACTCAACTGGTTTTTTACTTGCACTTAGTTGTACACTTGCTGCATGTAGTAGTCAGCCAAGCTATCAAGGTAATAGTACTGAGCAGTCGCTAAAGCAACATACAAACTGGCAGTACACGCAAAGTAACGCACAGCACGTAAATTACATTACCGATTTGGTGAATATAGAAGGGCTTGATTCGCTTATTGAGCAAGCTGTTACTAATAATCCATCGTTTAATCAAGTGCATGTTGCATTAAAACTAGCTTATGCGCAGCGTGATGTAACCGCTGCAAGTCAGTGGTTTAGTGTAGATGCGGGATTTGACGCGCAGCGCAGTGAAACCGAAGGCACGCAATATAGCTCATCAGTAGGTATAAGTTGGGAAGCTGATATATGGCAAAAAATTGCTGACAATGTAGCCGCGCAAGATATGACTATTGCCAGTAACCAAGCTACTTATCAAGGTGCTAAAGACACATTAGTAGCGAGTGTTATTCGTACTTATTTAAATATTATTTTGCAGCAAAATTTGCTCGATATAGAGCAGCAACGTTTAGTTGTTTTACAAAATAATGAGCAAAGTATTGTAGAGCGCTACCAATATGGGTTAGGTGATTTAGAAGCGCTTGATACCGCCCGTACTAGCACGGCATCTACCCGCGCGACCATTGCCGATTACAAAGAACAAATAGCAAAAGCAAAGCGTGCTTTAATGCTAATTGTAGGCACTGATAAACTTCAAAACCTGCCAAGTACATTAACTCTACCAAGCGTTATTGAGCCATTAAGTACCTTACCAGAGCAAGATTTAGCGCGCCGACCTGACTTACAAAGTGCCTATTACAACATTCAGGCAAAGCATTACTTGGTTGATGTATCGTACAAAGAGCTACTACCGAGTATTTCGCTTTCGGCATCACTGAGTGATTTAGCAAGCACGCCAAGCCAAGCATTATTAACTAGCCCAGTGTGGAGTTTATTAGGCAGTTTAAGTGCCCCTTTATTTGAAGGTGGAGCACTGCGTGCGCAAGTTGATATTGCAAAATTAAATGCCGAGCAAGCGTTTTGGCAGTACCAAGATACGCTGCTAAGTGCGGTAAACGAAGTTGAAAATGCACTCGGGCAGGAGCAATCATTAACCGAGCAGCAACTGCAAATTAGCAATGCACTTGCTAGCGCTAAACGCAGCTTTAGTAACTATCAAAGTAAGTATCAACAAGGTTTGGTTGATATTTTAGATTTGCTAACAGTGCAACAAAAAGTATACGACCTGCAAGCCCAGCTTAGCCAAATAGACTACACCCTTTTAACTAACCGCATAGATTTAGGCCTCGCTTTGGGCCTTGGAGTATCGTCATGAAAATTTCGCCAACACCGGTTGTTGTAACGCTTGTTGCTATTGTTTGTATAGGGCTTGCTATTATGTATAACGGTCAAAAAATGGCTGAAAAAGCAAATAGTCCACAACCTGCCGCTATTAAAGCTATTGCCCCAAATGTATCGGTAATTAATGCAGCTCCGAGCACTTATCAGGCTTATGTTAGCGGCCACGGTGAAGCTAAAGCGCATTGGTCACTTAGCTTAAAAGCACAAGTTAAAGGCGAAGTAACCAGTATGAGCGAGCAATTTGCGACCGGTAACTTAATAACTAAAGGGCAGGTGTTTGCACAAATTGATGACACCGAATACTTACAAGCTCTAGCTAGCGCAAAAGCAACATTGGCTGATGCAAAACTAGCACTGCAAGAAGAACAAGATTTAGGTAATCAAGCAAAACGTGAATGGGATCGCTCAGGCGTTACGCAAGCGCCAAGCTCGCCGCTTGTATTTAGAACGCTGCAGTTAGAAGCCGCGCAAGCTACGCTCGATAAAGCACAATATGCACTTAAAACCGCACAGCGTGATGTAAATAACACCCAGTTAAGTGCACCATTTGACGCTGTTATTTTATCGCGCGATATAGATTTAGGTACTTATGTGAGTATTGGCGATACGCTTGCCACGCTAAACAGCACTGACAAAGTAGAAATAACGGTGCCGCTTTCATTAAGTCAGTGGCAAAACCTAGCAAATAATAAATCAGGCGATGTTATTTTAAGTGATGTAACCACTAATACTAAATGGAACGGTTATATTGCACGTTTTGAGCAACACCTTGATGAGAGCTCGCGTCAACGCAGCGTAATTGTTGCCTTAGATAAACCGTTTGAGCAAACAACGCCGTTACTGCCTGGCACATTTTTAGCGGTAGAAATTGCCGGTAAGCAGTTAACTAACGTAATAAAACTGCCTGCTTCGGCGGTATCTCAAGATGGCTTAATTTGGTACGTAAATGATCAAAATAGCTTAGTAAGCACACACGCTAATAAAGTATTTGAGCGTGGGAATTACGTATATATTACGCCAGTAGATGGTGCTAAAAATCTAAAAGTGGTGGCGCGCCCACTTGTTAGTTACTTAAACGACATGAAAGTAAATCCAATAGTTGAGGAGATATAATAATGAGCCCTCATCAACTACCTCAAATACCCAGTAATAATAACCCGCTGCACGGTATTATTAATTGGTTTGCAAATAACTCTGTTGCCGCTAACTTATTGTTAGTTAGTGTGATTGTAATGGGTATTATGTCGCTTACGACTTTACGTAAAGAGGCTTTTCCGAGTTTAGAGCCAGATACTATTTCGGTATCGGTGGTTTACGACAGTGGCGATGCATTGCAAGCCGAAGAAGGAATAGCGTTAAAAATAGAAGAAGCGCTCGAAACCGTATCGGGTATTAAACGTATTACCTCTACATCCGATGCTAGCGGTAGCCATGTAAGCATTGAAAAAAGTACTGATTACTCACTCGATGAGTTACTTGTTGACGTTAAAAACCAAGTTGACGCTATTAATAACTTTCCGGCAGATGCTGAGCAACCTGTTATTGATAAAGCCCGTAGGCAAGATCATGCATTAACGCTGCAACTTTTTGGGGATGCAGATCGCCATACATTACAAAACCTGGGTGAAAAACTTAAAGCCGATTTATTAGCGCAATCAGGCATTAGCGACGTAGAGCAATCGGGTGTGCTCGACCCGATGATGTCCATAGAAATCGACGAAGGTAAATTACAAGCGTATGGCTTAACTATTAGTGATGTAAGTGAGGTCATTAATAATGAGTCATCAAGCCCGCTTTCGACTAGTTTGCGCGATAGCAGTAAAATTATACGCTTAAAAGCCGCCGACCAAGCTTACTGGCAGCGCGACTTTGCCAATATTGTATTGTTAACAACCGCATCAGGCACACAAATTAAGTTAGGAGATGTAGCCACAGTTACCGACTCATTTGCCGAAGATAGCAACTCATTAAGCCGTTATAACCAACAAAATGCCGTAGGCGTTGAAATTTTAATGGGCGATAACAGCGATATAACTACCATTGTTAAGCAAGCTAATAGCGTAATAGATAAATGGCACGAAAGCGGTTTATTACCTCAAAACGTAGAGCTTGAAAGCTGGCACGACAAAAGCACCATGATCACCGAGCGTTTATCGCTACTTACTAAAAATGCCGTGACCGGTATTATTATGGTGTTTGTAATACT
This sequence comes from Pseudoalteromonas sp. SG43-1, assembly GCF_014164415.1. Taxonomy (NCBI): domain Bacteria; kingdom Pseudomonadati; phylum Pseudomonadota; class Gammaproteobacteria; order Alteromonadales; family Pseudoalteromonadaceae; genus Pseudoalteromonas; species Pseudoalteromonas sp. SG43-1. The sequence continues at coordinate 76,967 of NZ_JACJFD010000013.1, read as the reverse complement.
TGCCATATTTTTAAACGTACGCGTAGCGCTGTGGGTTGCTGGTGGCTTGCCGTTTGTATTTTTTGGTACGCTTTATTTTATGACCGATGGCTACACCGCACTAACCATAAACGAAATGACTACCTTTGGCTTTATTATGGCGCTGGGCATAGTGGTAGACGATGCCGTTGTTGTAGGCGAGAGTATTTACACCACACGTAAAAAGCATGGCGATACATTAAATAATACAGTTTTAGGTACCATGAAGGTTGCTGTGCCAACAATATTTGGGGTGTTAACCACGGTGGCTGCGTTTGTAGCGCTTTCGAATGTGTCGGGCAACTTAGGTAAAATTTATTCTCAATTTGCCACTGTAGTGACCATTTGTTTACTACTTTCAGTTGTTGAATCAAAACTTATTTTACCCTCGCATTTAGCCCACATTAGTACTAAACGCCAAGTTAAAAAAGGCTTAGCAGGTCTGTGGTCAAAAATACAACATGGTGCTGATAGCGGCTTAAGCTGGTTTAGTAAAAGCATTTACTGCAAGGTTATTGAATTTTCACTGCGCTTTAGATACGCCGTAGTGGCTGCGTTTATCGCCTTTTTTATATTAGTTATTGGCATGCCGATGACAGGCACAGTTAAAGTTGGTTTTTTCCCAAGTATTGCAGGCGACACTGTAACAGCCGATTTGGTTATGCAAAACGACGCCGCTTATGGGCAAACAAACACAAACTTACTAACGCTTGAGCAAAGTGCATTACAAGCTGAGCAAAACTTAATAACTAAGTTGAACTCTGACAAAAGCGAAATAACCAGCCTACAAGTCATTAGTAGCAGCGACACCAGCGGTGAAGTAAGCGTTGAGCTATTAAACGAAGGCGCTTTTACAGCAAGCGAATTTGCTCAAGAGTGGCAGCGCGTAGCAGGTAGCCTTGAGGGCAGTAAAAAATTACAAATATTAGCCACGCGTAAAATGGTTGATAACTTTAAAGTTGAGCTTAAAGCGTGGGACGACGAAACCGTAATGGCGGCGGGCGCACTATTTAAGGAGCGCTTACAAAATACCGCAGGCGTTAACGGAATAGACGACAACTTAAACCCAGGTCAGCCACAACTTAAATTTACCCTAAATGCACAAGGGCGCGCGCTTGGCATGGATACAGCTAGTTTATCAAAGCAAGTACTGCAAGCCTTTGGTGGTGCAGTTGTACAGCGCTACCAACGTAATAAAGACGAAGTTAAAGTACGTGTACGCTACCCAGAAGATGCTCGTAAAACACCTGCCGATATAATGCAGTCGCGTATTCGCCTGCCTGATGGCACCGTTGTCCCTTTAGTTAACGTAGCCACAGTAAGCAGTGAATATCAGCAAGATGAAATAACCCGCATTGATGGACTTCGTGCAATTTATTTAAGCGCCCAAGTAGATAAAAACGTGATTGCTCCAAACGAGTTAGTTTCTAACTTAAAGCGCGACTTAATTCCAGAGTTAACACAGCAATTTCCTAACTTAAGTGTGTATTTTGCAGGAGAGGCAGAGCAACAAAGCGAAACCACCAGCTCAATGAGCACTATGTTTGTAGCCGCTTTATTAGTTATTTACGTGTTGCTGGCTATTCCGCTTAAATCGTACATTCAACCTATGTTGATTATGGTAGCAATTCCGTTTGGCATTGTGGGCGCTATTTTAGGACATTGGTGGAACGACTTAACCATTAGTATATTGTCATTAAATGGTATTTTGGCGCTCAGTGGGGTAGTTGTAAACGACAGCTTATTACTTGTTTCACGCTTTAACGAACTAGTAAAAGAAGAGAGCATGAGCACGCACGATGCCATAGTTGAGTCGTGTACGAGCCGATTACGTGCGGTATTACTTACCTCAATTACGACGTACGCAGGCTTAGTGCCGCTACTTAGCGAAACCTCAATGCAGGCACAGTTTTTAATCCCTGCTGCGGCATCACTTGGCTACGGTATTTTGTTTGCCACGGTTATTACCTTAATACTTATACCGGCATTATTGATGATTCAAACCGATGCTAAACGCGGTATTGATGCTGTGCTAATATCGCTAGGTGCTAAAAATAAAACGCAGGAAGTAGCCTCTTAATGATAAACGTACTACTGGTTGAAGACGACATAGACTTGGCAACCACCATTGTTGATTATCTCGAAATTGAGTCAATAGAGTGTGACCATGCAAGCAATGGCGTAATGGGTTTAAATTTAATAGAACGTAATCAATATCAAATGATTATATTAGATGTAAACATGCCCAAAATGGACGGTTTAACCATGTGTAAATCATTGCGTGAGCAAGGCATTGATATACCTGTATTAATGCTGACAGCGCGCGATAGCCTCGACAATAAACTTGAGGGCTTTGCCGCCGGTAGTGACGACTATTTAGTAAAACCATTTGCGATGAAAGAGCTAGTAGCGCGGGTTCAAGTATTAGCAAAGCGTAAAAGTGGAGAGGTTAAGCGACTTACCTTTGCTAACTTAACACTTAATTTAACTGCGCATACAGCAACAGTGGCAGAGCACAGTTTAAAGTTATCACCCATTACTTTTAAGTTATTAGAAGTGCTTGTACGAGAGCAGCAAAAACCGGTAACCCGACAGGTAATTATGCAAGCAATATGGGGAGACGATCAGCCAGACAGCAATAGCTTAAAAGTGCATATTCATCATTTGCGTAAACAGCTAGAGCAAGCGCATTGCCAAGCCGTACTAGAAACAATACCCAGTGTAGGGTTTGCGCTAAAATTAAAAAATGGGACACAAGCATGAAAATTAGACCCAGCCTGAGGTTGTATTTTTTTGCCACCATGGTGCTTTTAAGTTCATTAATGGCAATTGGTTTTTCGTTTTTAAGTGTTAATTATTTTATTGATGGCTTAGACCGAGGGTTAAATGGCGTAATGCATGCGCTTTCGCAATCTACTGAGGTTAAAAACGGTGAACCTGCAGAAATGATTGGCTTTAAAATAGCGAGTCGCTGGGAAGACATGCCAAGCGAAATTCAGCAACGCTTTACAAAGCCTACAGAGATTGGCGTATTGCAAAAAAGCAAAGTAAAACCATCGTTTTTTTCAATGCCGGAAGACCTCTATTTTGTAGCGTATTTTCAAAACCCTGCAGGGGAGCCCCGTTACGTATCACGTATTATGCTTGAAAAAGAGCGCCTTAAAAAACAAAGCTCACCCGATAAACCTATAAAAAAGTTGGCATGGATAGCGTTAACAGGGGTTACGGCAATTGCTTTATTTACCTTCTTTTTGTTTATGGTAATGAAAAAAATAGCTAAGCCAGTAGAGTCACTACGCGGTTGGGCTAAGTCGTTAAATCAAAAGAATTTACAAAACACGCCGCCCGACTTTACCTATAACGAACTAAATACCTTGGCAACGTTAATACGCAGTAGCTTGCTTTCTGCTCACGACAGCCTTGAGCGAGAACAGCGCTTTTTAAGTTATGCGAGCCACGAGTTACGTACACCAATTTCGGTTATTCGTAGCAACGTTGAATTACTTAACCGCTTAAGCGAAAAAGCACCTTTAAGCGATAAACAACACCTTACACTGCAGCGAATAGAGCGCGCCGGTTTAACCATGAGCGATTTAACCGAGACGTTATTGTGGCTTAGCAGAAATGACGACCAGCAAAGTGCACCAGAGCCCGTAAACCTAGCCGAAAAAATAACGACCTTGAGTAACGAACTCGATTATTTACTCAATTCAAAACAAGTTGATGTACTTATAAATACCGATAACCAAAATACGACTATTAATACCGAAGCTACCGCATGTCACATTGTACTTACTAACTTAATACGTAATGCGTATCAGCATACACAACAAGGGCAAGTGCGAATTACTCAGCAGGGTAGCCGTGTAATTATAGTAAATAGCAGCGCACAAACAGATACGCCACACAGTGCTAATAACACAAACAAGCCCGCTAATATTGGCTACGGTTTAGGATTAGAGTTAAGCGAAAAAATAATAAAACGACACGGTTGGGTATACGAAGTAAAAGACATGCCTGGGCGTTATGAAGTGGTGGTCGATTTTAGTTAATACGCTTTTTTAATACTTAACCTGAACTCTGGTTAAGAGATTTACTAACATATTGAATCATAGTGATATTTAAATTTATTTTCTCTAGCTAGAGATTTTCAGTGAAAACAAGGCGAATTTACGCGTCAATAGCTGGTCTATTGCAAGTAGATTCAACGCGGTTAGCGCTGAAAATAGCTGCTTGAGATAGATTTATTATCCAGAGTTTAGGTTACTTGGATTTGAAATATAAAAACCGCGCTAAGGCACTTTTAAAAAAGCTTTAGCGCGGTTTTTTTATATTCAAAAATATTTAATTTAACGCTGAGAATATAAAAAACTTAGTGATAGTAATGTGTTAAGTAATTTGCTAAAACTGCAGGTAAAGATGGGGGAGAGCGTGACGCGAGAATACGTAATTGGCTAAACTCATTTCTTGCTATTATAACTAGTCATTTCTAGCCGCTTTTAGCAAGGTGCTATGTTCTTAAGGAAATATATGAAAATCGTTAGTGCTTTATTGATTGTGCTGATATTAATGCCAATCTTTCTATACATATATCAGTTTGGCTTTGGTTTTTGGGCTGATCATGCCGAATGGGCTGAAATGGGAAGTTTCTTTGGTGGTATTTTAGGCCCTGCAATAACTGTTATTTCGGTTGGATTTTTGTATGTTCAACTTAAAGCACATCAAAAGCAGCAGCAGTACACATTGGATGCACTCAAACTTCAAAAAATTGAGTCTGATATTGTATTCTTTATAGCGACAGTGAAAACAGAATTAGCCCGTGAAATACCAACTATGAATAATAAAGTTTTAAATGAAATCCTTGGTCATCATGCTGCTGAGTTTTGTTCAGTACACACGAACTATCAAGGAGAAAAAAATCCTGATTTTATTATCGATGGCTATCGTAGGCGTTCATTCGATTTCTTAATATGCTACGAAGGCTTATTTAGCTCTTGGATTGCCCTTAATGCCCATTTACATAAATTAAATGATTTGGATATTACATTGAAAATGGACAGTTATAAATCACAAAAAGCAAGAATATTTACAAGCTTAGATAGTTATATTTGCTCTCATTTAGACACTATATCAATGCTCCTTGATACTAAGTACGTACCACATTTTAGACCGTCATTTAAAGTTGCACGAGACAAAGCCCAAGCACAATTTAACTAACGAGCTCAACTAAAAGCTAAACAATGACAATGTTTCTACTTCTGTTTAGTGGATACCTCCTTATCACATTGATGAGGCTAAAATATCTAAGTATATCAAACGTTAGCGTTGCCAATATCACTCAACTCTATATTAATAAAAAGCGCAATTTACTTCTTTTACCTAAACGAGTTTACTTAGCAAAGCGTTTTTTATCGAGCCTTACAATGCCAATGATCATCGTGTTTAGTGCAAGCTTGTTTTGTGGGCTTGGCTTTTACGATCACAATGTTGGGAGAGTTGTGCTCAGTTACTAAAACAGGCGTAACTACTTTAAATACTTTTTTATGTGGTTTATGCGCACTGGGACCATGTTGATATACAGTGCAGCCGCTCATAATAAGCGCGGTCGTCATTACTAAAACTATTTTTAAAGATAAGTTCATGTTTATTAGTCCTATGTAGCTTAACACAAAGCCTAGGATAAACTTTTTTTTGTATAGTGCTGTAAGCAAACGTAAGGATATTGTAAAGGTGACTTATATGGCTTTTGACGTCTATTTAACTAATTAATAAGTACATTGGTACTGCGTTAAATACGCCAATACCAATGCTTACAATATTGAGTTTAGAGCTCAGAGCTTAGTCCACTGAGTTCAAACTTATAAATCGCTGCGCCAACCCATACCAGACTCTTCCATTAAACGCTCGTACACGCCTTCTATGTTAAGTGGTAACCATGCATCAAACTGTTTAAAGTCACTAAATTGGTCTAATTTTACATTTTGTTTAATTTCGTCAAGCGTATTACCGGCTAAAACGCCTGCGGTTACTTGGCTATACAAAAGCTCTAAATAACTTAAGTAACGCGCTACATCTGCTTTACTGCCAATATCGGCATGTCCGCCTACAAAATTATTAAAGTCATATTTGAGTACCGCTTGAGTTGAATTAATCATGCCTTGAATATCGTAACTCCACAGTTTTTGCCACGGCATTCTGCCAATAACAATCCAATCAACCACAAATAAGGTTTTTTGCTTTTCGAATAATATACTAACCGAACCACGACCATCGTTTGGACCATGGTAGTTAAGCTTTACTGTTGAATCACCAAGGGTAAGTAGTAGCTCGTTATCAAAAGTAAGGCTGGGCATTACCGTTTTCATTTGTGTGTTTTTAATATCTTGCGCGGCGAGTTTATGCGCCACAAAAGTGGTGTGCGGGCTTTTGAATACTTCGGCGCCGTAAATATGATCGCTGTGATTATGGCTATAAATTACATACTTTACCGGTACGTTATAGCGAGTTTTAATTTGCTCGTTTAACCAGATGGCGGCTTTTTTGTTAAGCGGGTCGGTAACAATTGCACCCTCAGGAGTGATTAAAAATACTGAGCGGTGTCTGTCGTCTATAAAGCGGTGTAAGCCATCTCCTAAGTCTTCTATTTCATAGGCTTGTGTGGCAAAGCCTATAAACAATAGGGCTGTGGTTAATAGTTTTTGTAGCAAGCGGGGCATACACCATTCCTTTTTAAATTGATTAAATTAATAACGCTATTAAAAGAAGAAAGCATTAAGCCATAAAAAATTTCAGCTGTTGGTTAAATTAAAGCTTAAGTAAAAGGATCAAATATAAGGATGAAATAAAAAGCCATTATAAAAATGGCTTTAGATAGCTTGGTTGGGTTTATCTTTGCGTTAGTTGTTGGTTTATTTCTTCAAAGATACTGGCATCGTCTATGGTTGAAGGTATTTGTAGCTCTTCGCCATCGACTAGTTGGCGCAAATTTTTACGCAGTATTTTACCCGAGCGAGTTTTAGGCAACCTATCTACGCTAACTATATTTTTAAGGCACGCAATAGCGCCAATCTGATTACGAACACTTAAAACAAGCGCTTCTTCCACGTCGGTACTTGAGCCCATAAAATCATTTTTAAGCACGATCATTCCCATAGGAAGTTGCCCCTTTAGAGGATCGTTCACACCAAAAACAGCGCATTCAGCAACAGCAGGGTGCGCGGCTACTATCTCTTCCATTTCGCCGGTAGAAAGCCTATGGCCTGCTACATTTATAACGTCGTCGGTTCTGCCCATAATAAATAGGTAGCCGTCTTCATCAATATAACCACCATCGCCAGATAAATAATAACCCTCGTATTCATTTAGGTAGCTTGCTTTAAAGCGCGGGGTATCTTGCCAAATTGTTGGTAGGCAACCCGGTGGAAGTGGCAGTTTAATTACCACGGCGCCTTGCTCGTTAGCTGCGCATTCATTGCCATCCATATCTAATATCCGCACGTCAAAACCTGGAGTAGGCACGGTAGAGCTGCCAGGTTTTGTTGCTAAGTACTCAAGCCCTACAGGGTTACAAGCAATAGCCCAGCCGGTTTCTGTTTGCCACCAATGATCGAGCACTGGCAGTTTGGTTTTTTCTTTAAGCCACTCGTAAGTAGGAGGGTCCAACCGCTCGCCAGCTAAAAATAAACGTTTTAAGCTTGAGGTATCGTATTGATTAAAACCATCGGCATTTGGATCTTCTTTTTTGATTGCTCTAAAGGCGGTGGGGGCACTAAATAATGCATTTACTTTATATTCTTCTACCACGCGCCAAAATGCACTAGCATCGGGCGTTTTAACGGGTTTACCTTCATATAATACGGTCGCGCAGCGATACATTAGCGGTGCGTAAACTATATAAGAGTGCCCAACTACCCAGCCAATGTCAGACGCTGCCCAAAATACGTCGCCGGGCTTCATACCATAAACGGTTGCCATGCTGTATTGCATTGCCACTGCGTGACCGCCATTTTCGCGTACTACGCCTTTGGGTGTGCCTGTCGTGCCTGAGGTATATAAAATATAAAGCGGATCATCTCCATTTACAGGCACCGGATCTGCGCTTGCAGCCGTTTGCATTGCCTGAGTCCAATCTATGTCTCGTTTAGGCTTAAGAGTGGCGGTTACTTGTGGACGCTGATAAATAACGCAGTGTTCTACTTTGTGCGCAGCTAAGTCTATTGCGTTATCAATAAGTGGTTTGTATTCAATAACGCTGTTTACTTCAACACCGCATGAGGCGCTAAGTATAAGTTTGGGCTTGGCATCATCAATGCGTACAGCTAATTCGTGTGCAGCAAACCCACCAAATACCACCGAATGAATAGCACCAAGACGAGCGCACGCCAACATACCAATAACAGCTTGTGGGATCATTGGCATATAAATAACAACGCGGTCGCCTTTTGTAACACCTAACGATTGTATTACGCCTGCAAATCTAGCAACTTCTTGTTGTAGTTGTGAGTAGCTATAAGTTTGCTTTGTATTAGTGACTGGGGAGTCGTAAATCAGTGCAGTTTGCTCGCCAAATCCGGAAATAACGTGTTGGTCTAGCGCTAAAAAACTGGTGTTTAATTGCCCGTCGCTAAACCAATGGTAAAGCCCGTCGTCGTCTTGTGTGTATGCTTTTGTGGGGGGGTTGTACCATGGAATATTTTTACTTTGTTCGAGCCAAAATTGGGCTGGGTTTTGCTTAAAGGCATTATATTGCTGTTTATATTCGACTGACATGTAAGGCTCCTAAAGCTAAATTTGTGTGTGAGAGACCTTACAAAATGTAGGCTTTTTTTAGCAAGCAAGCTATTCGACCTTGGTCGGCTAAAAGTTAATCAATACACTGGTTTTAAAAATACAAAATTGACAACACAAAGCGTGTGGTTCAGCATGGCGGGCAGTAAAAATAAGAGAAAATACGATATGAGTAACGTAGTAAGAGTAGGGGTTGCGGTTATCATAAAGCATCAAAACACAATTTTACTAGGTGAGCGCATTGGCGCGCATGGTGCTAATACATGGGCAACACCTGGTGGACATTTAGAGTTTGGTGAAAGTGTTGAACAATGTGCAATACGAGAAGTGTTTGAAGAAACAGGTTTAAAGGTAAGTAAAGTTACTAAGCTTGATTTTACCAATGATATTTTTACAGCAGAGAACAAACACTATATTACGTTGTATGTAAAAGCTGATTTTGAAGGCGGAGAGCCTGAGCTTAAAGAGCCTAATAAATGTTTAAAGTGGCGCTGGTGCGATATTAATAATCTACCAACGCCACTGTTTACATCACTAAAAAATTACTTATCTGAGGCTGTACTAGCCTAGTTATTTTGTTGGCGGTGTCGCTGGGCTTAACTCTAGTTTACTAAAGCTTACTTGAGCGTAATCGCCATTTTGTTTATCTGTAGTCCAATCGCCAGTGCCTAAACAACCTGGGTACCAAATACCTTTAGCGCTCTTAGTGCTACATTGGTTATAAGCGCCGGCTTTAAAGTAATGCCAATCTGCAGCGTAACCATGTGGATGGTCTTTTTCGTCCACTTTGCCATAAGCATCTACGTTATTACCTAAGTTAATAGAGTAGTTAACGTCTTCTTTGCCTTGTGCGCTAAATGTAAGGTGCATAACATTTTTATACACATTGACCGTGTAGCTAAATTCTTCACCTAGTGCAATACCGGCACTGCCAGGCTCATTAGGGTTTTCCCATGTATTACCCCAAACTGGGTAAGTAATGTCTTTACGGTCAGGATTGGTTTTAGGTAAGTTACGTTCGTAGTTCCAAAAAACTGAGCCTGTTTTATGCCCTGGCCATTTTTTGTAATATATTTTAAGTGGCTCATTGCCCCAGCCATAACCAAGCTTGGTATCAATAAGTGCCTGATCTTTACCTGCGTGAATTTGCCCTACAACAACCGAGTAAGCCGCTTTTTTATCAGGATCAGTTGCACGTAGCGCAACGTGATCTACTTTTAACGTTGCTTCCATTTTTCCACCAACAGAGCCAAATCGGTCAGATAGCGGGTGAACAGCTAAAGCAAAGTTGTTTTTAGAGTGTTTAGTTTTAATTTTAGTATTTGATCCACGGATCATTTGTCTAAGTTCACTACGGGTATTAGTAGAGTTAGCACTTGTAAGCGCTTTATTAGGCGAGGTAAATACCATGTAGCCTTTATCATCAAGATAGAAAAAATCAGGGTGTGCGTAAGTCTGAATTTCTTCTACATCTATTTCATCAATTTTACCGTCGTTGTTTAAATCAACTGGTACATTTATTTTCCAGTGTGATAAATCAAACTTTGTTGCAGGTACCGGCGCATCGCTTTGCTGATTAGTGCTTTGGGTACTTGAACAAGCCGTAAAAAGTAGAGGTGTGATAACGGCTAAAGCCGTAAGTTTAAATGTGGATGTATTTTTTATCATTATTGTCTCTGTGTGATGAAGTAAAAATTGCGCGGTACAGGCGTCGCTTAACTTCAATCTAACATACCAATTTAAAAATTAAAACTTACCAATTTGTAGTTTTTTATAATTAATTGTTATTTTAATGACGGTGTTTTGGTTAACCAATAGGGTTGGTTAACGTTATTATGTTATTTAAAATTGTTAAACAGAGGTGTTTTTCATCATATTTGGTAGCGCTTGATGTTTGCTAATATACTTATTTAAATAGGTTTAATTTATAGAAGGAGGAAGAGGGAGTTGCCACTTTTTTAAAATGGCTTGGTATTCGCCACTTACTTTTATAGTTTTTAATGCCTGCGAGATTAAGTTTGCTGTTTTATCGTCAAGCTGATTATTAGCAGCAAAATAGAGTATTGAAGGAAAATCAGCTAAATGAAGTCGTTTAGTTATTAAGTCTGGGTCGAGCCCTGACATTTTTAGTTCATTATCTAAGGTGAGTGTATTCATAAGGACAAAGTCAGTTCTACCCTTATAAAGCATTTGCCATGCCTGCTGATAATAACTAGCTAGTATTAAATTTTTATCTTCTTCAAACCCCATCTTTATTAAATATTTGGCACTCAAATATCCACGAATAGTGCCTACTTTATAAAATTTTGCATGATTTAAATGAGTTACTTCGTCTTTATGGCTTTTTAAACTAACTAGGTAGGCATCAGTAAAGTATACCGCTCCTAACCATTTAAACTGACTTTGCCTAGCGGGAGTTTTTAATAAAGAGAGCATAATTGTGTTTGGATTAGCTGCTAGCTGATGAAAGGCTCGTGCCATTGGCATTATTTCAAATTTAGCTTGTAGCTTTGCTTCTCTTAAAACAGCCTTAGCAATATCAACGGAAGCTCCGTCAGCTTCACCGCTTTTGTTTTTAAAATGGTAAGGGTGTAAATCTTCGGCAATAAAAGTAAGAGAGCTTACTGCCCTTACATTACTGCAAAAAATAAAAACGAAAATGAAAACTACAACACGCAGATACATAAGAGAATCTTTCTAACTACAATACTTTGAGTTTAAAGGGTCTTGTCTGAAATATATACTCAAATGTATAAAATAAGTAAATGAATAGGTATGTAGAGAGTCTATTGCATAATTAAAGAAGTGAAAATTGAACGTGTATTGAGTAAAGTTTTATATACCCACAAGCGCTGTAAAAATAATTGAGCCCTTGTGGGTATATGCAATGATTAAAAGTAGTATTGAATTGCAAATTTAGCCGATGTACTACTTGTATACCAATGTTGGTTTTTAAGTTCAGTACGTATAGATAAATTACGTGATAAGGAGTAATTCCACTTTATTGCAAAGTCACTGTGTTTATCTGCTTGGCCATCTATTAACCATGTTATGTTTGCTGTAAGAGCGAGTTTATGACTGTTATTTATTTGCCATATTGCACCAGCTTCACTACCAATGCCTGTTGTTAGGTTGTCTGTTATGTCACCATTATTAAATTCAACTTGGCCAAGTAAATAGCCGTGTAACGTGTTTGGGTTACCGATTGATTTTCCGTATCCACCTTTAGCAAACCAACGACCTTGTTGAATATTATTATTAGGCTGACGATCAAAGCCCATTTTAAAGTTCCAAGACCAGCTATCAAACACGCGGTTATCGGGTGCAAGTGACATAGCATCTAATAAATAAAAATGCTCAAGTCGCGTGTTACCCTTATCGCTTATGGCTCCTTCAATATCAAAAAAGCTAATTTGAGCACCAGGAATAAATCCAGCTGAGCTATCTAATAAATCATGGTATGCAAGGCGATACGCAAAGCTTGTTAAGTCACTTTGATGGGCATACTCAGTTCTTCCAAGCGTTACTTTAGAAGAGCCATGACCTTGCTCTGGAGAAGCAATAGGACGACTTGGCTTAGTAAATGGCGAAGCTACTTTATATTTGCTGCGCATTAGTAGTAGCTTAGTTAGTCGCGGTGCAATTTCTTCACGCTTTAATGCTTTATCGTAAAATTCAAAATTTAACCATTCATACGCCATTTCTAATATTGCGACTAATTGCGACTGTGAGTAATTACGAGTATTGAGGGAGCCACCTTGCATTAACTCTCTTGCATCATCAAGTTGTTCGTTAGTCATTTGAGTAGAGTAATGGTAAAGCTTAGTGCCAAAAGCAGGGCGGTAATTAGGAGTTTGTAGTAAGTTGTTATTTCTTAGTACTGCAACGGTATCTGATGGAATAGCTTGCATATTAAATGACGATGTTAAATCAAGGTCCTCTTGTGCGAGTTGTAATAATGCAAGTAATTGGTAAGAGCAGTTTTCATCAATAAAAAAGTAATCAAATGTAGCTGATTGTAGCTCCCATAAGTGCAATAAAATAAGCTCTACTTGTGGCTCAGATAAATTAAGTTTGTATTCCCAAATATCACGAGATTCTAAATCATTATATTCGCGTACTTTTTTATAGTACGGCATAAGCGAAAATTTACCAGGATAGCTGCCAATCAGGCCTTTTAGTGCGTACATAGCTGCATTGTCTGAGCCGTTTGGTTCTGCTGCAAAATTAACTGCGAATGCGAGCAACTCTTTATGGCGGGTCTGATCTTTTGCATCAATACGAAGTAAGGTGTGACCAAACATTGATGATGGGCTATTCATAAATGCAGTAGGAAAAACTAACGTAACCCCTTTTGGGTTTATTATTTTTTGCCACGCCTGAAGCTCTGGGCAATTAAGCGCGGGCCAGTTATTTTTAATTTTTGTTTTTAGCCATTTATAGCGTGCTGGAAACCGACAGCGAGATTGTGTTGTTTTTGGGTCAGTATTTTTACCACTAAATGCGGCTATAGTGGCTTCAAGTTCGTCCAGTGGACTTGTTTTACCTATAGGAGATAAAAAAAACTCAGCACTATCTACTTCACTTTTCCAACCACCTAATGTGGCCCCACGGTAATGACCTAATTTGAGCCAGTAAGGGTCGGTTGCTAAGGTGTCATTTTTAAAACTTTGAGCGTTTACGTAAGTACTAAACAGCGCAATTGATAAAACAAAGAATATTTTTTTCATAATCACTAAACAATAAAAGCCGCTAGAGAAATACTCCAGCGGCTTTATTTATACGTATAAAACCGGCTAATTTAGCTGATTAAGAAAGAGTATAAGAAGCAAGTTGTGCGTTACTTGCAAGAACAGTGTTTAGGTTTTCTAAAACTGTTTGCGAAGTTACGTTTTCAGAAGTAAATACTGAAGAAAACTGTGCTTGAGCAAGCGCGTTGAATGCTGCTTTATCTTGATCTGCAACACCCCAAGCTTCAGCTAGAGTAGCTAAAGTTTCGCCTTCACCTTTTGACATATCACGAGCAAGTTGCTCCATGTTACCGTCGATGAATAAAGCAATTTTTTCTGAAGACGTTACTGTACCAGTACCATCACAACCTAAAGTACCAAAAGTGATACCAAAAGTTTGGTTACCAGAAGTACCGTTTGTTGTAGCGCCTAAAATTTTAACGCCTTTACCTTGCTGACCTGCAAATAACATAGAACCAAGACCACAACCAATATCTTGGTCAGCCATTGCATTTGAGAAAGGTAGTAAAGATAGTGCAGCTACTGCGATTAGTTTTTTCATTTTCATAAATCCATATATGATTGTCTTTATTTAGGGTAAATAAAGTTCGCGAAAGATTCTAACAGACTTGCAGAGAAAAAGAACAGCTTAAAACATGAATATTTTACACTCTAATTTCTCTACTATATTAAAGCGAATGCAGGGAGAAACTAGACCAGTTCAATAATTTTTTATTGAACTGGTGGTGGTTTTTTACTTCTTGGGGCACCTAACAAAATACAGGTATGGCAAATACATACAGATAAAAATGCACTAATACCTAGTGCACCACCGTAGCCGTCAAGTTTTGGTACAAGAAATTCAAATAATATTGAAAATAAAACAGATGAGCTTGCTACCGTATAAATACCAAAACGATGCGGGGCGCTCATGCCAATAAATGTACCGCCAAAAAATATAATCGCGTATAAATCGGGGTTTAAATTCAATGCGCTAAAAATTAAGTAAGCAATAATAGAAAGTGAAGAGGATGCTCTTATACCATCAAAGCGACTATGCTTAGCTAAATAAAATGTTAAAAAAGCCCCAAGCAGTACAAGTAACGGGTATTCAATACTCATAATACAATTCCTTTAGCTAATACAAAAAGTGCCACGCTTGCAAAAGCTACACTGCCAAGCTTGCCACCAAAACCCGTAAACATATTCATAGTAAGCACATACAAACTTGAGCCAATAAGCGAAATAATAGCAATTTCCCAGTAACTGGTAATTAAATGGGTTGAACACATACCGGCAAAGCTACCAGCATAAATTGCAGCATAAGGATGATTTTTATAACGCGCAGGAAAGGGAATAAACGAGCCAATAAGCCCCGTTAGCGCAGCAGAAATTACTAAAGGCAGTGCAAAAGTAGTGTGCATAGCAAAGCAAGCTACAAAGCCTAAAAAGAAAGTAATGAATTTTAAAAGTAAGAATTTAATCATAGCGGCGCATTTTAAACTAATCCTTTTGCGCTTTCTAATACTCTCTAACAAATAAATGTTATAAGTAATTACACATTTAAAAAGCATGTTTTTTAAACGACTTTTAGGTATTAAATATGCTTAATAGCGTTGCTGTTAATGTTCTATAAATCACAAATTATGTATAATGGCGATAATTTAATGTATTAAAGTGTTAACCAAGGGTTATTTATGTCTAACTGTTTGCATCTGGCTATTCCGGCTGGCGATTTAAAAGTGGCTAAAGCGTTTTATTGTGACGTACTAGGCTGTAAAACCGGTAACAGTGAAGAAGGTCGCTGGGTAGATATAGACTTTTGGGGTAATGAACTTACCTTGCACCAAAGTGTTGAGCGCTTACCAACAGTTCGCCATGATGTTGATATGGGAGCTGTAGCAGTACCTCACTTTGGGATTCACTTATCTGAAGATGAATTTAATGGATTAAAAAAACGTATTGAAGATGCGGGTATTGAATACCTAGATAAACCATACCGCCGTTTTATTGGTGATGAGTTTGAGCAAGAAACGTTTTTTATTGAAGATCCAAATGGCAATGTGCTTGAAATGAAAACCATGGTAAACCCAGAGGTTTTATTTAAAAAAGTATAAATGCTGTTGTTTAAGTTAAGCTAAAAAACCACTTTAATAAGTGGTTTTTTTATAACTATTAATCAGTGTTTTGATAAATTACTTAATATTTACAGGTGAAAAAAATTACACTACATGCATGATTTTTATTCACTCTACAATGTAGGTATAGACACGTAGACTTAATTTCAACTCTCATACTTTATTGTTATTTATGCTGCTTAAACTCATAATTGCACCTTTGCTTATTTTACTAATAACATTCGCCCAAAAACGCTTTGGTAGTTTTGTTAGCGGCATAATTCCTGGCTTGCCTATTACCTCTGGGCCTATTTCTTATTTTATAGCATTAGAGCAAGGTAAATTATTTGCAGCTAACTCAGCGGTGGCTTCTCTTTATGGTATGAGCGGTATAGGCTTATTTTGTTTTAGTTACTTGGTTGTATCACGAAGGTTTGGAATGCTTAAATCGCTTTTTACAGCGTTAAGTATTTGGTGTGTATTTAGCGTTATTACTTTATTTTTACCCGTGAATATTATTGTGGCGAGTGTGGTTTCGCTTTGTATTTTACTCGGTTTAACTATTATCTCTACAAAGCTAAATATACCAGCTGATGCAAAACCATTAAATGCCCGCTGGGAGCTTCCGGTAAAAATGATATTAGTGACAAGCTTTATCGTACTTGTTACGTTTATATCACAGCATATAGGGTCTGCGTGGAGTGGATTAATCTCTACCTTTCCGGTTATTTTAGCGGTAATGGGCAGTGTTGCCCATTTTAGTGACAAACAAGCCTCAACGTTTAAAATTCTTAATGGGGGTATTATTGGTTCATTAGGTGGGTGTGTATTTTTTGCGGTGATTGCGTTTATGTTAAAACATAACTTTATGATTTGGCAGGTGTACGCAACAGCTGCCATTTGCTCAACGTTATTTACTATTATTTTTAGCCACTATATAAACCGTAAGCAGTTTGCTAAGCCAGCTACGGTTTTAAATACTTAAAGTTAGCCATCAACTAAAATGAGTGGCTTTACTTTACGCTGTAGTTTTTCATGATACATAGCGGTGTCACCGGCTTTTAAAATTTCGTCAATATTTTTAGGAGGCTCACTAAATACGCTGCTACCAATGCTTGCCTTTATAGCAATAGGCTGGTCGTTATGCGTGATGGCGAGTTTATCTAACTCTATTTTTAGATGGTGTGTTTTTGGGCTTACTTGCGCTTTGCTGTAAAAGTGGGCAAGTACTACAAATTCATCGCCGCCTAAGCGGCCGACTGCATCGCTGGTGCGTACAATACTTTTTAAACTGGCGGCTACTTTACATAAAGCTTCATCGCCTACGGCATGCCCATAATTGTCGTTTATCTGTTTAAAGTCATCTAAATCTATATACATTAAACATAAAACTCCGCCTTTTTTTGCATGCAGCTCAATCAGCTCTGATGATTTTTTACCCCAGCCACGGCGGTTTAAAATGCCACAAAGGTGATCGTAATCGGCTTCGGTTTCGGCACGTTTTTGTGCGATTCGCATACGGCTAATACGCCTAGAAACAGCTACTGCTAGTAAAAATGACTCCACAGCGAAAGCCAAAATAAATCCGTAACGTTGCATAAATGGGCTTTGATTAATAAGTAATACTCTAAATATCATGCTTACGAGCACCAAGCTCAATGCTACAAAAACAAGCGTTGCTTCGCGTATTCCTTTGCGAGCCTGTTGTGCCGCTAAAACAAAAATAACAGTCACAATAATTAATGAGCCGTAAGCCATGATGTTGCCAGCTATTTGCCAAATCAAAGTGTTACTGAACAATATTTTTATTAAAGAAAAGCACATAACAATACCGGCCATAATTTTTAAAATCTTACTTGTTTTTGGCCATCTATTGTTTAGTTCAAGTAATGCGCACATAAACCATGTAGCACTGAGTACTGTTAAACCTATGCTGAGTAAGTATAAATCAAATAGGAGTGATGAAACGTGGTCAGTTATAAATAAATAGAGTTGGCCTTCTTGAAGCAAAATAAAGCTGCCAATACAAAAAATATAAGCGCTGTATAGCTTAAATATCTTGTCGTGAAGCCTGTAGCCCATTATAAATACGTAAAAAATGAGTGTGATACACAGCCCATAAAAAGCACCCATAATGAGATTATGTTGCTGTGTTTCTTTAAAAAAAACTTGTGTATTTTGCCACTTAAAGCGTGGTGTATAGTTAAGTTTTGACTCAACTGTAATAATGGCTGTAAAGTTTCCTGAGTCCATTAAAAATGCCACTTGTGCCGATTTTAATGGCTGCTTTATTACACCGTTTTGCTGCCATGTAAAATCATCAAGACCTGGGCGCAAAAACGAAAGTACGCCGCCACGCTTTAACAAGCAGTTAAGCTGAAATTGGTTTGTACCGCGTTTTGCCTGAAGTTCAGAAGTTGTATTAGGTTGTAAAGATGATGGAGGGGACTGACTATTTAAGGGGGTAATATCGCAAAAATCGCCTGCATTGCTATTAAATGCTATTAAGTAAATAAAAAAAAGAAATACGTATTTAGCACCTCCGTGTAAAATATTAGGAACTGTATTTTTATGATGTTTTTTGTCAGCCATAAGCACTTCCAAGCTCAACTACATTTTTTTATACTAGCAGAGCCCACCTATTTAGCTATTAGTTAATTAGTTAAATTAACTGTGTAATTGAGTTAATACTTCGCTAGGTGTTTTATTAAAGTGGCGTTTAAATTCGCGGCTAAATTGCGATGGGCTGGTATAGCCAACCTTTAATGCAGCTTCGTTGGCTTTACTTCCACTAGTGGTTATAAGTTCTTTAGCCTTAGCTAAGCGTACTTTTTTTAAATACTGTAGAGGGGATTCAAACGTTACTTGCCTAAAAGCACGATGAAACGACGATACGCTCATGTTTACATCTTCAGCTAACCCTTCAACCGTAATTTGATTGGCATAACTACTATGCATAGTTGAGAGCGTGCGGGCGATACGTGCATAATGCCCATCATGCATAGCAAGCCCTATTAAAGTATGTCCTTGTGGACCACAAAGTACGCGATATACCAATTCTTTTACTATATCCTCGCCAAAAATGTCAGCCTCAATGGGGTTATTTAAAACAGTTAATAACCTATGAGTAACGAGCTCCATTGCTGTATCTAAAGTTGCCGACTGTACTGCGCCAATTTGTGCAGACGACGATGACGCTGAAAGAGGCTTATGCTGCATTATTTGATTAACGAGTTTGTGTAGCATTGCAGGGTTTATATCTATGGCAATGCCCATAACGGGTAAGTCGTTATCAGTAAATGCTTCACACTCTAATGGCACCGGTACGCCAAGGACTAAGTAGTCGCCTGCGCCGTATTTTATTTGATGTTCAGGAAAGTGAATTATTTTATGACCTTGCCCAACAATAATAATACCTGAGTTATATATAAGCGGCTGGCGCGGCGAGCTTTTAGTTGCTCGATGAAAATACACGCCTGGAATAACAGTTTCCATGGTGCCTTCAAAGCTGAGTAATTGGTTATGCTCGGCGTATTGTTGCAACATATTGGCTATGGTGGGCATAAAAGGCATCTTTAATTGAGTGCATTTTGCGTAAAATAACAATGTTGGTAGTTTTAGGCAAGCTTTTGCGAGTTATTGGGCTTTTTTTATGTTTGTTTTGCTACTAATATGCACTCATTGGAATTTAGCTTAGCTAGTAACTAAGCATTCTATTTAGTATTTAACCGTCACCTAGGAGCAAAATAATGAAATTTAGCTACGTAAATCCAACTCTTATCCAATTCGGTCAGCAACAAATTGCGGCACTATCTGATTTGATCGCAAAAGATCAAAAAGTACTTGTAGTGTACGGCGGCGGTTCAATTAAAAAGAACGGCGTGTACGACCAAGTTGCAGCAGCACTTGAAGGCTTTGACTGGGTTGAGTTTTCGGGCGTTGGCGCTAACCCAACAATTGAAGTGCTAGACCAAGCAGTAAAAATTTGTAAAGAACAAGATATTGACTTCGTATTAGGCGTAGGCGGCGGTTCAGTGATCGACGGCGTTAAATACATTGCCGCATCAGCCGTTTATGATGGCGAAGGTTGGGATATTCCTACTGGTAAGCATACTATTACTAGTGCATTACCAATCGGTGCAATATTAACATTGCCTGCAACGGGTTCTGAATCTAACCAAAACTCAGTTGTGAGCAAAGAAGCAACGAAGCAAAAACTACCGTTTGCATCACCAGAAGTACTTCCTAAATTTGCGATTATGGACCCTGATGTAATGAAAACATTACCGCAGCGCCAACTTGTGAATGGCTTAGTAGATGCATGGGTTCACACCTGTGAGCAGTACCTAACATTCCCTGAAACAGCATTAGTTCAAGAAGGTTACGCTGAAGCACTTTTAAGAACGCTTAAAACTTTAGGTGATAACTTTGAAAACCAAGATGACGCATGGCGTGCAAACCTTATGTGGGCTGCTAACCAAGCACTTAATGGTTTAATTGGTTCTGGTGTATCGCAAGATTGGGCAACACACATGATTGGTCACGAGCTTACAGCGGCTTACGGTGTTGATCATGCACGTTCACTTGCTATTGTTCAGCCTTCTTTATTACGTAACCAATTTGCAGTTAAAAAAGCAAAGCTTGAGCAAATGGGTAAAAACGTATTTGGTCTTGAGCAATCTGAAGACTTAGCAGAGAAAACAATTGCAGCAATTGAAGCGTTTTACCACAGCCTCGACGTAGCGACCCAGCTTACTGAACATGGCGATGATAAAGCCGCTGCTATTGACAATATTATTGGCAAACTTGAAGCTCACGGCATGGTTGCTCTTGGTGAAAACCAAGCTATTACGCTTAAAGAAAGCCGCGAAATTTTAGAGCAAGCGGTTGCTTAATTTTCAAAGCTAAGCGCTTACTTAAATATACTAGGGCGTGTTGATCTTTGGTGGGTGAATTTGCAGCAGTATGTTTGGTTTTTAGGCAAGGCGGAGCCTATGTAGTGTGGTTATTCCCCATGAATAGGCGATAACGCAGCATAAATACCAAACATGCGCTGCCCTTTGGGTTCTTTCTAGGGACGATTAACTCTTTGTTGCTCGGTTTTTACTTAGCCCACTAGGTTACAAACCTCGCGCCGCGATTTAATCGCCCCTAGATTGAACAAATTTCAATCCACAAAGATCAACACGCCCTAAGTAATACGTTAATAAAAAACCGTCAACCTTTGGGTTGGCGGTTTTTTTATGGGTTATTATAAATACTGCGTTGCTAATTAACCAATGAGTTCCGTATTAATGTTTTTTAATGATGATAGTAAACTGTGTTCAACGGTTAGGAAAAACCTAACGATTAAATAAATTAAAACAGGACTAAAACTCATGAAATTACTAAACACATTACTTAGCTCAAAAGCAGGCGTAGCAGCATTAATTTTACGAGTGCCAGTTGGCCTTATTTTAGCGGCGCATGGTGCACAAAAGCTATTTGCTTGGTTTGGCGGTTACGGGCTTGAAGGTACAGGCCAATGGATGGCGAGTATTGGTTTAGAGCCTGGCTATTGGTTAGCAATGATGGCAGGTAGCGCTGAGTTTTTTGGTGGCATTGCATTAGCAATTGGTTTGTTAACTCGCCCAGCGGCTGTAGTTGCCGGCTTTACTATGCTGATTGCTATTTTTAGCGTACATATTAGTAATGGCTTATTTATGGCAAACAATGGCTATGAATACGCATTAACGTTACTTGTAGTAACTGTAGTTTTAGCAATTCAAGGAGCGGGAAGCTTTTCTCTTGATAACGTATTAGCTAAAAAGCTCGCTAATAAATAGAGTATGTTAATTAAAAAAATAGCGGCCAATTTGGCCGCTATTTTTGTAGGTTAACTACTAAATTATTTAGCTGAAAAAGTTAAAGAATAGCTGTACTGCTTTTGCTCAAGTAAATACTCTTTATGAGTACTTGGGCTCCATGAATCATCGCCACCTACACCCATATGTTGATGATCAATGTGTACATGTACGCAGTCATCAGCAATGAGTTCGTTAGTGTGTTTCGCTTGCGTTAACATACTTTGCGAATACTCACTGGCGGCAAATAAAAACGCACCGGTTACGGTTAAATTATTAATACGCAGTAATTGGCAATCGCTACGCACGCCGTTATCGGTTGGGAATATATATGGTGTATGTAGCTCATTAAAGCTTAAGCTGTAATAACCTAAACGTGCTGCGGCTTTGCGATCTGGGTAGTTTTCAAAAGGCCCTAAACCACGCCAGTTTACTTTTGTATCGCTTTGCTTGTTAAGCGTTGTACTTAGCCCTATACGCGGCATTGGCGGAAGTGTATCGTTTAAGTGCACATCAACATTTAAGCTAATATTGCCGGTATTATTTAGTGTATATAGCCATTGTGTTTTTGCTTGTAGCACGCCATTAAACTCATAATTAAATACACATGTAATACGTATATCAACACTTGATTGCACTGCGTGAATTGAGCTGCATGTGCGCTGCCATTGCCCTATACCTGCACGCAACCAACGAGCCTCCCATGCATTAGGGTCTAGGTTATCTACTTCGCTTACGCCTATGTCGTTATCAAGCGGGGCGCGATAAAAGTTATCAACCAGTGGGCTACTAATAACCTGAGTATCGTTTTGTAACCACTGCTCTATAAGCCCTGATTGCTTGCTAAAAACAAGTTTAAACTTATCGTTATCAATACTTAGTTGAGAGTCGGTTTCGTTAACACTTGTAGCGCTTTGCTCTGTAGTTGGTGCAAATGATTCACTGTTTAAATTATTACTATTTATAAGCTTAAACTGCTCGGTGTTTAATACATGCTCGGCACTTGCAAAGCTACAGTCGTTAATTAGTGCTACATCTAAATTAAGGTGATATTGCGCACCTTGCTCAAACGCTATTTTAGTTTTAATTGTTAACGTGTGCGTACTTTGCGGAGCAATACTAAGTACATGCTCGCCTTGTTCAACACAGATGCCATTTTGCATTAACTGCCAAACGAGCTTTTCGTTATCTGTGTGTCTAAATACGTAATCGCTAAATATATCAATGGTGTATTGATTTTTAGTTTGCTCGCGCAGCGTAAATTGTAAATGCTGCTGGCTGTATTTTGCTTCAAACAGGCTAGGGTGCGGCGTGCGGTCAGGGAATAATAAGCCGTTAATACAAAATTGGCGGTCATTTAGTTCATCACCAAAATCGCCGCCGTAAGCCCAATAATGCTCACCATTTTCATCAGTTTTAGATAAACCTTGGTCTACCCAATCCCAAATAAAGCCACCTTGCAGGCGTGGGTATTCTCTAAATGCTTGCCAGTAATCGTCAAAGCTACCTAGGCTGTTACCCATTGCATGGGCGTACTCACATAAAATAAGCGGGCGAGTTTCACCCGGTAGGCTTAGCCATTTTTTTATTGAATATTTTGGTACGGCGTCATCGGCAACATGTGTATCTACACGGGCATACATTGGGCAAATAATGTCGGTTGCTGTGGTATTTGAGCCGCCACCTTCGTATTGCACTGGGCGAGAAGGGTCAAAGCTTTTTGACCATCCGTACATAGCATCGTGGTTGGCGCCGTGTCCGCATTCGTTACCCAGTGACCAAATAATAATAGAGGCATGGTTTTTATCGCGCTCAACCATTTGTGTATAGCGCGACATAAATGCACCAGCCCACTGCGGATCGTTGGCAAGCCTACCCATTGGGAACATGCCATGGGTTTCTATGTTTGCTTCGTCCACTACGTATAAACCTAGCTCATCACACAGCTCGTAAAAACGCGGGTGGTTAGGATAGTGAGCAGTACGTACAGCATTAAAGTTATTTTGCTTCATCAGCTTAATATCTTCAATCATATCGGCGGTAGTAACTGTATGGCCGTTTTCTGGGTGGTGTTCGTGGCGGTTAACACCGCGAATTAGTAGCGGTTTGCCGTTTAAGCAAAGCTGCCCGTTAAGCATTTCCACTTTTCTAAAACCAATGTTATAGGCTTCAACATCTACTGTGTTGCCTTGCTCATCTAGCAGGCTTACAACACAGCGGTATAAGGTCGGGGTTTCGGCGGTCCACTTTTTAGGGCTTTGTATATCAATTGTTTGAAATACAACATCGCTCCAGCCGCCTTTTTCATCAACGCGTTTATTGTTAGTGCTTTGTATGTGTGGCTCACGAAGTGCCTGTTCACCATCAAAAACCTGTACTGCGACTTGGTAGTTATTTGGTGCATCTATTGCGGTTTTTATATGCAAAGTGGCATCGCGATAGCAGGCGTCTAAATCTGGGGTTATAAATACATCGCGTATTTGGTGCTGCGGTTTAGTAAGTAAATTAACATCGCGAAATATGCCACTTAGCCACCACATGTCTTGATCTTCTAAATAACTGCCATCGCTCCAGCGAATAACCATAACCGCAATACGGTTGGTGCCTACTACTAACAGTTCGCTTAAATCAAACTCGCTCGGTAAGCGGCTATCCTGCGAGTAGCCCACCCATTGACCGTTACACCAAAGATGAAACGCCGAGTTTACGCCTTCAAAAATAATATGGTTACGCTGCGCTAATTGATCCGCTGTAATAGTAAACTCAGTGCGGTAACAGCCTGTAGGGTTATCGCTTGGTACAAATGGCGGGTTAACTGCAAATGGGTATTTAACATTACAGTAAATTGGTTTATCAAAGCCGTGTAATTGCCAGTTAGAAGGCACTGTAATGCTTTGCCAGTCGCTGTTTAGTGTTTCACTTAGCAGTGATTCATCAACCGCTTCGGGTTTATCGAATAATTTAAAATCCCACTGGCCGTTTAAACTTTGTTTTTGTGATTGTGTGTTAGTACGGGCATGGTCAACGCTTTTAAATCCATTGAGTGGGCTGTGCGCTTTTACTTGATTAACTTGCACCGAAATTGGGTTTTCCCAATCACGGCGGTTAATTATGTGTTGTAGTGAGTTCATTAGTGTCCTATTGCATGTGTGGCAATTATAGTGGCTTAAATATAGCTAAAATAATGCGTTGAGGTTATGCTTAAAGCTCTCTTTTATTTATCCAAAGCTATCATTTTAAATTATGCGCAACACTATTGTAGATGTACTCGATATTGGCCCAGAGTGTACAGAGCGGTTTATTGATTTAACCACGCTTTCGCAAATGCCAAACCTTGAAATAGAGCTGGCAGGTTGCTCTAATTTATTGGGTGACTATTGTGTTGCACGTACTAACCCGCTCGAACACACTCTTTTTTATACTTTGGCTGGTCAGGGCACACTTAAAACAGTTAATAACCAATACTCATTAACTGAAAATAGCTTAGCTATATTGCCTGCAAGGCAAAGTTTTGAGGTTAAAATAGCAAGCGAAAAGTGGGATGTGATTTGGCTAAACCTTGCAAACACTAAACGTTGGCAACATTTAAATTTAGCACAGGCTAAGGTATTAACTAATCAGCAATTAGCGCCATTACATTTAGCTATGGAGCTTTTATATAGCGAAAGTAACGCTACTTTGCGCGAAGGTGTTATGCCTATTTTAAGCCACTATTTAAACACTACGCTTCAAAGCGAGCCACAAATAGGTGGGCAAAACAGATTAACCAGCTTGTTTTTAGAGGTAGAAGAGCGCTTACAGTTTGATTGGACAATAGAAGTTATGTGCGAGCACGTGCATTACTCAGCACCGCATTTACATAGGTTATGCCAAGCGCAATTTGGTAAAAGCCCTATGCAGCAGCTTATTTATTTACGCATTAAACGAGCTAAAAGCTTACTACTAAATACCCGCTGGCCTGTTGCCCATATTGCCGCTTACGTGGGGTATCCTAATATATTTAATTTTTCTAAACGGTTTAAAAAATCAGTGGGTATATCACCAAGTGAATTTAGAAAATAACGTAAGCGGCTCTCTACATTTGAATAAATTTAAGGTATTGTGCGATTTCTTAAATTGCATTTTAGAGTTTTTAGGTAGGTAATGCGCTCAAACTACTTTTTAGTCGTGATACTTTTAGTGCTTGTGCACAGCTTTATTAGCTGTGATGCGGCGGCGTATCACCTGCAAGAAGAAGTTGATCACGTTACGCATGTTCATTCTCAAACAAATGCAAACGATGAAGATGCGCAATCACCTACTGAAATACATGCCCATCAGCATTGCCACTGTGGTTACTACAGTACGCTAAATCACTCTATAAGCCCTGAGCAAAGCCAAGCTACACTGCCTGCGTGCTATAGCGGTTTAAACTATCCACCAGATGTTCCGCCACCAAATTTTTATAGCTAGTTTTTAATTTTAAACACTTTGTAAATAACTGCCTGCGCCTGTGCGCTATAAGGCTAGTTATGTACATATTTAGGTTGCTTAATTGCGCTTGTTTTTAAAATAGGCGTAGTGATTAAGTCAACTCTGTTTGTTAAAAAACGGACATGCTATATGAACAAAAAACCACTTATGCTGGTGGCGCTACTGTGCGCATTACCTGCAATGAGCGTTTTGGCAAAAAATGAGCCTCAATACGTATTAACGCTAAAGCAAGCGCTTAAAAATACCGAGCAGCAAAATGCTGAACTTAAACGCTACCCGTATCATCAAAAAATATTAACGGCGCTTAAAACCCAAGCTGCGCTTTCACCTAATCCTGAGCTGAGTTTTGAAGCTGAAAACTTTTTAGGAACTCACGGCTCTCATGCGTTTTCGGGGGCGCAGTACACGCTGGCTTTAAGTCAATTAATAGAGCTGGGCGATAAACGGCAAAACCGTATTAATTACGCCACTGCCAATATAAAAGCGCAAACAATTGAGTATAAAAATACTCGGTTAGCACTTTTAGCAACCACCGCTGAGCGCTATTACCAAATACTTAAATTTCAGGCGTTAATTGCTTTAAATAGTGAGTGTAAAAACACCGTTAAGCAGGCACTTAACGCAATTGAAAAACGCGCTAAAGCGGGTGCAGCCTCAAGTGCTGATGTAACCCGCATGCGTTATGCATTAAGCCAAGTAGATTTAAATACGCTGATGCTAAATAGCGAATTTGAGCGTGCGCGCTTAGCTCTAACCGAGCTTTGGCAAGAGCCGCAAGTGAGTGATTACTATGCTGGCGATTTATCACAAATAGCTGCTGTTAAAAGTGAAGCAGTGCTACTTGATGCGGTAAATACAGCACCTGAATTTGCACTGCTGCAGCAGCAATATATGCAGCAAACGGCTAATTTGTCGCTGCAACGCTCAAGCGGGCAAAGCGATTTAACCCTGGGTGGTGGCGTGCGATATAACCAGCAAACTGATGCCAGCTCGTTGGTGTTTTCTTTTTCAATGCCACTGCAATTAAGCAATTCTAATAGCGGTAATATTGAGGCTGCAAAGCATCAACTTACGCTACTTAATGAGCAACAAGGGCAATTACGTGTTCAGCTACGCCAGCAAATACGCACTTTGTATGCGTATTACCAAGGTAAAACTGCGCAGGCACAGCTATTAACACAGCAAGTTATTCCACAAGCACAAACGCTTATAAAACAAAGTTTAAAAAGCTATCAACAAGGGCAAATATCGGTGTTGCAATTACTCGACGCACAGCAAGCTTTATTTGATTCTAAACGCGCACTTATCAACATCCATAGCGAGCTATATCAAGTACTGCTTACCCTTGAGCGTTTAACTGGCCAACCTTTAATTGAGACTCATCAATCATGAATAACACTCTTATCGCATTATTTATAACGCAATTATTTGCACTCCCATTATTAAGTAGCACGGCTATGGCATCTGATAGCCATCACGAAAAAGGTCACGAAGAAGGCCACAAAGACGAACACACACAAAAAGGCCCACACGGCGGATTTTTACTAACCAATAACGCGCTTGATTTAGAGCTTAAGTTAACCCAGTTTGCAGGTAATACCGAGCTGCGAATATATGGCTTTAATAACAATAAAGCCATTGATATAAACCAGTTAGACGTAACCATAAACGTGCAGCGTTTAAGTGAAGAGCCACAGCTTATTCGTTTTAAAGCTGAAGATGACTATTTAGTAAGTACCGTGAGCGTAAACGAGCCGCATTCTTTTAAGCTTGATGTAATGGCACGCTATAAAGGCGTTGAAATAAATTATCATTATGAGCAAGAAGAAGGGCGTACAACGCTAAGCTCCCAAGCAATTGAACGCGCAGGAATTAAAACCGACATTGCAAAAGCAGGTAGCGTTGAACTAACAGATACTTTATTTGGTGTTATAGCACCCACCGCGCACGGCACCGTTGAAGTAATGGCGCCTTATACCGGCTTAGTTAACGATATCTTTGTAAGCATTGGTCAAAACGTTAAAAAAGGCGATAAACTTGCCAGTATTACCAACCGCGAGACCCTACAAAATTACACCATAAAAAGCCCAATTACAGGCGTTATTACCGAGCAATATTTAAAGCGCGGTGAGCTTGCCAACAGCGCATTAATGCAAATAGTAAACCTTGAAACCGTATGGGTCGAGCTCTCGGCTTTTCCTGAAAATATTGAAAAGCTCGCCATAGGACAAAGCGCAAAAGTGTACGATTTACATCATCATTTAAATGCGCAAGGTGAGGTGTTTTACATAGCCCCGATGATGAGCGGCGGGCATATTGCGCGTGCGCGAATCGAGCTTACAAACCCTGATGGTCATTGGCGTCCTGGTATGCATGTTAATAGCGACATTAGTACTGCAAAAGTAGATGCTGCAGTGCGAGTAAAGGCTACAGCTGTGCAGGAATTTAACGGCAAACCTAGTGTTTTTATTAAAAGCGGCAATGTGTTTGAAGTACGCCCTGTAAAGCTTGGTGCTAAAAACAGCGAGTGGGTAGAGGTACTTGAGGGGCTTTCGCCAAATAGTGAGTACGTAACGCAAAACAGTTATGTAATTAAAGCCGATATATTAAAAAGCGGCGCAAGCCACTCACACTAGGAGGCAGCATGATTAACTGGATAGTTTCTTTTGCGGTTAAGCGCCGCATGATGGTGCTTGCGCTCACACTTTTATTTGCTGGGTTTGGCGTATACAACACACAAAATTTAGCCGTTGATGCCGTACCCGATATAACTAACGTGCAAGTTCAAATAAATACCAAAGCGCCGGGCTTTACCCCGCTTGAAGCCGAGCAGCGCATTACATATTTGATTGAAACTGCAATGGCGGGTATTCCTAAGCTTGATTACACCCGCTCAATTTCGCGTTATGGGCTTTCGCAAGTTACCGTTATTTTTAATGAAGGGACCGATATTTACTGGGCGCGCCAGCAAATATCAGAGCGCATACAAAGTATTCGATCAGACTTGCCAGCCAATATTGAACCAAACTTAGGGCCAATTGCCAGCGGGCTAGGGGAGATTTTTACTTATTCTGTGCATGCAAATAACGGTGCATTAAAAGATGATGGTACGCCATTTAATGCAGAAGATTTACGTACCCTGCAAGATTGGGTTATTCGCCCGCAGTTATTAAAAGTAAAAGGCGTTACCGAAATAAACAGCCAAGGAGGCTTTGAGCGCCAATATCAAGTAGCGTCCATGCCAGAAAAACTACTCGCTTATAAGCTCACGCTAAGCGATGTAATTACTGCACTTAAATTAAATAACAGTAACCAAGGCGCAGGATTTATAGAGCGTTTTGACGGGCAATATTTAGTGCGCTCGCCAGGGCAATTAAAAACCATTGATGATATAGCTAATACCGTAGTTGCTAAGCGCGATGATGCACCAGTACGCATTAAGGATGTAGCAAATGTGCGCCTAGGTAAAGAACTCAGAACCGGCGCTGCTACTTATAACGGTAAAGAAACCGTGCTTGGCACCGCCATGATGCTCATTGGCGAAAACAGCCGCGTAGTGGCAAAAGCCATGGCAGATAAACTCAAAGATGTACAACTTAGCCTACCTGAAGGGGTTGTAGTTGAAGCAGTTTATGACCGCACAACCCTTGTTGATAAAACCATAGACACTGTAAAAACTAACCTGTTTGAAGGCGCTGTATTAGTGATTGTTATTTTGCTGCTGTTATTAGGTAATGTAACTGGTGCGCTTATTACGGCAATGGTTATTCCGCTTAGCATGTTATTTGCCATTACCGGTATGGTAGGTAATCGTGTGTCGGGTAACCTAATGAGCCTAGGCGCAATCGACTTTGGTTTAATCGTTGATGGCGCTGTAATTGTGGTTGAAAACTGTTTGAGGCAACTTGGCCTTGCGCAGCACAAACATGGCAGGCTACTTACATTAAATGAGCGTTTAAGTGTTGTAACCGCCGCTACTAAAGAAGTATTTAGCCCAGCGGTGTTTGGCATTTTAATTATTATGCTGGTGTATTTGCCGCTGTTTGCGCTTAGTGGTGTTGAGGGAAAAATGTTCCAGCCAATGGCATTTACTGTTGTAGCCGCACTAGTTGGCGCACTTATTTTTGCTGTTACCTTTGTACCTGCGGCTATTGCGGTATTTGTACGTGGCAAGGTGAGTGAGAGCGAAAATGCGGTTATGCGGGTTATTAAAAAAGGCTACAAACCACTGCTTGGTTTATCGCTTAAGTTGCCGTGGGTAATGTTAAGCATTGCTGCTGTGCTTGTAATTGCACTTGGCTTTAAAGTTAAAAATATGGGCGCTGAATTTTTACCGCAGCTTGATGAAGGCGATATAGCCATGCACGCACTGCGCATTACCGGCACCGGTATTGAACAATCGGTAAAAATGCAAAAAGAGCTAGAGCAAGCCATTTTAGACATACCTGAAGTTGAAAAAGTATTTTCAAAAATTGGCACTCCAGATGTAGCAAACGATCCTATGCCACCTAACGTTGCCGATACCTTTTTAATGTTAAAGCCGCGCGAACAATGGCCTGATCCCGCTTTAAGTAAAGAAGAGCTGGTTAAGCAAATTCGCCATTTAGTAAATGAAGTACCAGGTAATAATTATGAGTTTACGCAACCTATAGAAATGCGTTTTAACGAGTTAATAGCAGGCGTGCGCGCCGACGTGGCAGTGCGTATTTATGGCGATGATTTATCAACATTAAAACAGTATGGCGAAAAAGCCACAGCCTTGGTGCAAAACATTACAGGCGCAACTGATGTACGCCTTGAGCAAATGGAAGGTTTGCCTACACTTTCGGTAACGCCGCTTCGCGATCATTTGGCGCTGTTAGGTTTAACAGTAACCGATATACAGCAAAGTGTAAGTGCTGCGGTAGGCGGTGTACAAACCGGGCTTATTTATGAAGGCGATAAACGCTTTTCGTTATTAGTGCGTTTAGATGAGCGCTGGTCAAACGATGTATCACAGCTTGCGCGTTTGCCAGTGGCCGTGCCCAAAAGTGCCAACCCAGACCTTGCATTTGTACCGCTTGGCGAAGTTGCAAATATTAGTATTGATAAAGGGCCTAATCAAATAAACCGTGAAAGCGGTAAGCGTAATGTTGTTGTTACTGCAAATGTAGAAGGGCGTGATTTAGCAAGCTTTGTAAGTGATGCACAAGCCGCTTTAATTTCAGATCTTAATTTACCAAGTGGTTATTGGATTGAATACGGCGGTACATTTGAGCAATTAGAATCGGCAAGTAAGCGGTTATCGCTGGTGGTGCCAGTTACTTTATTGCTTATATTTGGCCTGCTTTACAGTGCGTTTAATTCACTTCGTGATTCGTTAATTATATTTAGCGGCGTACCACTTGCACTTACCGGTGGTGTGCTTGCGTTATTGCTACGCGATATGCCGTTATCGATATCGGCAGGCGTTGGCTTTATCGCGCTAAGTGGTGTTGCCGTATTAAACGGTGTGGTTATGCTGTCGTTTATTAAACAATTAAGAGCCGATGGACTTAGTTTAATTGATGCGATACAAACCGGTGCACTTTCGCGCTTGCGTCCAGTATTAATGACCGCTTTAGTGGCAAGCTTAGGGTTTATTCCTATGGCGCTAAATACTGGTACAGGCGCTGAGCTACAAAGACCACTGGCTACGGTTGTAGTTGGCGGTATTATTTCATCAACTCTACTTACGCTATTAATATTGCCTGCACTTTATAAATTAGTGCATTCTAAATTTACTAAAAAAGCAGAAGCTGAATTAGCTTAAGTATTAGCTATTAATAATGTAATCAAAAAAGCAGCTGTACTTACAGCTGCTTTTTTATTTGGGTAATTATTTAGCAAAAATACTACATTAATTATATTGAAACAGATTATCCCAACGCTCATCAAGAATAGCTTTTGCATGGTCTAAACTTAGCGCGCTATACACTTCATTACCTTCTATTTCGTTACTACACGTTACTAAACGCATACGTACCAGCTTTTCAAGTGCGTCGCTAATTTCAAAATCAAGATTGCACTGGTATTTGCTTTTAAACCAATGCTCTATTTGTTCATCAAGTGTTTGTGCGGTTAAGCCGTTTTCTGATTTTAGTAAAAACGTATACGCAAGCAGCGCTTCTTTTATATCTTCTTCTTCGGCGGCGTCTATAAGGGTGTGAAAAACACCGGCGTTATTATCAAGGTTTTTAAAGTAGAGGTTATCGCTAAGCGCTTTCATAAATTTAATTTTACGGTTTTTAAACTTACTCCACTCTTTAAAAATAAAGCTGCCAAATACTCCCATGCCAATAGCAAAGGTAATAAAGTGTTGTTGGGTCATTTCTACAGCTTCACTTCTAAAGCCACCCCAAAAAGCAAACAGAGCAAGCAATAATAAAATTGATGCACCAAGCTTAGTGATAAGTACCACCGCACCGCCAATTAAAGCCGATGAGCCAATAATTGCTTTATCAATAGGGCGCATGCGTACCTCGCTATTAGGAAATAGCATTTCGAGATCGGCCTTTGGCACATTTTGAAACAGCTTTACTATGGTTGAACTTGGCTCAAATCCCATTGGCGTTTTATTTTTAGCTTTAAAATAAGCGCTATCTTTAAAGCGAATAAACACAGCAACACGGTCGTAATTAGTAAAGTGCAGCGGCTTTTTACGAAGGCCCCAAAAGCTGGTAATAGTTTCAGTGAGTTGCGACTCGCCACGGCGATAAAATACCACTTCTTCAAAGTCGTCAAATTCAACTTCAAGGCGCACCTTAAATAGTGACTCTTCATTTAATGCATCTTGTAAGTCTTCATTGGTGATCACTTCAAAATTAGCGGCATTTAAAACCTTAGCAAAATCTTTTGCAAACTCACGTTGGCATTGTGCTTTTTGCTCAGCTGATACTGGCGCTAAAGATCGCGTATCGCTATTAGGATCAAAGGGCGCGTAGTTATTTTTGAGCGACTCAAGTGTTGAATGGTAATCGTAATGGATAAGGCTTGCTAATAAATCGCAAAATTGTTTAAACGATGTTTGCTCTGAGTTGTTTGTGAGCTCAGCGCTGCACATATCAACAATATCTTGTTTTCTAAAGGGAATAAAACGTGCACTTTGCATTTGTTTGACTAATTTGGAAATGAAACTACCTTTAGGGATGTTAATTTATTCCCAATAAAATTGCTAACATATAAATTTACAAATAACTAAGTTTATTGAATCCAAATCACCCCTTCATACGTTGTATACATATAGCAGTTACATTTTCTAATTGTTTTGTATTGCAATTTTGATATTACCTTATAAATAATAACTATATTTCAAAATTAACCATTATAAAATCCAATAAAAAGGTACTGTAAGATGTTATTTTTTTGTATCATTAACTGGATTTTGTAACGATTAGAGCTACCTTTTGGCTAAGCCGCTATTTACTCTCATTAACTATTTAGGAAATTCACTTTGGAAAATATAAGTAAAGCTGTTGTTATTGTCGAACTACTAAGTGATGTCTGGGTTGTTATGGATAATGGAGATTGGGTCAAGGTAGACTCTATACCAGAGCAACTTGCCGACCTACCTGTGTTAAATAGCAGCGACATTGCATTAGAGGGGAACGAGCTGGTTTTTTCTGAAACCAGTGAACAGCTTGTTGTACCTCAAGATATTATTTCACAGCTTGTATCGGATTTAAGCCAAAATAGTACCTTTGACGCCCGCAGCAATACCAGTAGCGTTACATCTTTATCCTCAAGTGATGCTAATGAAGCTCAAGTGGCTTATCAACTTATTGCTCGCCAAGGGCAAGAGCTTGTTCCTGAATCAGGCTATGAAACAACACCTACCGATACAACAGAAGAAGAAGATCCTAATTTTATTGAGTTCAGACCCGACCCTATTTTTACTGTAGGTCAGCTCGGTGGCGATGGTGTGTTTATTAATAAATACGATGCTGTGGCTTTGGAATTTTCCGGTACTGTTGAAAATGTACCCGATGGCTCGTTAGTACAAATAGTTTTAAGTGATAGCGACGGCAACGAAATAATTGTTACAACCGAAGTGCAAGATGGTGTTTGGTCTGTAACAAATATTGATATTACTGCTCTAAATGATGGTGAAGTGACTGCAACGGTTTCTCTTGTAGGGGGCAACGAAGATGATGCAGCGAGTGAAACTAAAGTAAAAGATACTCAAGCAGATATTTTTATTGATTTTGAGGATGGCTTAAACACTAATCAACCAATTGATTTTGAAGGTGAAGTGCAAGATGTGCAAGATGGACAGCTGGTAACAGTGACCATTTTTGATGCGCAAGGTAACCCTATAGCAACGTATGAGGCAACAGTCATTAATGGTCAATGGAGTGTTGGCCCTGAACCTTTTGCCGATTTACCTGATGGAAATTACACCATACAAGTTAGTACCATTGATGAAGCGGGTAATGACACGCAAACTCAAAAATCATTCTCAAAAGATACTACGGCCATTATAACAATAGACGTTAATGAAACCGAAGATGGCGTAATAAATAACTCAGAAAACGTAGTACAAGTAAGCGGAACAGTTGAAGGTATTGAAGATGGTCAAACAGTCTTAGTAACCCTAACAGACATAGATGGCAATGAAGTGAGTGTTGAGGCTGTTGTTGAAAATGGCCAGTACCAATTAGAAGTCGATATTTCTTCGTTAAGTGATGGAGAGATCACAGCAACCGCGCAAGCACAAGATTTATTAGGTAACGAAAGCACCGCGTCTCAGGTTATTTCACATGATAAAACAGCACAGCTCACCGTCGAAATAGACTCAACACAAGATGGCGTTATCAATAGCGAAGAAGAGAGTAA
This sequence comes from Pseudoalteromonas sp. SG43-1, assembly GCF_014164415.1. Taxonomy (NCBI): domain Bacteria; kingdom Pseudomonadati; phylum Pseudomonadota; class Gammaproteobacteria; order Alteromonadales; family Pseudoalteromonadaceae; genus Pseudoalteromonas; species Pseudoalteromonas sp. SG43-1. The sequence continues at coordinate 42,146 of NZ_JACJFD010000013.1, read as the reverse complement.
CGTAACTGTACGAGGTGTAGTAACTGGTATTGAAGACGGCCAAACAGTGACTGTTGTATTGAGTGACGGCGTTAACCCTCCAATTACATTAACGGCAATCGTAGTTAATGGCAGTTATGAAATAGCCGGTGTTGATATTTCATCGTTAAATGATGGCACTATTAGTGCAAATGCAACTGCTCAAGATATTTCAGGAAACCCAGCAAGCGCGAGCGATGAAGCGCAATATGACAGCTCTGTTGCAACAAGCATAGTGGCACAAGATATTGATGGGGTTATTAATAGCGCCGAGCAAAATAATGTACAACTTAGTGGCTCGGTTACAGATATTGAGCCAGGCCAATTAGTTACCGTTACTTTTACGGATAGTAATAATCAGCAAGTAGTAGTAACAGCTGAAGTTGATGCTGATGGGAATTGGCAAATTAGCGGTGATATTGAATCTTTAGCTGATGGCGAAATCTCAGCGCAAATAAGTATTTTTGATGCAGCTGGGAATGAGGCCACTCAAGAGGTTACTTTTTCAAAAGACACACAAAGCACGCTAACACTTAATATTGATAAAACTGAAGATGGCGTTATAAATGGCAGCGCTGAAAACACCGATATTTCGCTTAGCGGCATAGTAAATGGTGTTGAAGATGGCCAAGAAGTTACCATTATATTTACAGACTCATTAGGCAATGAAGTGGTTGTTACCGCAATTGTTGAAAATGGTAATTACGCGCTTTCAGGTGTGGATATTTCTGCACTTAATGATGGCGATATTTCGGTATCAGCAAGTGTGCTTGATACGGCTGGAAATACCGCAGTTGCAGAAGATTCTTTTGAAATAGATAACAGCGCATTAATAACTGCATCAATAGATAAAACAGATGATGGAGTGATTAACGGGCAAGACGACGATCTTCGCGATAATGTTAATACAGCAGAAAATGCAGGTGTGGTTGTACGCGGTACTGTAGAAGATGTTGAAGATGGCCAAATAGTTACTGTAACGTTGAGCGACGGTATTAACCCTCCGGTAATTACTCAGGCTGTAGTTCAAAATGGTCAATATGTTACAGAGCCAATGGACGCAACAGGCTTAAATGATGGCACTATGATCGCCACAGCAGAGGTTGCTGATGCAGCCGGTAACCCTATTAGTGCCCAAGATAATGTTGAAATAGACACAACTGCAGCAATCACAACTAGCATTGATAAAACAGCTGATTCGGTTATTAATGGCAGTAACGAAAATCAAGAAATTGTAGTGCGTGGCACCGTGAGTGGCATTGAAGATGGCCAAGTTGTAACTATCACCCTAAGGGATGGTGTAAACCCAGATATAGCTGTGCAAGCAATTGTACAAAATGGTGAATATGTCACAGCTCCTATAGATGCAAGCTCTTTAAACGATGGCGATATTGTGGCAAGAGCCGACGTCTCTGATTTAGCTGGCAATGAAGCCACAGCAAGAGACACCGTTGAAATAGACAAATTAGCAGACATTACAACCAACATTGATAAAACAGCCGACGGTGTTATTAACGGCAGCGGCGAAAGTGCAGCCATTGTTGTACGCGGTACTGTAGAAGATGTAGAAGATGGCCAAATAGTTACTGTAACAATAAGCGATGGCGTTAACCCTGCGGTGACTACAACTGCAACCGTGATCAATGGTGAATATGTAACAACTCCTATTGATGCAAGTAGCTTAAACGACGGCACATTAACCGCCACTGCAAGTGTATCTGATATCGCGGGCAACCCTGTAAGCGCACAAGATAGCGTTGAGCTTGATAACACTGCCGCCATTACCACAAGCATTGATAAAACAGCCGATGGCGTTATTAACGGTAACGGCGAAAGTGCAGCCATTGTTGTGCGCGGAACAGTTAGCGATGTTGAAGATGGTCAAACAGTTACGGTTACTATTAGCGATGGTGTTAACCCACCGGTTGAAGTGCAAGCCATTGTAGAAAATGGCGAATATGTAACAACTCCTATTGATGCAAGCAGCTTAAACGACGGCACATTAACCGCCACTGCTACAGCGTCTGATTTAGCTGGTAACCCTATTAGTGCGCAAGATAGCGTTGAGCTCGATAACACTGCCGCCATTACCACAAGCATTGATAAAACAGCCGATGGCGTTATTAACGGTAACGGCGAAAGTGCAGCCATTGTTGTGCGCGGAACAGTTAGCGATGTTGAAGATGGCCAAACAGTTACGGTTACTATTAGCGATGGTGTTAACCCGCCAGTTGAAGTACAAGCAATTGTTAATAACGGCGAATATGTCACAGATCCAATTGATGCTAGCAATCTAAACGACGGCACATTAACCGCTACAGCTAGCGTATCTGATAAAGCAGGCAACCCGGTAACAGCGCTAGATACGGTCGAGCTTGATAACACGGCAGCCATCACCACCAGTATTGATAAAACAGCCGACTCAGTTATTAACGGTAACGGCGAAAGTGAAGCTATCGTTGTACGCGGTACGGTTACCGACGTTGAAGATGGTCAAACGGTTACGGTAAGCATTAGCGATGGCGTTAACCCACCAGTTGAAGTACAAGCAACCGTTCAAAACGGTGAATATGTAACAGATCCAATTGATGCTAGTGCACTAAACGATGGCACATTAACCGCTACAGCTAGCGTATCGGATGAGGCAGGTAACCCTGTAACAGCACAAGATACCGTCGAGCTTGATAACACCGCTGCAATAACCACAAACATTGATAAAACAGCCGACGGTGTTATTAACGGCAACGGCGAAAGTGAAGCAATCGTTGTGCGCGGTACAGTTACCGATATTGAAGATGGCCAAACGGTTACGGTAAGCATTAGCGATGGCGTTAACCCACCAGTTGAAGTACAAGCAACCGTTCAAAACGGTGAATACGTGACCGATCCGATTGATGCAAGCAACCTTAATGATGGCACATTAACCGCTACTGCGACTGCATCTGATAAAGCAGGCAACCCGGTAACAGCACAAGATTCAGTCGAGCTTGATAACACGGCTGCCATCACCACCAGTATTGATAAAACAGCCGATTCAGTAATTAACGGTAACGGCGAAAGCGCGGCAATTATTGTACGCGGTATGGTTACCGACGTTGAAGATGGCCAAACGGTTACGGTAAGCATTAGCGATGGCGTTAACCCAGCTGTAACTACAACTGCAACAGTGACCAACGGCGAATACGTGACCGATCCGATTGATGCAAGCAATCTTAACGATGGCACATTAACCGCTACAACTAGCGTATCTGATAAAGCAGGCAACCCTGTAACAGCGCAAGATTCAGTTGAATTAGACAAGCTAGCAGAAATTGATATTGCACTGTCTGATGACGATCAAGTAATTAATAGCTTAGAGCAAGCGAGTGCTGTGTTAACGGGTAATACTGTAGATGTAGAGCAAGGGCGAGAAGTTACATTAACGCTTACCGACAGCAATAGTGTGTCTAAAGTAATAACTGCTATCGTTAGCGATAATGGCACATGGGAAGTTACTACTGATCAAATTGCTGACTTAGCCGAAGGTCAAATTAACGCAGTTGTAGCAGTCACAGATTCAGCTGGGAACCCTGCAAATTCAGAGCTTACTTTTACAAAAGACACGCTAAGCAGCGTAACTTTAAATATTGCACAAACAGACGACGGTATTATTAACGGCAGTAACGAAAACTCGCAAATAACCATAACCGGCGCAGTTGAAAACATAGAAAATGGTCAATCAATTACAGTAACCGTATCTGACGGTGAAAACCCAGACATTGAATTAATAGGCACTGTTACTAACGGTCAATACAGTTTTGAAAATGTAGATATATCGGGCTTAAATAACGGCACAATTACAGCCACTGCCGTTGTTTTAGACTTAGCGGGTAATACAGCCACAGCAAACGACACTGTTTTATTAGATCAGCTAGCCAGTGTAACTGTAGATATAAACGATACAGGCGATAATGTAATTAATGGCAACTCAGAAAATACAGTTGTTAGCATTACAGGTGATGTAACTAACATTGAAAACGGTCAAACAGTCTCAGTAGTTGTGAGTGATGGCACAAATACTGAAACATTTACTGCTGAAGTAATTAACGGCGCTTATACAATTACAGATGCTGATGTATCAGCTTTAAATGATGGTACATTAACCGCAACAGCTACTGTAACCGATGTAGCAGGTAATACCGCTACAAGTAACGACACTGCCGAGCACGATAAGCTAGCCAGTACCACAATAGAAGTCGCTGAAAACGATGATGTAGTGAATGCAGTCGAGCAAAGCAATGTAATTATAAGCGGTACAGTTACCGATGTTGAAGCTACACGAGAAGTAACCGTTACATTTAGTGACGGCACCAACTCAGTTACTGCAAAAGTTGATGTAGATAGCGATGGCAACTGGCAAATAAACCCAAGTGACATAAGTACACTTACCGATGGCGAAATTGCAGTAAGCGTAAGCGTATTTGATAACGCAGGCAACGAAGCTGTAAACAACACTACATTTAATAAAGATACACAAGCAACTACATCGTTAGAACTTGCCGATAACGTAATTAATGCAGCAGAAGACGAAGCCGTAGCACTTAGCGGAAAAGTAGATGACGTAGAGTCAACCAACAATGTAACGGTTACCTTTACCGATCAAAACGGTAAAACAGAGACAATTGAAAACATTGTTTTAGACAGTGATGGTAATTGGTCTGTTACCGCTGCAAATATTAGCGAACTAGCCGATGGTGAAGTAATCGCAAGTGTCAGCGTATTTGATAACGCAGGTAACGAAGCGGTTAATAGTGCAGAATTTATAAAAGACACCCAAGCAACTACCACCATAGAGCTTGCAGATACGCTTATTAATGCAGCCGAAGATGAAGCCGTAGCACTCAGCGGAAAAGTAGATGACGTAGAGTCAACCAACAATATAACGGTTACCTTTACCGATCAAAACGGTAAAACAGAAACAATTAAAAACATTGTTTTAGACAGTGATGGTAATTGGTCTGTTACCGCTGCAAATATTAGCGAATTAGCCGATGGCGACATTACAGCAAGTGTAAGCGTGTTTGATAACGCAGGTAACGAAGCAGTAAATAGCACAACATTAGTTAAAGATACCCAAGCCACAATTAACGTAAATGTAGGTGATGACGCATTTATTAATGAACAAGAGCAAGCAACAGCAAAAATTGGTGGCACAATTAGTGATGTAGAGTCAGGACAAGAAGTTGATATTGTACTAAAAGACAATAACGGTGATGAGTTGTTTACCGCTACAACCACCGTAGATGCGCAGGGTAACTGGGAGCTTAATAGCTCTATTTTACGGGTTTTATCAGATGGCGATTACACAGTAGATGTAAGCACGCAAGATATAGCGGGTAATCCAGCAACAAGCACCCTCAACTTTACAAAAGACACCCAAGCCAGTACAACGCTAGTGCTTGAAGACTCAGTAATAAACGCAGCAGAAGACGAAGCGGTAAGTGTAAGCGGTAAAGTTGATGACGTAGAATCAACAAACAGCATTACCGTAACCTTTACAGATAAAGACGATAAAAAAGTAACCGTTGATAATGTAACCATAAATGCCGATGGCACATGGGAAGTAAGTGACGAAGATATAAGCTCACTTGCAGATGGCGACGTAACAGTAAGTGTTAGCGTATTTGATAACGCCGGCAATGAAGCGGTAAATACCGAAACACTAATTAAAGACACCAACGCCAATGTAACCGTTGAAATACAAGATACAGCCGATAACGTTATTAACGGCAATGGCGAAAACACAAACGTAACCATAAACGGCACCGCCGTTGGTGTTGAAAATGGCCAAACGGTTACCGTAGTAGTTAGTGATGGCACAAATAGTGAAACTTTCACCGCACTCGTTACTGATGAAGCGTACACAATCACAGGCGCAGACGTATCAGAGCTTAACGATGGCACATTAACCGCCACAGCCACAGTAAGTGATGTAGCAGGTAATACAGCAACCGCTACAGACACCGCCATTCACGATAAAACAGCCGTAACCAGCATTGATGTTGCAACAGGTGATGACGCTGTTATTAATACTGCAGAGCAAAGTAATGTAGTCGTAAGCGGTGT
>NZ_JACJFD010000013.1:0-35923 GCF_014164415.1 Pseudoalteromonas sp. SG43-1 | reverse complement strand
AATTAACGGCAATGATGAAAACGTAAACGTTGAAATTACAGGTACCACAACGGGTGTTGAAGACAACCAAACGGTAACAGTGGTAGTAACAGATGAAGCCGGTAATGAGCGCAGCTTTGAAGCCATAGTTACCAATAATACTTACACAATTACCGGTGCAAACTTATCAGGTCTTAACGATGGCGAATTAACTGCCACAGCCACAGTCAGTGATGAAGCTGGCAATACAGCAACCGCTACAGACACCGCCATTCACGATAAAACAGCCGTAACCACCATACAAATGGGGGCAGGCGATGACTTAGTTAATGCAACTGAGCAAACCAATGTTGTTGTAAGTGGGCAGGTAACGGATATAGAGCCTACAAATACAGCAACCATCACTTTTACTGACGAAAACGATAATGTAGTAACTGTAGATAATATCACGATTAATAACGACGGCACCTGGGAAGTGAGTAGCGCAGATATTAATACCCTTGCCGATGGCACTATTACTGCTACTGTAAGTGTATTTGATGAGGCCGGTAACCAAGCCGAAAATAGCACAACCTTTGAAAAAGATACCCAAGCTTCCATTTCTATACCAAGTGAAAATAACGATTTATTGATCAATAATGTAGAAAAATCGGCGGTAGTTATTAATGGTCAAAGCGCCAATATAGAAGAAGGTAAAATCGTTAACGTTACTGTCTCTGATGGTAATGGTTCTGTAACAGGGCAAGCGATTATTTTAGCTGATGGAACGTGGCAAAGTAACTCACTCGATTTGACATCCCTTAATGAGGGGGCATTGACTGTTACAGCAACAACTGCTGATACCGCAGGCAACACCGCTGATGCAGATCTTAACATTGTTAAAGACACACAAAGTGCTGTTACGGTAAATGTGGGCGATGACGCTGTTATTAACGATGCTGAGCAAAGCACTGCTAAAGTAGCAGGCACAGTATTAGACGTAGAGGCTAATCAAAGCGTAGCAATTACCATCAAAGACAGTGACGGCAGTGTTGTATTTAATGGCACTGCTAATGTCGACAATGACGGCAACTGGCAATTAGATAGCAGTATATTAAATGCACTGTCTGATGGCGACTACACCGTTGATGTAACGACACAAGATATAGCGGGCAACGAGGCAACAAACAGCCTTGATTTCACAAAAGATACGCAAGCCAGTACAACGCTCGTGCTAGAAGACTCAGTAATAAACGCAGCAGAAGATGAAGCGGTAAGCGTAAGTGGTGTGGTTGATGATGTAGAGTCAACCAACAGCATAACGGTTACCTTTACGGATAAAGATGCAAAAGAAGTCACTGTTGAAAACGTAACAATTAATGCAGACGGCACGTGGCAAGTAAGCGACGAAGATATAAGCTCACTTGCAGATGGCGACGTTACAGTAAGTGTGAGTGTATTTGATAACGCAGGTAACGAAGCGGTAAATACAGCCACGTTGACAAAAGATACGGTTGCGAATGTAACGGTAAATATTGTTGATACAGACGATGGCGTAATTAATGGCAATGGTGAAAATACTAACGTTACTATAAACGGCACTGCCGTAGGCGTAGAAAATGGGCAAACGGTCACCGTAGTAGTGAGTGATGGCACAAACAGTGAAACCTTCAGCGCAATAGTAACTGATGAAGCGTACACAATCACAGGTGCAGACGTATCAGCACTCAACAACGGTACATTAACAGCCACAGCCACAGTGAGTGACATTGCAGGTAACATAGCTAGCGATACAGACACCGCAACTCACGATAAAACAGCCGTTACTAGCATAGAAGTAGCGACGGGCGATGACACAGTTATAAATACCGCAGAGCAAGAAAACGTAGTAGTAAGCGGTGTAATAGAAGAAGCAGATACAAGCCAAACTGCCACGGTTGTCTTTACCGATGTGAACGGAGACAAAGTCACTGTTGAAAACGTAGCTATTAATGCTGATGGTGAGTGGCAAATAGCGGCTACGGATATTTCAACGCTAGCAGATGGTGAAATTACAGCAAGTGTTAGCGCATTAGATGTTGAAGGCAATTTAGCCACAAACGAAACCAGCTTTACTAAAGACACCACAGTTGCCGTAACGGTAGATATAAACGATACAAGCGACAACGTAATAAACGGCAATGGTGAAAACGTAAGCGTTGAAATTACAGGAACTACAACCGGCGTTGAAGATAACCAAACAGTCACGGTGGTTGTAAAGGATGCAGCGGGTAATGAGCGCAGCTTTGAAGCGACGGTTATTAATAATGCCTACACGATTACCGGTGCTGATTTATCAGGGCTAGATGACGGTACATTAACAGCCACAGCCACCGTAAGTGATGTTGCAGGCAATACCGCAACCGATACAGACACAGCCATTCACGATAAAACCGCAGCAACCACCATTGAAATGGCAGCAGGCGATGACGTTGTTAATATTGATGAGCAGGGTAATGTTGTAGTAAGCGGTGTAATAGAAGAGGCTGATGAAAATCAAACCGCCACGGTGGTCTTTACCGATGTAAATGGTGACAAAGTCACAGTCGAAAATGTAGTTATTAATGCCGCGGGTGAGTGGGTAATTAATGCCACTGATATATCAGAACTTGCTGATGGAGAGATTACCGCAGAAGTGAGCGCACTTGATATTGAGGGCAATTTAGCGACTAATTCAACAACTTTCACTAAAGACACCACCATTAATATTGATATTGATACTGGTGAAAGCGGCATTAACAGTAGATCATTTAAAGACGGTGAAGTAACCACGTTAAATGGTACAACCGATGCTGAACCAGGTTCTATCGTTACACTTACGATTTTTGATGGCACTACTAGTGAAATAGTGACTGCAGCAGTAGCAAATGGTGGAACTTGGACTGTTAACGGTATAGATGTATCTGAGCTTGATGATACACAGTCGTGGACTATTACAGCAACCGTTACCGATTCTGCAGGAAATACAGCGCAAGATATCGCACCCACATTAGATGCGCTTGATAGCCAAACATTAAACGAAAGTAATACTGCAAATGGCGGCACAAGCTCAGCGACTAGTTCAATAGAAATAGATAACGCTGACCTTACATTAAGTACAAACCAATCTGGCCTTGAAGGCTTAACGGTAGACGGCAGCCCTGTTTCGGTTACCTTAGCAAATGATGGTTTATCGTTAGAAGTTAAAGACTATCAAGGCGAGTTAGTGTTAAGTGTGGCGCTTGCTGGCGGTGAGCTTACTACCACGTTACACGCCCCCATTGATCATGAAAGTGAAAGTTTACTAACAGATATTTTTGTTGATGCGTTGCAAACAGATGCCGATGGCACAACCGAACTTGTCGTTGTACCAACATCCGTTACGATTACCGACTCAGCCCCACAAAGCAGTGACGACAGCTTTACAGTCACCGAAGCAGACACTGATGCAGGTAGAGTATCAACAGGTAGCTTAGTCACTAACGACAGTGTAGTAGAGGGCGAGCCAACCGTTACAAGCGTTACATTTAATGGCACTGACTATGTTGACATAACAGCCGATAGACCTGCAATAATAGACACCGATGAAGGCACGTTAACGGTTAACAGTGATGGCACTTGGAGCTTTAACGCACTAGATAATCGTGATTCAACCCCTTCACCACAGTTTACTATTGAATACACAATAGCAGATCGCGACGGTGTAGGTAGCTCTACCAGTACAGCTACATTTACAGTACAAGATGGCAGTGCGGGCAGTTTTACTAACCAAGCAACCACCTACACTGAAAGTGACTACGGCGTTATTACCACGAATAACAAAAACTTTGATGTTGTGGCAGGCTCTGATGCATTAGTTGCCGATTCAATCACCTTTGATGACACTATTTCAAGTTTAGATTCGCTTAACTTAACAAGTTCAGGCTCTGCTATTACCTTTGTTTTAAGTGAAGACGGAAAAACAATTACAGGCTCAGCTAATGGCAGCGAAGTTATTCGCTTTAGCGTAAGTGCAACGCAAGATGCAAATGGCAAAGATTTAGATGCTAAGGTTCAAACAACAGTAAGCTTACCCCTTGATAACCCTAATGGAGAGAATATTGATTTTGCGCTTTCTATTAATGGGGAGGACAGTGATGGTACAGCAATCAGCGGTGCGGGTAACGTAACCATAACCGTTCAAGATGGCGGTGGGCCTCAGGTTGAAGATACCTCAGAAACACCTATTAGTATTGACGAAAGTGGTTTAGACCCCGCTAATAATACCACCGTATCTCAGCAAGGTACCGTGAGCACAACAGTTGGCAGTGACACAATAACATCGCTAGCATTCTCTAGTGATTCACAACCAAATTTAACTGCCGGTGGTGTCGCGCTTGTATACACTTTAAGTGATGATGGAAGAACGATAACGGCAAATACTGGCGAAGGTACAGAAACAATTTTTGTAGCGACGTTACCCGACATTAATGGCACGAGTAATCAAAACTTAACATACGAGTTTACGCTTTACCGTCCATTTGACAACACAATAGAAGGTACCGGCGTACCATTGCAAGTCGAAGTGATAGATAATGATGGGGACAGTAATACGACCACATTAAACATTACCGTTAATGATGGCGGGGCAGAGCATACTCAAAATGATATTACTTTAAATGTTTCTGAAACACCTAACAGCGTGGCTGACAATAACGAAGATGGAGATGGCCAAGCAAATACTGATACTGATACCTCATTTACAGTAACAGCAGGTCTTGATGATGTAGTGGACATGCAAGTTAGTATTACTGATGGGGCAGCGGTGCTTGATAGTAATGGTAATCAGCTAACGCAAACTACGCTCGATGAGAACGGTAATGCTGTCACCACAAATATTGTTTGGCAAGTTAATAGCGACGGTACCGCACAAGGTATTTTAGAAGGCACTTCAACCGAGGTCTTTAAAATCACTTTACCAGATGTGAATGTTGATGCACAAACCTCTGCCACCTATGCTATTTCATTCGAAATTTCAGGTGCAATAGATCACACAGGTGATACCACAGATGCACCGCAAATAGTGATTCCAGTGTACACAGAAGATACCGATGGTTCACAAGTTACAAGTAATGTTACGGTAACATTAAACGACGGTACCGATCCTGTAATAGCTGACTCAGCTGCAAGTGTTGATGAGACTAACCTTAGAAATAATGACCCAATTACAACTACGGGGCAAATTACAGTAACGCAAGGCTCTGATGAAGTTGTAGAAATTAAGCTTGCAGATAACTTTATAGCAACCTTTAACGGCGGAAGTTACGTTACTGCGGATGGAAATAATCCAATTACATTAAACGATAAAAACGCTGATGGCTGGTATATCGCTACAGCAAATGGCGAAGATGTTTTACGCGTTAAATTTAATCCTGATGGCTCTTACACTTACGAGCAATTTACAGCAATTAAACACCCTGATGCTGACGGAACAAATACGCAAGATATCAGCTTTGATGTAACTGCTGTTGATGCTGATGGCGATACTAATAACGCAGCAGTAACTATTACAGTAACTGATGATACACCAACAGTAGATACCACACCTGTCGCTGTTAACCTTGTTGAGGGCGGCGGTAAAACACTCGAACTGCTTGATATTAATAGCAGTAACTTTGTTGGTAACACCAATAACCCAGGTGCAGATGGTGCTAAATTAGCTTCATTTACTTATGGTGGTACAAAGTACATTGCGTTTGACTCAGGCTCTGATTCAACCGGTAACTATAAAGAAGTTGCCTTTAAAGGTGAGGGTGACAGTGATACATCTGGCACATTAAGAGTATACGAAAGCGGTAAAGTAGTGATTACAACTGACGAGTTTGCTCAAAGCGATAACGAAGATTTTACAGACTCAATTAGCTATACCGTTATCGACAATGATGCTGATAAAGCAACAGGAAGTATTGATTTAAAAATAAGTGATTACAAAGGTGAGCTAACCGTTGAAGCAACTGACATTAATGAAGATGCCACTGACGGTAGCGGTAACGCTAACAATACACGTAGTGAAGTGACCATTACCATTGATAGAGGTGATATTTCTGACCAAAACGAGGAGGTTAGTGAAATAAGAATTGAGGTGGCGTCTTTACAAGGCGGAGAGCTTTACCTCAATGGTAGTTTAGCTACAAACAATGCCAATGTTACAATTGTGAATGGCTATTATGTATTTACAGGCGCTGCATTAACTACTAACGCTGATGATACAGTGACAGTTGCTAATTTAACTTATCAACCAGCAGAAAACAGCTCCGATTTTTCTAATACGGTTGAATTTAAAGTTGAAACCACAATAACTATCAAAGATGGTGGAACACCACGAGAGTTAAGCGATTCGACTACCATTTCAGTTGAATCAGTAGCCGATACCCCAGAGTGGGATACAGGTAATGCTTACCAATACACCCTAGATGAAGACTCACCTGAAAACCTCATTATTAGTGCAGCATTAACTGATACTGATGGCTCTGAGAAATTGACTTATGTAATTTCAGGTTTAGATGAAAACTTAGTACTTAAAATTGGTGGCAGAACAATAACCGAAGGCGCAATACTCACACAAAGTGAACTTAACAAATTAACGGTTAGTAACAAATTACATTCAACTGGCGAATATACGTTTGATATTCAAGCAACAAGTACAGAAAAAGACAATAACAACACAGCAACAGCTGACAAACAAACGGTTACAGTAACGATTAATCCAGTAGCCGACGCGCCAAAACTAGCTGTGCGCGTTGATACAATTAACGAAGATTCAAACCCTCAACTGAGTGACCTAATAAACGGACTGCTCGTTGATACAGATGGTTCTGAGCGTCTCAAGTACGAAATAGAAATACCAACATTTATAGATGCTAATGGTGATGAGCAAGTTGTTACATTATTAGATGGTAATGGAGATGAAGTAACCCCAGTTAATGGTGTTTACACTATTTTTGACACTGACTTAGCAAATTATACGCTTAAGTTACCTGAGCATTTAGCGCAAGAAAAAATTGCACTTAAAGTAAACGCAATTAGTGAAGAAGTTGTAGATGGTAATGTTGTTGATAGTGCAGAAACCGGCGTAAAAGAATTTACCTTTAAAGTAGTGGGTGTTGCAGATTCACCCGTATTAACAAGCAATAATGACTGGGTATATGACGACTCAGGGCTTACTTTAGAAAATACCACCGGTGTAGAAGATGAATTACTCACGCTCGACTTTTTATTCGAAAGTGAAGACACCGATGGCTCAGAAACCGTTAGTTTAGTAATTTCAGAATTACCCGATGGTGTAACGCTTGTAAATGCAATAACGGGAGAGCCTGCTAATTTACCTGTTGTAGGTATTGGCGCTAATGGCAACCCTAAGTACAGCTTGTTAGCCAGCGAGTCTGGTAATTATGCATTAAAACCAAGTGCCGATTTTAGCGGTAACGTTGACTTTAATATTACGGTGGTGACTACTGAGCCAGATACAGGTGAATTTAACACAAAAGACACGGAAATTAAGGCAAGTGTTACATTTACGCCGGTTATTGACTCCACTAACTTAAATACAAATGTTGTTGGCAATGAAGACAGCCAAATCTCACTTAAATTAAATCCCGACCTCTCAGATGTAGATGGTTCTGAAAGTATTACAAAAGCGATTATTAATAGTATTCCAGATGGTACAACGCTTTACATAAACGGTGTTGAAACAGCTGTTGGTAGTGGAATAGATGTTACCGACTACTTAAATACAGATAGTGTTACACTCAAACCTGATGAAGATTACTCAGGCGAGCTTAGTGTTGAGATAACTTACACCGTACAAGATACTTCTGCTGCTGTATCAAGTGATATAAGTGCAAATATTACGGTAACTGTTAATGGCAAAGTAGATGTAGCCCCAAGCATTGAGGCTGACGGCGCTGTTACTCGTATCGAAACCACAGATGAAACCATTACTAATGAAGGAAGTGCTAATGAGCGTCAAATTAATTTAACTGGCGTTGCATCATTCATTGAAGAGGATATTGATGGTTCTGAGCATATAACATATATCGAAATTATCTTGCCAAAAAACTCCTCATTAAAAGTTATTTACATGCAAGATGGTGAAAACATAGCCTCGCCAGATGGGACTGGTCGCTGGGTTATTCCTATAGACGCTGGTACAAGTGACGCCGCTAAAGACAGCATAAACGATTTGCTTAATAACGTAATTATTGAAGCTAACTCATCTACTGGTTCTGACGTTGATGTGACAGTTAATGCACGCGTTAAAGACGGTGACGACAGCGCCCTTATTAGCGGAAACTTTAAAGTACGGTTTAATATTGATGGCGAAGGAGAAACGACTACTGCATCGCCAGTTAATACGTTACAAATAGAAAATGTTACGGCTGATGAAGGCGGTAGCGTTACTTTTGAGGAAAGTGACTTTAATTTAGGTGAAGATTTATCTCAAGATGTTGATGATAACTATAACGATGTAATTACTATTTATGTTGAGCAGAGCAGTTTGCCAGAAGGCTTCACTATTGAGGGCGATGGTATAATTGCGGTAGAAACAGACACTGGTATAGAGTACATAATCCCTGAAAGCTCGCTAAGTACAATGGTTATTAACAGTAACGACAGTGACTACTCTGGCTTATTAGAAATTCCAGTAAAAATAGTTGCCGTAGACCCAAGTGGCGACCGCGAAATAGATATAACCCAATCATTAAGTGTGGATATTAACCCTGTAGTTGATGGTGGCACCCTTGCTGCTGCAACGCAAACGATTACTGAAGACAATACAAATACATCACTTGGTATTACGTTTACCTCAACAGACGAAAGTACAGATACTGAAGATGGTGGTGTTGAAGAAATTGATTTTACTCAGCCAATAACAATTGAGTTACCAGATGGAGGTACATTATATGACCCTTCAGATAATTTTGAGTTACAAACTGATGGCAGTTATTTATACAAAGGTAATGGCAGTACATTTGACGATGATTTAGCCGGTGTTGGGATTAACCCTCCTGAAAATGCCAAGGGTGATTTTGATATTAATATTAGCGCTACAGTAGTAGATAGAGCTACGCTTTCGACAGGTGAAGTAAAAGCGAGCTCTACTATTAACCAAACAATTACAGTAAATGTAACACCTGTAACAGACGGTGTTATGCTTACTGCTAATAGCGTTACTGGCGATGAAGACAGCGAAATTATACTTACGGGATTAGCGGCTACTTCGCTAGATGACTCCGAAACTACCTATTTTACAATTAGCGGTGTACCAAAAGGTGCCACTCTTATTGATGCGGTAACAGGTGAAGAGCTACAAATAATTAATAATGGTGATGACGGCTCAGAAAATGGCACAACGAGCTGGACTATTCCTCGAAGCTTACTTGAAGGGAATGCAGATAATATTGTATTACTTCCTCCTCTTGATTTTAGTGGAGACATAACACTAAGTTTAAATGCAATTAGCCAAGATGGTACACAGGGCGAGTTATTACAGCAATCACAAAGCTTTAACGTGAGTGTTAACCCTGTAGCAGACACGCTTGATTTTAGTCAAAAACCAGAAGATAACTATTCAGGTGACGAAGATAGCAACGTAACTATTGATCTTGCTGCCTTTAGCACTGAGGCCGATGGCACTGAGCAAGTGCAACTTAAAGTTATTATTAATGGTGATACTTCTGACTCATCGGCATTAGCTGAGCTAGAAAATGGCTATATAGAGCTTGCTGATGGTACTAAAGTTAACTTTGCACAAGAGGGTAATAACTATATTGCTACCGTAATAAGCGAAGAAGGCAGTGGTATAGAAAACTTTGACTTTAACGCCGGTGGCCTTGCGTTTGGCACGTTTAATATGAGCGTTGAGGTAGCGACTATGGATAGCGCAGTTATTAATGGTGAAACCGTTACTGTAACTGGCACACCTGAAACGTCAGACTTTATTGTAGAGTTAGAACCACAAGCAGACGCGCCGTTATGGACAGCCGCTAATGATGTAACCAGTAGCTCAACTAATAATATTGCACTTAACCTTGATGTTGATTTACAAAACCCTGCAGCAGATGAAACCGGCTATATTGAAATTACTGGCTTACCTGATGGATACAGCTTTAACTTTGGAGATAAAGTAGGTGATACGTGGACCGTTGATATTGCTGATATTGAAACCCTTGAGATTGTAAATGCGGATGCTGGCGATAGTTTTGACTTAACGTTAACTGCATTTTCAACACTTAACGGTGAAACACAAGAGGCTTCGCCTGAGGTAGTAAATGTAACTATTTCTGATTCGGCTACAGCTAGCTCAGCGCGTACCGCAAGTGCGAGCGGCGACAGTGGGCCTGATTATAGCGATATGTCTGGCAGTGGTAACACAGCACATGATGAGACGATTGCAAGTATGACCAGCGGCGATCAAAACGTATGAAGCTAATCCTAAACCGAGAGCAAATACTGGCACTCGGTAAGCACATTGCAGATGCCCTGCATTTACGCCATCAAAGCGAAAACTTATTACTTGGTTTGCCAAGTAATGAGTTTTCGGCGCATCATTTAGAGCAAGCATTAAGTAATATTAATGTGAGTGCGCAGCAGCAAACTACGCCAAAACATTATGCTTACCCTGCTTTGGTGCTTGATAAAGAAGGCTACTTTTGGTTTTTTGAAAACGATGGTAAAAGTACGTTTAGCTCACTTGATGAAGCAAAACCTAAGCAATTAAGTGATATTGATAAAGAGCTTATTTGGTACTTGTCGCACGATAATGTAACTGATGAACGCTCAGAAAAACTTCATACACGTATTCCTAGTTGGCTAAAGCCTGCATGGGATCAGGTTAAACCATTTTATAATTCGTTGTTACTCGCCTCGCTAACCGTTAATTTATTAGCTTTAGTAGTGCCGTTGTTTACCATGAACGTATACGACCGCGTTGTGCCTAATGCTGCGCTCGATACCTTATGGGTACTTGCAACCGGCGCAACAATAGCCATTGTGTTTGATTGGTTATTAAAGCAAGCGCGCGGGCATTTAACCGATGCGGCTGGCAGGCAAATAGATTTACGTATTAGCAGTATGTTGTACGCTAAAGTGCTAGGTATGCGCCTTGAGCAGCGCCCAGCCTCTGCAGGTGCTTATGCAAAGCAAGTGCAAGACTTTGACAGCGTGCGAGAGTTTATAACCTCAGCGACGCTTGTATCGGTAATCGATTTACCTTTTACACTGCTGTTTTTAGCGCTTATTTTTTGGCTAGGTGGCTTAATTGTTTTAATTCCGGTTGTAGTACTTACCTTGGTTGTTATTACAAGCGCGGTATTACAAGCAAGACTGAGTGAAAGTGTTGAACAGGCATCTAAGTTATCGACCCAGCGCCAAGCGTATTTAATCGAAAACCTGAACCAGCTTGTTGAGCTTAAGCAAATGAACGGCCAAGCAGGCGCGCAACAAAAGCTTGAACAAACACTCGCACAAATGGTTGATTGGCAAAATAAATCACGCCATAGCGCCACAACACTTACGCATACAGTTGCAAGCCTTAGCCAATTTACCAGTATTGCGCTTATTGTGTTTGGTGTTTATTTAATTAGTAACGGCGACATTAGCATGGGCGCACTGATTGCTATTGTTATGCTGAGTGGGCGCGCATCGGGTTCTATTTCTGCTTTAGCTGGGCTTGTTTTAAAATATAAACAAACACAAACAGCCATTGAGTCGGTTAAAAATATAATGGCGCTTGAGCAAGAACAAAAAAGTGGCGAAAACACGATTAATGCGCCTGTAAATGGCAATATTACAGCCCGCCATTTGAGCTTTCAGTACCATGAGCAAGAACTTGAGGCAGTGCACAGTATTAACTTTGAAATTAAGCAGGGCGAAAAAATAGGTTTATATGGCCGTGCAGGCTCTGGTAAGTCTACCTTGCTTGCAATTATTGCTGGGCAGTACAGAGCTACATCAGGTCAGCTTTTAATTGACGACATAGATATAAGGCACTGGTCGTTAAGTGCGCTACGCAAGCAAAGTGGCTGGGTAGCACAAAGCCCAAGCTTGTTTTATGGCACAGTGCTTGAAAACATTACTCTAGGCGCACAAAATATAACCCCAACAAACTTAACCAATGCATTAGTTAAATCTGGCGTAAGTCGTTTTATTGACCGGTTGGAGTCGGGGCTGGAAACACAGGTTGGCGAGTTTGGTCGGTTTTTATCGGGCGGACAACGTCAAGCTGTATGTATTGCGCGTGCTTTATTAAAAGACGATAACGCATTACTTATTTTAGATGAACCTTCGTCGGCTATGGATGCAGGCCACGAAAAACTCCTCATTAAAACCCTTCAGGATCGCACTGAAACGGTGGTTATTTCGAGTCATCGTAAAGATATGCTGACTATATGCGACAGAATATTTGTGCTCGACCACGGTCGCTTAAAAAGTATAGAAACACCAAGCTCATTATTTAGTAATAAAGTGCATGGTGGTGTAAAACTAGTAAGTAAAAAAGTGACAAGGGTGAATACAGAGACTGGGAGTTCTTCAACCAATGGCTGATTTATATATGGGGCAGCTACAAGCTGCAAAACAAGCTAAAAGATTGGTTATTATAGTTTTTGTATTACTTTTTGCTGTGGTTTTGTGGGCTAAATTTGCTAAGCTAGAAGAAGTTGTTGTAGGTCAAGGTGCTGTTATACCAGTACAACGTGTTCAAACTATTGAAAACCTTGATGGCGGTATTTTAAAAGAAGTTTTAGTACGTGAAGGGCAAATTGTAGAGGTGGGTGATCCGCTTTTACTGATTGATGAAACCCGATTTGCTGCTGCTTATGCTGAATCTAGTCAAGAAAAAGGTTCGTTATTAGCAAGACGAAACCGTCTAGTAACTGAATTGAAAAGCGTTACTTTAAATGAAGAAAGCAGTTTTGGCGCTAATATAGAACGCTTAGAAATACCTAGAAAAGATATTGCTGTAGATGTGTATAAGCAGGCATACAATACGTATACTTCAAGACTTACACAGCTTGAGTCTCAGCTACAGCAGCGCACGCAAAACCTACTCCAGCAGGAGCAAGCCAGTGTAGAGCAACGTGCAAATATATCTGCGCTTAAGCAAAGGCTAAAGCTCACAACACGGGAAGTACTGTTAACTCAAGGTGCTGTAGATGCGGGTGCTGTTGCCGAAATGGAGTTGGTTAAATTGCAACGAGACGAAATTGGCATGCAAGGTGAATTAAACCAAGCCAATGCGTTATTACAGCAATTAAAAGCGGCAAAAAGTCAGGTAAAAGAAGAGCGAAAAGCGATAGTATTTGATTATTTAGCGGATACACAAAATCAGTTAGATGAAGTGAGTAACGAGCTTGCTAAAATTCAACAAAGTAGCAAATCACTCGAAGATAGACTTATAAAAGCACAAGTTAGATCGCCAGTACGTGGTACCGTAAAAAATATTGTATCACGCTCTATTGGCAGTGTAATTGACCCCGGCGAGGTGATGATGGAAATTGTCCCTCAAAACGATTTGCTTTTAATTGATACTAAAATTCAACCAAAAGATATCGGTTTTATTCGAGTGGGCATGGCTGCTAAAGTTAAGTTTACTGCTTATGACTTTGTAATATACGGTGGACTTGAAGGTGAAGTTACTTATATTGGTGCAGATGCTCAGTATTTAGAAGATGGAACTGCTTATTATCAGGCTTATATTAAAACAACAATAAGCCAAATAGCAGAGCAAGCAATAATCCCAGGGATGCAAACGCAAGTAGATGTTATTACTGGAAAAAAAACTGTTTTAGATTATTGGCTAAAACCTTTGCTTAGAGCAAAAGCCAATGCAATGCGTGAACCATAATATAGGAATATTAAATGCGTAAATTAGGACTACTCTCTGTTTTAGCCTTAGCCCCAGGGTTATCGAATGCGTTAACGCTTGAGCAATCTGTAGCTGAAACATTAAACACTAATCCGAGATTAATGCAGAAATATGCGAGCTTTGAAGCAAAATACCGCGATAAACGCAGTGCGTTTAGTGAGTATTTACCACAAGTTCGTTTATATGCAGGATATGGATACGAGCGCGTAAACTATAAATCAGGCCGAGAACTTGATAGCGAATTAAATCGTAGAGAAATAGGTTTAAAAATAACACAAATGTTATTTGATGGTTTTAGAACATCATCTGAAGTTGCTAGACTAGATAACGAAGCAAAAGCTGACCAATTGGGTTTAATATCTGCTGCAGAGAATATTAGCCTTGAAGTTGTACAGGTATATTTAGACTTGCTTAAATCAGTTGAGTTAGTTGAGTTGTCAGAGCGAAATATCAACATACATAAAAAAATATTAAGTGATATTGAACAACGACGTCAACGTGGTTTATCAAGCGATGCCGATGTAGCTCAAGTACAGTCTAGACTTGCTACATCACAATCTGGTTTTTTAGCTGCTAAAAATAATCTTCAAGATATTAAAGCAAATTACTATGATTTAGTGGGTCAGTACCCTGATGATTTAATGATTCCTAAAGTGGATGAAACATATATACCAGCCACTTTAGGTGATGCTATAGCAGTCGCTAAAAAATCACATCCAGAAATTATGGCTGCTGTTTTTGATATAGAAGCTGCAAATAAACAAATAGAAAGAGAGAAAAGCGGTTATTGGCCAAAGGTTAGTTTAGAGTTTGATGTAGCTGATAACGATAATATTTCGGGCTCTCCTGGTCGTGATGATAACGGCCGAGTAATGCTTTCTATGAGTTACGATTTATACAACGGTGGCAAAACAAATGCAGATACCGAAGCGGCAAAATGGCGTTACCAAGAAGCCGTAGCAGTTAAAGACACAACTCACCGGCAAGTCGAAGAAGCGACAACCTTTGCATGGAATGCAAACATGTTTTTAGCTGAGCAAAAAGGCTTTTACGAAGAAAATGTTGGCTATGCTGAAGTTGCTCAAAAAGGGTATGAACGCCAATTTTCATTAGGTCGTCGTTCGTTATTAGATGTACTTGATTCGCAAATTGAGTTGTTTACAGCGCGTCGTAACTATATTGAATCGGCTTATGATCAACGCAAAGCAAGCTTTAGGCTTGTAAATGCAACAGGGCGTTTAGTTAGAGCTCTTAGGGTTGATAAACCTGAAGCATGGCTACTAGGAGATAGATAATATGAAAAGCATTATGTTTTTAAGTCTTGCATTATTACTGTCTGGCTGTGCTAGCGATGCAAAAAAATATGAGTATCAAGTTCAATCAAAAGATTTATTTGACCAAGACCGCGACGGTGTTATTAACGCAAGAGACAAGTGTGCTGAAACACCGATAAGAGCCAAAACAAATAATGATGGTTGCCCTAAAGAGCAAAAAATAACGACATCAAGAAACGTTGTTATTGAATTTGGTTACGATAAATCGACGCTAACGGATGATGCAGAAGCAAAAGTAGTAAGTTTTGCTAATAGTGTTGTTGATGTGCCAGGTATTACTATTTTATTAATTGGTGATACTAGCTTAGAAGGGTCATTAGAATATAACCGTAAGCTTGCTTTAAAACGAGTTGAAACAGTTAAAGCGGCTTTGTTAGCGCAAGGTGTTAAAAATATAGAAATAACTGAGCAAACATTTATTGATTCAAAAGATATTCCTAAAGTATTAGCTGGCAGAAAAACACGAGTTATAGCGTTAGTTGATGGAGAGAGTTCTGTTGAACTAGAAAAGCAATTTGATTTATATAATGCCGGTTTCTAAATAATTATACAAATACAGTTTAAAAAGCCCGTTTTATACGGGCTTTTTTATTGCTTAAGTTTATATTAACGTGGATGTGCCAAAATAAACTAACCACTTTATTTTTGGCACTATAAAAGGAAAATTATATGGCAATTCAAAAAAAGCTAAAAGAAAAAACACGTAATTTTATTGATTCTAAGCATATGCTTAGCGGTATTACAGTGGCGTCGTTTTTAGAGTCAACCATAGTGCCTATTCCACTTGAGGCTGTATTAGTACCGCTAATGCAAGCTCGTAGAGAGAAGCTATGGCTTATCGCCTTAATGGCGACTTTAGGTTGCATAGTGGGTGCATTGTTTGGTTATGCATTGGGTTATTATTTATTTGATGCGGTTGGTGATTGGATTATTAATACGTTTTCGAGCCCTGAGCAATTTGAAAACGTTAAGCAGCAAATGCAAGATCAAGGTTTTTGGTTTGTTATAACGCTTGGCATTGTGCCAATTCCGTTTCAAATAGCGATGCTTGCAGCAGGCGCGACTAAGTATTCTATTTGGCTATTTTTATTGGCTTCGGGTATCGCGCGTTCTATTCGTTACTTTGGCTTGGCTATTATTGTTTATTATGCAGGTAATGAAGCTGAGCGAATCATTAGTAAACATAAAACTAAAGCGATGATTGGTATTACTATTTTAGTGTTGGGGTTATGGGGGTTAAGCACCTTAATTTAAGGTCTGATTTATATGGTGTGTTATAGTTTTTAACGATTAATTAAAACGTAAATATAAGAATTCCTTATGATTAAATTTGAAACCGTAAGTTTAAAGTTAACTCGCTTTGTGTACATTACGCGGTTAAATAAGCTGCTTATGCTTGCGTTACTTTCTTTTATTGTGGTTTTTACTATTTATAACTTAGTGGCTTTTTCGCACTTAGATATTAAAAATAGCATGTATGGATTTACGAGCGACCTAATAAACTTAATTGTTATTGTTACCGTATTTTGGGTTGTTCAGTGTTCTAAGTTGGCAAAAAAAGCGTATGTATATGTCACGATTGGCTTGCTGCTATGGATAGTGGGTATGACAACTGATTTACTCAATGAGGTAGTTGTACAGCCAGGGTGGATTGATATTTATTTAAACGATTTATGTAAAACGCTGGGTATGGTGATCACTGCCTATGGGTTATTTAAAACAATGTTATTTATGCAAAAGATGCACAACAGATTAGCGCAAGAATTTGTTATTGACGAATTAACAAAGGTATATAACAGACGTTGCTTTTATCAAAATGTTAAAAATGCAGTTACTAATCCGTACACTATTTTAATTATTGATATTGACCACTTTAAATCCATAAATGACAATTTTGGCCATGATATGGGAGATCAAGTACTCAAAGAGTTTGCAGGGAAAGTAAATGCTCTATTTGAAAGCGAAAATATCTTTGCTCGTATAGGCGGAGAAGAGTTTGCGGGTTATTTTCCATCAAGTAACATTGATGATGTCGCTAAATTTTCTCAGGCTGTTTTAGAGCTTGTTCATACTATTAAAGTTAAGGATGATCGCTTTTTAACTGTGAGTATAGGTATTGCTAAGCGGATTAGCGACGAAGCACTTGATAGTGTAATGAAACGCGCTGACCAAGCTTTATATTTAGCTAAAAAAAATGGTCGAGATCATTTTGAAATTGCCCCGTAAGCGTTTTAATTATATAAAAACACGTCCTTATTGTTTGCACATTTACTACACTTTTTAACGTTTTCGTAAGTAAGTGTCAGTGAGGGTAATGCTTTGTAAATCATGAAATTAAAATAGAATGTTTGGGTCATAATGGAGATATTAATAATAAGGAATAACCTTAATGACCAACTCCCTTTTAAAAGCTGCATTACCCTTAAGTCTAATTACTATTTTGTCGGGCTGCGGCTCTGATGATAGCTCAAGCTCTACAGGTTACATCCAATTGTATAACGGCTCTTATAATAGTCCATACACACGTTTGTTTGTTGAAGAAACAGAGCGATCAGGCGCTGATTTTGCTGATGTAACTACTCGCCATAACTACAGCACAGACACTTATGATGTAAGTTTTGAGTACCTAGATGCTAACGACAGCTATATAACAATTAGCGATCAAGAAATTTCTATTAAGGGTGACAAAACACAGTTAGTAGTAATGAGTGGTAACTTTGATGAGCCTACATTTACAGAGCTTAGCGTACCTATCTCAAGCGATACGGGTGAGTTTAACTTAGGGTTTTACAATATTGCAGGTGAGGATACTAACTACGATATTTACTTAGCAACTGATGATGGCGTATTTGAAAGCGCGACACTTTTCTCATCAGCTCAATATTTAAGTGAGTTAGATCTGCAAAGCGTTGATGAAGGTTATTACACTATTTACATAACAGAAGCGGGCAGCAGTGATGTTGTGTACGAGTCGTCATCTGTTTATTTATACGATGAAGCAAGTTATGTAGCAATGATCCGCCCAAGTTATGCAACAGAAGAAGGCGGCATTACGCTTGATGTAGTAACCGATAATAACTACGTTACTGAGCTTAAACACCAATCTGCTCTGGGGCAATTACGTTTTATAAATACCGTTGATGACTACTCGCCAGTAAGCTTTTCTGCTACACGCGGTACAACTGTAAACACAACAAATACAGTCGCTAGTGACTCTTATACCGATTATGTTGAACTTTCGCCTAATAGTTACAGCGTAGCGATGTACGACGAAGAAGGTACAAAACTAGCTGATAACTTTTTAATGACGCTAGAGCGCGAGCAAAGTGCGGTGGGTATTTTTTATAACGACGCAGATAACGGTTTACGTATGATGAGCGTTGAAGAAAATCTAACACCAAGCAGTTACAGCCATACGGTATCGGTTGTAAACCTAATTGAAAGCTACGCAGGGCAGTCGGTTTCAGATGTAGATGTGTACTTTACACTTAACGGCGAAACGGTAGACGACACTAGTAACGTAGTCGATGGCCTAGATAAGTATGACCAAGAAGAGCAGGTTGTAGATAACGAAATTTACACGGTTTATGTTGTTTACGAAGACAACGGCCAGCAAATTGTGCTTATTCAACAAAGCGATATGGACTTTACACAAGAGGGTAACTACATATTGATTTTAGAGCATGATGAAACAACAAGCTCTGGTTATAAGATGACCCTAGAGCGCACTATTACCGATAGTGTTGAATAAACCTAAACATATTAAGTAGCATAAAGCCTAAGCACTTTAAGTACTTAGGCTTTTTTATTGAACAAAATTTACCTACTCATTAATAATTAGGTACACTCAGGGCATAATAATTAATAAGAGTGTGCCATGGATGATTTAGTTGGGTTAGCCGTCATAGTAATACTGGTTGTGGTTGCCGGTGCTATTTGCGGCTTAATAGCGCTAGTGCAGTTAAATGCATTAAAACAAGAAGTTGCTGTTTTAAGGGCCAAAATAACACATCTACAAACACATAAATCGATATCGCAAAGTGAACCTCAAAGTGAAGCATCTACGGCTCAGGCAGCGATTTCAATAACAGAGCCAATTGCTCATAAAGCACAGCCAAGCTTAACGTCCCAAAACGCGTCGCCACCTGTAATAAATCAGCTATCAGCACCTCCTAAAAAAGCCAAACCAGCTGAAGCATCAGCCATAGAATTACTATTTAATAAATTGCGC
This sequence comes from Pseudoalteromonas sp. SG43-1, assembly GCF_014164415.1. Lineage (NCBI taxonomy): Bacteria > Pseudomonadati > Pseudomonadota > Gammaproteobacteria > Alteromonadales > Pseudoalteromonadaceae > Pseudoalteromonas > Pseudoalteromonas sp. SG43-1. The sequence continues at coordinate 16,476 of NZ_JACJFD010000013.1, read as the reverse complement.
GCAGGGTTTGAAGAGAACTGGATGACCTGGATAGGCGCAATAGCGCTTGCGTTTGGGGGCATCTTTTTAGCTAAATACAGCCTAGAAGCGGGATTATTATCGCCTGTAATGAGGTTGAGTTTAGGCGGCTTATTTGGGCTTGGCCTAATTGCAGCCGCAGCTTATTTACACCATAAACGCATTGTATTTGAAGGCTTTAATAATTACATACCCGCAGCGCTTGCAAGCGGCGGGTTTATTACCTGTTTTGCTTTAACGCTTTTAGCTTACAGCAGTTACGATATGCTGAGCCCTACCGTGGCATTTTTTGCGTTAGCTATTATAGCAATTAGTGCAAGCGCGATGGCGCTTAAGTTAGGCCCGCTATTGGCCGTGCTTGGTATTATTGGCGCTTACAGCGTACCAATATGGGTTAGCACTGGCAGTGGTAACTTATTTGCGCTGTTAATGTATATTGGCTTTGTAAGTTTGTCGGCTGCGTTAGTTGCACATAAAGTACAACGTATTTGGCTATGGTATTTACTATGGGTTGGGCACATTGGCTGGTATTTAGTTGGTTTTACGCTACTTAAAGCTAATACCGTTTGGTTAATGGGGGCATTTGCTTTACTTAGTATTGTAGGGTTAATTGCTATACCGCGCTTAGGTCTAAAACTAAATGTTATTGAACATCGCCCGCACAGTTTAAAACGCTTAATTAAAGTGCTTCCAGATCATGCATTACTACTCGCTTTTATTGCGCCCTTAATATTTACTATGTTGATCAGTCACTTTGATATGCAGTGGCAAGCAATCGGCGTGTTAAGTATTGTATTGGTGTTGTTTTTAGTCCTTAAAAATAGCCGTTGGGATATTTGGCAGGGCGTAGCGTTAGTTATTTCAACGCTATTAGTATTAGGCGCTGAGCGCACGCATCTTTCGCCAAATCTATATGATGACGCCCTCTTTGTATTCAAAAATGAGTATGGTTTGGGTTTATTACTCGGGTTGTTACTTACCGCTTTTGGGCTCTATTACGGTAAAAAACAGATTAAGCGTTTAGCGTTTCATATTACGGGGGCATTTAGTGCATTTGTAATGATAGCTACTTTATATACGCTTATTCCTAATTCTGCGTTAAGTACTGCATATCCACTTTGGGCCGTTGCATTGTTTGTAGTGGCGGCTATTTTAATAAAGCTCGCGCAGCATAATACAACGCTATTTCAGCGTTTTACTTATTGGGTAGGGGCTAATGCCAATATTACGTTAGCAGTTACCATGCTATTAAGTGACAGCGGCCTAACCATTGCACTGGCTGTACAAGTATTACTTATAAGCGTACTTATAAAACGCTATAACGTGCCTATGCCGCATTGGCCTATAAAAGCCTTAGTTGCTGCGTTATTACTGCGCTTAACGCTTGCGCCTTGGACACCAAGCTACGATGCGTTAACGGTATTTGGTTTGCATTGGAGTATTGTGGTTTATCCGTTATGTATCGCGTTATTTTTTGCCGCAGCTAAGTGCTTTGACTCATCAAAACTTAAAATATGGCTCGAAGGTGCAGCCCTTCATTGTTTAGCGCTTTTTATTACTACCGAAACAAGTTATCAGCTAGTAGGGCATTATCCGCAATTTGATTCACTTAACTTTTACGAACAAATACTCCTTACCTGTAACTGGCTTGCATTAGGGTGTGTGTATTTACACAGAGCAAAACTTGCCGGTACTTTAGCTAAGTTATATAAAGTGGCGGGTTTTGCACTTGCGGGGTTAGCAGGGCTTTTTGCTATTAAAACACTACTTGACGATAACCCATTATTTGAATCACTTTACATAGGTGAGCTGCCAATATTTAACTGGTTATTACTATTGTGGTTAGTTCCTGCAGGATTAACGCTTTGGCTGGCCAAGCTTGTAAAACCAATAAATGCTAAAGCTACGCCATTTATATTGGCCGTTGCGGGTGGCTTTATATTATTGGCAATAAACAGCTTTATTCGTCAGTACTGGCAAGGTCCTTACATTTACTTATCCAAAGGGGCGAGCAATGCAGAGCTTTATAGTTACTCTGTTATTTGGTTAGTATTGGGTGCGGGTACTGTTATTTTTGGTCATTTAAAAAATCAATTATTAATACAAAAAATAGGCCTAGGCATACTAGCTGCAGTTATTGTTAAAGTGTTTTTAATTGATATGGCTAACTTGGAGGGCTTACTTAAAGCGCTTTCGTTTATTGGATTAGGGCTTTCGTTGGTGGGGTTAAGTTGGTTGTTCCAAAAGCTTAGAAGCCGAGTAAATCCAGTTTAATTTTATGAACACTTTATAAAGCAAAGCCCAGTGAAGATACTGGGCTTTTTGTTTTACGCTATTACTTGATAGCTTTTAACTAGAACACTTTTAACTAGAACACTTTTAACTAGATCACTATGTACTGTGATTAAGCAGTGCCTTTAGTTTGCCCGGTTTAATTGGCTTACTTAAATAATGAATATTAGCGGCTTTGGTTTCTTGCTTAAGCTCGGTGTCGCGCACGGCGGTAATTAAAATAGCAGGGACTTGGCTTTGCCAAATTTCGCGCAGGGTTTTAATTAGCGTTATCCCATCGCAGTCATTGCCTAATTGGTAGTCCATTAAAATAACATCGGGTGCACCGTTTTCTTTAGCATGCGCCAGTACATTATCTACGTTATCAAAAAGGGTGTAATTAGCTTGCCACTTTTTAAGTAAGCTTGCCATTGCTGCTAAATTTTCAGGGTCGTCGTCTACGGCAACAATATTAATTGCTGCACGGTTTTCTATTAGGCTGTTTGTAGTACTTTTTTGTTGTACAAACTGCTCGTCACCATAAGGTACCTCAATGCTAAAGCGGCTACCTTTATTTGGCTCAGAATGCACATCAAGCGGCAAACTTAATAAGTCAGCCATACGTTTTACAACACCTAAGCCTAAGCCTACGCCTTTGTTATCGCCCGACTCCACACGGTAAAAGTCGTTAAATATTTTGGCTTGCTCTACTTCGCTAATACCGGGGCCTGTATCCCATACTTCTATTCGTAAATTGTGCTTTCGGTTCCTGCAGGCAATTAATACACGGCCATTGTCGGTGTATTTAACTGCATTAGAGACCAAGTTTTGAATAATTCGGCGCAAATAGGTTATATCGCTGTGCACAATTTGTTGGTTTGAACGCACACTAAGCTTAAGGCCTTTATCACTTGATAAAATAGCGTATTCACTTTGTAGTGGCGCTAAAATATCTTCAATATAAAAGTGGCGAGGGGTAGGGGTCATAGCGCCTTGCTCAAGCTTAGCTATTTCAAGCAATGCCGACATTAAATGCACGGTTGAATCGAGACTGTCGCCTAGTTTTTCAAAGCTGTTTTGGTTAGTGCTGTCGAGCTGTTTTTCGTCAATAGCGGCAAGGTATAAACGTGCTGCATTTAACGGCTGTAAAATGTCGTGGCTCGCCAGTGCTAAAAAGCGCGTTTTACTGTCGTTGGCTTGCTCTGCTTCTCGTTTAGCTAAAGTAAGTGCTTGCTCAGTTTGTACACGGCTATCTATTTGAGCTTGTAAGTCTTTATTGATAGTTTGCACTTCTTGAGTACGTGCTTCTATGCGGTTTTCAAGATCCATGTTTACTTCTTCAAGCGCATTTTGCGTACTTATGTGGTTTGTAATATCTGAAAAGCTGGTAACAAATCCGCCATCGGGCAGCGGATTACCAATCATTTCGTATACTTGGCCATTACGACGGTGGCGAATAAAATGATGCGAGCTGCCATATTTTAAATGCTGTACACGTTTTTCTACTTGGCGTTCTATTTCACCAGGGCCACATTCACCACGGTTAGCGTTGTATCTAATAATGTCTTCTATGGGTTGGCCTACTTCTAAAAAGCCTTCAGGGTAGCCAAACATTTCATTGTAGCGTTTGTTCCATGCAACGAGTTTTAAATCTTTATCAACAACTGAAATACCGTGGCTTAAATTTTCGAGTGAGGTAAATAACAGATTTTGATTAAATTGCAACGCTTGTGTGGTTTCGTCAAAAAAGTTTACAACTTCTTCAAACGCCATACGTTTACCCGACGATACCGTATGTATTAATGCTTGCGCTGACGATGCACCAAGCACGCCTGTTAACGCGCGTTCGCAGTAGGCTATAAATTCAGGCTCTGGGTGTGCGTTGTTATCACTTAAATGATGGGCGAGTGCGTAATGGGCCAGTACTTGTTGGCTGCGCTGAATACCTAGAAATGTTTGCAGTAGTATTTTAAAGTCGTAAACGGTGGCTTTTACGTCTTTATTTAAGCGCCTTGATAAAATAGCCTGATCTTTAGGGTTAACAAAAGCAGCGGCCTGAATTTTATCAATTAAGCGCTCCTCAGCCCCAAGTGAAAAACTAATATAACAACCAATATTGGCAAACAAAGCTATCAAGGTTCCACGCGTTATAAGCGTTTGTTGCAGCTCGCTATCAAGGGTTGTGCCGGCATCGAGTATTGGCAGCATTAAAAATAGTATCCAGCAAATAAAGCCTGCTACCAAACCCGCATACACCCCATAAGCATGACCTTTTCGCCAATATAAACCACCCACAATAGAGGGTAGCAATTGGGTAACAAGTGAAAATGCGACCAAGCCCATACTGGCCAGTGCGCTACTATGGCCAAACCATTGCTGATAGAAATAGGCCAAAATTAATATGCCTGCAATAGCAAAGCGCCTTACAAGTAATATACGAGACTTATAACTGCTGGTAATTAAGTTACGTTTAAACTTTCTACGCAGCATTAACGGCAATACCACATCGTTTGAAATCATCGTGCTTAATGTAAGCGTTGCTACCACTATCATTGCGGTGGCGGCAGATAGCCCACCTATAAATACAAAAGTGGTTAAGAATGCATTGTCGTTAATTAGCGGTAGGGCAAGTACAAAGCTGTCGGGTGAATAACCGCTGCCAATTTCAGGATGAATGGCCGCAGTCGCAATAGGTAAAATCATTGCGGCTGTTAGTAGTAAATACAGCGGAAAAGCCCAGCGAGCGGTAAGTAAGTGGCGTTTGTTTTGGTTGTCGACCACGGTTACATGAAACTGGCGAGGCAAACATATAATAGCCGCTGCAGCCATTAAAGACTGGCCAATAAAGTTAAAGCTAAAAAAGTTAAAATCGCTCCAGTGACCCCAAATAGACTCAGTTACTTTGTTCGTGGTGGCTTCGGGTAAATTAAAAAGTGTAAATACTGCAAGCCCCGCAACGGCAATAAGAGCAATAAGTTTGATCATAGATTCAAATGCAACAGCAAGCATTAAGCCAGAGCGATATTCAGTTACATCAACTTTGCGAGTACCAAAAAATATAGCAAATAAAGCCATAATTAGTGTGGCAGAAAGCGCGAGCATATCGCCGGATATTTTATTACTGTTTTGCAAAAGTAAAAAGCTTGTACTAAGCGCTTTTAATTGCAGTGCAATGTAGGGAATGGTTGCCAGTAATGCGATTACAGTAACCATTATTGCTGTAGTTTGACGTTTGCCGTAACGAGCTGAAATAAAGTCAGCAATAGTCGTTATATTTTGTTTTTTACTTACCAGTACCAGCTTACGTAAAAATCCTTGGCCGAATAAAAACAGCAACGCAGGGCCTAATAATATTGGCAAGTAACTCCAACTGCTGGTGGCGGCTGTTCCTACCGAACCGTAATAAGTCCAAGAGGTACAGTAAATCCCGAGTGAGAGTGAATACACAAATGGGTGATGGCTAATACGCTTTGCTAAAGGGGTTGTTTTATCGCCCCAATTGGCAAGCCAAAACAGCACACCTATATAACTTAAAGCAACAATAATGAGTACGGCAGTCATGTTGTTATTAAACCTTATTATTTTAAATAATCCCTCATCCGTATGAGGGATTAACACAATACCAGAACTGAGGTTAAGTGTGAGGGTTGAATTTAAAATAAAACTTTTATTTTATTTATATCTTACTGAATATTAACAGTAAAAATAAAACGCCCTTGAGCATTAGACTAATGTCGCATTAATGACCAACTTATCAATTTAATCATAAAGCCAGCTTACAAAAAAGCCTAAGTAATTGAAATAATATAAAAATATATAAAACACGCTTGAATGATAAATACAGTTTACGTAAACGTTAACAAGCTGTTACGACTATGGTCTCAATTCAATATGTAACCAGCGTTGCTAAATTGGTAAGCGAAGATAAAAAACCACTCATCGCGATATTGCGGTGCTTAAAGGGGAAAACAAAAATGGCTTTTAAAGATGAAGAACAAGCAAAAGCTTATTGGGCAGAAAACATTTCGCTGTTATTTAAACTGTTAGCAGTGTGGTTTGTCGTGTCTTTTGGCTTTGGCATATTACTGGTTGATGTACTTAATGAAGTACGTTTTTTTGGGTTTAAACTTGGCTTCTGGTTCGCCCAGCAAGGCGCGATTTATACCTTTGTTGCTTTGATTTTTGTGTACGTTTTCAAAATGAATACGTTAGATAAAAAATACGGCGTAGACGAATAGGAGCTAAGCAATGGATGTTCAAACACTCACGTTTTTAATTGTTGGTTTAAGCTTTGCGCTTTATATCGGCATAGCAATATGGGCCCGAGCGGGTTCAACCAAAGAGTTTTATGTAGCGGGCGGCGGCGTACCTCCTCTTGCTAATGGTATGGCAACAGCTGCCGATTGGATGAGCGCCGCGTCGTTTATTTCAATGGCGGGTATTATTTCGTTTGCAGGTTACGATGGCAGTGTTTACTTAATGGGGTGGACAGGTGGTTATGTACTATTAGCCATGTGTTTAGCGCCTTACTTACGTAAATTCGGCAAGTTTACTGTGCCAGACTTTATTGGCGACCGTTACTATTCACGTACCGCGCGTTTAGTTGCTATTTTTTGTGCCATATTCATTTGTTTCACTTATATAGCAGGGCAAATGCGTGGCGTAGGCGTGGTATTTTCACGCTTTTTAGAAGTAGAAATTGAAACCGGTGTTTACATTGGTATGGTGATTGTATTCTTTTATGCGGTACTTGGCGGCATGAAAGGCATTACCTACACACAAGTAGCGCAGTATTGTGTACTTGTATTTGCCTACCTTGTACCAGCCATTTTTATCTCGATGATGATGACGGGTCACTTCTTCCCACAAACCGGTTTTGGTGCCACACTAATTGGCAGCGACGGCGTATACGTACTTGATAAATTAGATGGCTTAAGCGCTGAACTTGGTTTTGCGCAATATACCGAAGGCTCTAAGAGCATGATTGACGTATTTGCTATTACTGGTGCGTTAATGGTAGGTACTGCTGGTTTACCACATGTAATTGTACGCTTTTTCACTGTACCTCGCGTAAAAGACACACGTATTTCTGCTGCATGGACTCTTGTGTTCATCGCGATTGTTTATACTACAGCACCTGCGGTTGCAGCCTTTGCTCGCGTAAACATGGTTGATACTATTAATGGTAAAGACGGTAGCGGTACAGCTTACGCAGAAGCACCAGGATGGATTAAAAACTGGGAACGCACAGGTTTAATTACATTTGATGATAAAAACGGCGATGGCAAAATGTTCTACACGGCGGGTAAAATCACCGATCCGAACAGTGCTAACGAAGTAAATGTAGACCGCGACATTATGGTATTAGCAAATCCAGAAATTGCTAATTTACCAGCATGGGTAATCGCACTTGTAGCTGCCGGTGGTATTGCCGCTGCACTGTCTACAACAGCAGGTTTACTACTGGTTATTTCGACCTCCGTTTCGCACGATTTACTCAAGCGAACCCTCAAGCCCGATATTACCGACAAGCAAGAGTTACTTGCAGCGAGGTTGGCAGCCATGATCGCTATTGTTATCTCCGCATACTTTGGTATTAACCCGCCTGGATTTGTGGCATCGGTAGTGGCATTTGCATTCGGCTTGGCGGCAGCGAGTTTCTTCCCAGCAATTATTATGGGTATATTCTCTAAAACAATGAACCGAGAGGGCGCAATTGCAGGCATGGTAACGGGTATTGGCTTTACCGCTGCGTATATCATCTTCTTCAAGTTTGTAAGCCCTGAGCTTAATAATCCTGAACATTGGTTTTTAGGTATTTCGCCTGAAGGTATTGGCTTAATTGGTATGATTATTAACTTTGTAGTAGCTGCAGTTGTTCTTAAATTTACTCAAGCTACACCTATTGAAATTCAAGAAATGGTAGAAGGTATTCGTAACCCTAAAGGGTCAGCTGAAGCGCACGATCACTAGGCAACATTTATAGATATAGTAAAAAAATATAAAGCACCCAAAGCCCGACTTTAGTCGGGCTTTTTATTTGTTTAATAAATAAGTACATTAGATTGGTACATCACCATTTAAAGAGCGAATACAATGAGTGTAGAACAACAAGAAATAGCCCAATACGTTTGTTTGCAAGCGCCTTTTACTATGCTTGATAGCAGCGCATGCGAATACTTTGTAAATCATCTTGATATTATTTACCTTACCCGCGAAAACCAAACTCAGTGGTTACAAAGTGAAAACCCTAAACTATTTTTAATTCGCTCTGGTTTGTACGACCTCGTTGATGGCAAGGGCGATGTTGTTACGCGCTTAGCGCAAGGTGACTATTTTGGTTTTCCGTCGCTATTAACCGGTGAGGCAATTCAAAATAGGTTAGAAGTACAAAAAGAGGGGATAGTGTATATGCTCTCTCAAACGCACTTTGATTTTTTACGCAGAGAATATAAATCGTTTGAGCAATACTTTGTACGCGCTCATGCTAACCGGTTGTTGTCATCGCATTATAAAAGTAAAAACGATAGCTGGTCGGAACGTAAAATATCAGAGCTGATGACGCGCACAGCAATTACGCTTACGCCCGATGCAAGTATTAGGCAAAGCGCTAAAAAAATGAAAGAGCATGGCGTATCGTCAATAATGATAACGCAGCACGCGCACTTAGTAGGGGTTGTGACCGACCGCGATTTACGCAACCGAGTACTTGCCGACGAGGTAGATCCACAAGACGCAGTAAGCAGTATTATGACCGCAAAACCTAAGTTTATATTTGAAAATAACCGGGTGTTTTCGGCGCTGCACTTAATGCTTAAATACAATATTCACCATTTGCCCGTGCTTGACGAAAACCATAACCCGATAGGGATGATAACCAGCACCGATTTACTGCGCCAACAAAAAAGTGACCCCGTACAGCTTATTGGGCGCATATATAAAGCGCACACTGTTACTGATTTAAAACGCTACGCTAAAGAAATTCCCGAACTTTTGCGTAGTTTTTCGTACAACATTGACGACATATCGCTAATTGGTAAATTACTCAGTGGTTTAACCGATGCGCTTACATCGCGCCTGATTCACTTATTTCAAGAAGAGCATGGCGCAGCGCCAACCAGCTTTAGTTTTATTTGCTTTGGTTCGCAAGCACGCGAAGAACAAACCCTGCATTCAGATCAAGATAACGGCTTATTACTCCCTAACGACTTAACCACCGAGCAACACGCTTACTTTAAAAGTATGGGGGAGTTTGTATGTGAGAATTTAGTTGAGTGCGGCATTAGGCGTTGCCCAGGTAATATTATGGCAAGCAGTGATGAGTGCCGTATGAGCGTAAACGACTGGAGCGAGCGCTTTTTTAAATGTATAAAAAGCCCCACACCCAATGCAATGCTTAACTGTAAGATATTTTTTGACCTGCGATTTATTGAAGGTTCAAACGCTTTATACACAGCTTTTTGCGAGCAACTAATTCGTATATCGCGTAACGACTTATTCTATGCCGCAATGGCAACCGACATAAGCAGCAACAGCGTGCCAATTGGTTTATTTAATAAATTTAAAACAGAAAGAACAGATCAAAATAATAAATACATAGATTTAAAAAAACGCGGTGTTGTAATTATAAATGACATAGTGCGGTTATACGCTTTAAAAGCGGGTATTAGGCGCGCCAACACGCAAGAGCGGTTGGACGCACTACTAAAACATAAACTGATCAGCAAAGAAGATATATACAACCTAAAAGACTGCTGGCGGTTCTTAACGCAGCTTCGTTTGAGTACACAAATAAACGAAGAGGGCTTACCGAGTAATTGCATTAACCCTAATAAATTAAACTCACTAGAGCGCCATCAACTAAAAGAAGCGTTTTACCTTGTTAAACAAGCGCAGCAAGCCGCCGCGTTTAAGTTTGCTCGCGGCAGTTTATAATGATGGATTACTAACATGGTAAAAAAGCTGCTCACTCGGTATTTAAAGCGCCGTAAATTACTAGGCAAAAATGCCTTACAACAACGTTACTTAGTGATTGATTTAGAGCTCACTGGGCTTGATGCAAAACAGCACGAAATTGTATCGGTAGCGTGGGTGATAATAGATAACCAATGTATAAAAATGAGCGAGTCGCAGCACCTTATAAATAAAAACGTAAAAAGCCTTGAGCAAAGCCCTGTTTTTCATGGGATTAGCGACGATGCTATAACAAAAGGACAGAGCTTGTGCAGTATATTAACGCAACTAAGCAGCCACTTTAGTGATTGTATTCTAGTGTTTCATAATGCCATGCTCGATTGGGGGTTTTTAAAAATAGCGCTTAAAAATGCCAATATAACTATACGTCCTAAACTCATAATCGACACACTGCATATTGAGCAAAAGCGCTTACTCCATCATTCAACTGAAATAAAACAAGATGATTTAACCCTTAATGAATGCCGCACACGTTATGAGTTACCAAGCTATCATTGCCATCATGCACTGACCGATGCACAAGCCACCGCAGAGTTACTGCTAGCGCAGTGCCATCAAATAAGCCGTGGCAAAGAGTTAAAAGTAGGCGAATTGATGTAGGTTGGCTGTAGGCGGGGCTTTATGCCGCGCGAGATAAACTCCCGCCAACAATAAAGAGTAGTTTACTTTTATTGTTATCCGTATAACTATAGGTACAGTTACGTAATCATTATCTAACTAATCACTTCAAGGACGATCATGAAACTCATCACTGCCATTTTCTTAACCTTATTCCCACTCATCACTTTTGCTAATTCAAGTTTGCCTGCTAATCGCCATATTGCAGTGCAGGGTACTGCAGAGGTATTAGCAAAGCCCGATATGGCTAAGATTTCTTTTGAAGTAATAAGCTTTAAAGACAAATCACTTGATGCAAAACGTGATGTTGATGACCGAGTAAATTTGTTACTTAAAGGTTTAAGCAAGTATGGTGTTAAGGAGACTGATGTTTCTGCTACAAGCCTGTTAACTCATAATGATGACGATATGTTTAATGTCGAGAGCGGTACAGCAATTAATGCAGGATATGTAGCAACAAGAACACTTAAAGTAACATTAAGAAATATTGAAAAAGTGAATGATTTTATCGATTTTGCACTAAGTGTAAAAATTAATGAACTGACGAATATTGAGCTTATGTCTTCAAAAGCCTCGCAGTTAGAAGCTGAAGCAACACAAGGCGCAATAGATAACGCTATAGTTAAAGGGGGTAAGCTTGCCAAAGCATTTGGCGCAGAGATTGGAAAAATTTACAGTATTAATTCAAATTCTAACCGTTCAAGTTATGGTTATGGCGTAGATGATTTTGAGAGAATAGTTGTGACCGGCTCTAAAGTTACTAGAAATCCATTCGAGCAAGGCAGGTATTTACAAGAAACTATTACATTTAAATCATCAATAAACGTGGTGTTTGATTTAGAGGTAAATGATTAAGTTAAAATTTTCATTTCAAATACATTTTCATAATGTAAGCTGGCTTTAAGTTTTTGATTAATTTGAAGGTAGCCATATTATGAGCGATGAAAGCAACATGTTAAAAGCACAAACTGAGGCAAAAGTAGCAGCAGGGCGCAAAGGTAATCCTGATTTTATGAAAGGTGTTGATGAAACGATTGCACAAGCAAAAGCGTTTCAACAAGGTGCTAATGCACTTGATTTAAACCAAATTGCACCAAGTTTTGAGTTACCAAATCAACATGGTCAATCGGTGCAGTTAACTGAGTTACTTGCTAAAGGGCCTGTGGTTGTTACTTTTTATCGTGGTAGTTGGTGTCCGTACTGTAATTTACAACTGAAAGCACTGCAGTCACGTTTACCTGAAATTCATGCTTTAGGTGCGCAGCTGGTGGCTATTAGCCCGCAAGTACCCGATGGCTCAATGAGCGAAAGCGATATAAGTAACATGGATTTTTTAGTGCTGAGTGATCAAAATGCCGATGTAGCAGCAAGCTACGGCGTAGCATGGCAAGTGCCCACATTTTTACTCGAGCATATGCGAGTAGACCGAGGCCTAGATTTAGAGTCGGTTAACAATGGCAATAGTAGTGTTTTACCGATCCCTGCCACCTTTGTTTTAGATAAACAAGGTAAAGTGACTTGGCGTTATGTTGATGTTGATTATCGTACTCGTTCTGAGCCAGAAGATATAATTAACGCTTTGAAAAATTTAGTATAAAAAACTTAATTTTAAAAGTCAGACCCATCAAAGAGCTTGCAATGCGTAAGCTCTTTAACCTTAATTTAAAGTTTCTAATGCTTCCCTCTTATAATCAGATGCAAGGTCGATTACAATACAGACATCTAAAAGGCGTATTGCCTTTATCTGCACGCTAAAAGAGTGGATTTTATATTTCATGGCAATCAAACTTGCAATTAATGGTTTTGGTCGTATTGGTCGAAATATTGTCCGCGCGTTATACGAGTCTGGTTTGAGCGACGATATAAAAATTGTTGCGATTAACGAACTTGCTGATCCTGAAGCTATTGCTCATTTATTAAAATACGACACATCCCACGGTCGTTTTTCTTTTCCTGTAAAACTTGGTGAAGACACCATTAGTGTTGCAGGCGATACCATTGCACTTTTTTGTGAAGAAAACCCAATTGAATTACCTTGGCAAACGCTCGATGTAGACGTTGTACTTGAATGTACGGGTGTTTACCACTCGCGTGAACATGCGCAGTTACATATTACCGCAGGTGCTAAAAAGGTGTTGTTTTCGCATCCGGCCGATAACGATGTTGATGCTACGATTGTGTATGGCATTAACGACGATGAGCTTAAAAGCGAGCACACAATTGTTTCTAACGGATCGTGTACAACTAACTGTGTTGTGCCGGTTATTAAAGTATTAGATGATGCATTTGGTATTGAGTCGGGCGCTATTACAACGATTCATGCGTCGATGAACGATCAACAAGTGATTGATGGTTATCATCATGATTTACGCCGTACTCGCGCTGCAAGCCAATCAATTATTCCAGTTGATACAAAGCTCGCTCGTGGTATAGACCGTATTTTACCTAAATTTAAAGGCCGTTTTGAAGCCATCGCCGTACGTGTACCTACTATAAATGTCACGGCAATGGATTTAAGTGTAACGGTTAATACCGATGTAGATTTAAATGCAGTAAATAATGCACTTAAAGCACAAGCAAAAGACCGCTTAGAAGGTATTTTAAGTTATACCGAAGAGCCGCTTGTATCGGTTGATTTTAATCACGACCCACATTCTTGTATTATTGATGGCACACAAACACGTGTTAGTCACAAACGACTGATAAAGTTATTAGTATGGTGTGATAACGAATGGGGTTTTGCTAATCGTATGCTCGACACAGCGCGTGCTATGATGGCAGTGAATAAGTAATTTATTAATATAATAATTTTAAACGTATTTTTCAGGTTCAGTATCGTTAACTAAGGAGATGTTCATGTCGGTCATAAAAATGGCAGATTTAGATTTAAACGGCAAACGCGTATTAATTCGTGAAGATTTAAATGTACCAGTTAAAGCAGGTAAAGTGACGTCAGATGCGCGTATTCGTGCAGCACTACCTACTATTAAACTAGCCCTTGAGAAAGGCGCTAAAGTAATGGTTATGTCACACCTTGGCCGTCCTACGGAAGGGGAATACGATGAAGCGTTTTCGCTTGCACCTGTAGCTAATTACTTAAACGATGCCCTAGAGCAAACTGTACGTTTAGAAAAAGATTACCTAAACGGTGTTGATATTGCTGATAACGAAGTGGTTGTTTTTGAAAATGTACGCTTTAACAAAGGCGAGAAGAAAAACGACGAAGCGTTATCTAAGCAACTAGCTGCACTGTGTGATGTATATGTAATGGATGCATTTGGTACGGCTCACCGTGCACAAGCATCTACCCATGGCGTTGGCTTATTTGCCGATGTTGCATGTGCAGGTCCGCTGTTATCGGCTGAGCTCGAAGCGTTAGGCAAAGCACTTGATAATCCAGCTCGTCCATTAGTGGCGATTGTTGGTGGTTCTAAAGTATCTACTAAGCTTACCGTTTTAGATTCACTTTCTAAAATTGTTGACCAATTAGTTACTGGTGGCGGTATTGCAAATACCTTTATTGCTGCATCAGGTAGCCCAGTTGGTAAATCGCTTTACGAACCTGATTTAATGGAAGAAGCGAACCGTTTATGTGCAGCAGCAATTGCTAATAATGGTGAAATTCCGGTACCGACTGACGTAGTTGTTGGTAATGAGTTTTCTGAATCTGCTGTAGCTACACTTAAAGATGTAAGCGAAGTAACAAGCAATGATATGATTTTTGATATTGGCCCTGATACAGCGAGCAAGCTTGCAAAAATTATTGCAAATGCAGGCACTGTTGTATGGAATGGTCCAGTTGGCGTGTTCGAGTTTGACCAGTTTGGTAATGGTACTCGTGCTATTGCACAAGCAATTGCTAACTCAAATGCGTTTTCAATTGCGGGTGGTGGTGATACCTTAGCCGCAATCGATAAATACGGCATTGCCGATAAAGTATCTTATATTTCTACTGGTGGTGGTGCGTTCTTAGAGTTTTTAGAAGGCAAAAAACTTCCAGCAGTTGAAATGCTAGAGTCGCGCGCTAAGTAATTTTAGTGGCGTAAGGTGAGGGGGTAATAGCCCTCACCGACAATTAATTACTAAATACCTCTCACCCTAATTTAGTCGTTAATTTAGACGGAATATTACTGCAAAGCAGTGGTTTTTCGTGGCGTTGTTATAACGCCAAACTAACACATCCGTTCAAACTAGATGGTAGGGAACTACTGTCGATAAATTGGAGAATACCCAATGGCTTTAATCAGTATGCGACAACTTTTAGATCATGCAGCAGAGCATGGTTACGGCGTACCTGCTTTTAATGTTAACAATCAAGAGCAAATGCGCGCAATAATGGAAGCGGCTGACAAAACAAACAGCCCAGTAATCGTTCAGGGATCAGCTGGTGCACGTGCTTATGCTGGTGCTCCATTTATTCGTCATATGATTTTAGCAGCCGTTGAAGAATGGCCACATATCCCAGTTGTAATGCATCAAGATCACGGCACATCGCCAGGTGTGTGTCAGCGTTCAATTCAGCTTGGTTTTTCATCAGTAATGATGGATGGCTCGTTAATGAGCGACGGAAAAACCCCTTCAAGCTACGAATACAATGTAGAAGTAACGCGCGAAACTGTTGCGATGGCGCATGCCTGTGGCGTATCGGTTGAAGGCGAGCTAGGTGTACTTGGTTCACTTGAAACAGGTGAAGCTGGCGAAGAAGATGGCGTTGGCGCAGAAGGGTTATTAACAACTGATCAAATGCTAACAGACCCTGAAGAAGCGGCTGATTTTGTAAATAAAACACACGTTGATGCACTTGCAATTGCTTGCGGTACTTCACACGGTGCTTATAAATTTACTCGCCCACCAACAGATGACATTTTAGCGATTGATCGCATTAAAGCGATTCATGCCCGTATTCCTAACACGCACTTAGTGATGCATGGCTCATCTTCAGTTCCTCAAGAATGGTTAGAAATTATTAATCAGTACGGTGGCGAAATTCCAGAAACTTATGGTGTGCCAGTTGAGCAGATTGTTGAAGGCATTAAGTTTGGTGTTCGCAAGGTAAATATTGATACCGATTTACGTTTAGCATCTACCGGTGCAATTCGCCGTCATATGGCGCTTAACCCATCTAACTTTGATCCACGTAAATACCTAGCTGAAGCTACAAAAGCAATGACAGAGATTTGCGTTGCACGCTATAACTCGTTTGGTACTTCTGGTCAGGCTAGTAAAATTAAGCCAATTTCACTTGATGAAATGCACCTTAAATACTTAAGCGGCGAACTAGACCCTAAAATTAGATAATAGATCAATTTATAATTGATCATTATTAGGGCCTGTTTATCTTTCGAGGTTGAATTTGCAGCAGTATGTTTGGTATTTAGGCAAGGCAGAGCCTATGCAGTGTGGTTATTCCCCATAAATAGGCGATAACGTGGAATAAATGCCAAACATGCGCTGCCCGAAGGGTTCTGCTTAGGGGCAATTTACTCTTTGTTGCCTACATGGATGTAGGTAAGGGGCGTGAGCAGGACGCGGAAGCTTTGCTCGGTTTTTACTTAGCCCGCTAGGTTACAAACCTCACGCCGCGATTAAATCGCC